>CAZRLY010000102.1:0-18516 GCA_964601015.1 uncultured bacterium
CATACCGTAGAGTGTTGGGCTGGTGAAGCACCTGTCTCTGTCTTGAATAGGTGTAACCGTTATTCAAGACAAAACAACAGTACCTATCTCGTAAAGACTATTCGTTCCTAACGTAGTCAGAGACTAAAGCTGGTCAACCTCAGAGCCTGCTTTCGCAAGCCCCTTCTGAATCTATGATTCAGGAGGGGTAGTTGACACATTTCTCTTAAATCACGTAAGACTTCTTCAGTTTCTTTTTCAAACTTTCTTCGCTCAAAATAATGCTTAATATCTTGTTCAAAATGGCGCACAATATTATTCTTCGCCCATAACCACAACATATTAAAAATAATCGTGACAGAGGGCGCAGCCCAAAGCAATATATCTTTCAGCAGGCTGCCCTCTGGCATCGTCTTTGCCAATATCACTAACAATGTACCTGCACCTACGCTTGAAAGGGCCCCGCTACCTGTTGAAATAGCACTCGAAACTCTAGTTTTAGATCCTGGCTGGAAACCCATTATCTTCTCCCTGTGAAATTTTCTCTTTTTGCGCAATGTCCTTTTTACGAATATCTTTGAACTTTTTAATAGCTTCGGCAAGGTTTCCCGCATTTTGAGAATCAATGGGAATTTCCAATTTTTGACCTTTTCTTCCTTTAATTACTATGGTGTTAAGTATTTTAGGTGTTTCTTTTTTAAGCTCCCTTTTTCGTTTCCTCCAACCGTCAAACCATGTTTTTAATAATACATAAATTCCATTCACCAACATACTTCCAGATACAATTGCAATAATAGATGTCGCCATATCAGCTTTTATAAGGTCCATGATTATACCCCCTTCTTTTCAAAAATTTTGCTTTGGTCAACGTAGAATCCATCTGTGCTTCAGAAGGTATTTGTTTTAGTTCCCATTGAGAACTTCCTTTATTCAGGGTTTGTATAATATAAAACAGATCTCATTGCGAAAAGTAAAGATTAAAAATACATTTTAAGTATGCTATATTCTGCTCTGAATGTCAACATCAGGGTGTAATAATCCACATTGATTATGGCGCATAAAGCAACAAAAACACCTTACATTATGCTATAAGCCACTCTAAAAACTACCTACAAATTTTGGATTTCTAAATTCCTATTGTAAAAAGATTACAATTTGAAACATATATATTGTTATATGATATTTTCTATTGTTTTTATTCTGCCTATATGTTATAATACAAGAGAAAGGAGTAGCATTATGTTATTGAAACTACCATCTCTGCGATATGAGAAAGACTTGACAATAGAAAAGGTAGCCGCCGGACTAACTACAATGTGTCAACAAGATGACAAATATGGACTTGAGCGAATATCCACTTCCCAATACGGCAGTTGGGACCGGGGGAAGCGAAATCCTTCGTTAAAGCAACTACAACTGTTAGCGGATTATTATCAAGTAAGCACAGATTACCTGTTGGGTAGAACAAAGGCACGTTCAGCAGAGGAACCTTCTGTGTTAGAGGATATTGGGATTGAACAAGATTCATGGTGGGAGATAAAACGCGAAGCCACGTCTGATGCACGCGCGTGCGCTAAAGTGTTTGCGTGGATGGCGTCGGGAAAAAGCATTAAAGAGATTTTAGATATGAGTAATAAGGACAAAGATTTGCTTGAGAGCAAGTGGTTGAAGGATAAGAAGGCGGATAAAAATATCCTCGAAGCGATGTTCATGAGGTGCCTTAATGATGGGGTTGTGGAAATCAATGCCGATAAAATTCCATTGGATGAACAGCTTGCAGAGGCTCTTAGAACCGAGTTCCCGTTTCTACAGGAGATTAGGGTTGTTAAGGTTTCTGAGAACGCCTCCCCCCTGTTGACGAAGACTTTGGTCGGGGAGGTAGCGGCGAAGTTTTTCGACGAGTTCGTTCGTCCTGGGAGCAATGTTGGCTTGTCGGGTGGAACAACGCTTGCCACAATGACTACGGCTCTCAAGAAGTATGACTGCGAGGGAATCACGCTATTTCCGTTTGACAACGGCCCCCTTCCGGAGATAGTGGACATAGTAGCAAATACTTTAATCGGCAGAATCAGTTATTCACATCCACAGTCAAATATCCGAGCCTACGCGCTCCAGTACATCGGTTTCGATGATTCCCCGCGACCAGTTGGCCCTGTACCGAAACAGCCCAGAATTCTAAGCGTGCTTAATGGTGCTAAGAACGTTGACGTTGGCTTTGTAGGAATCGGAGAAATGACGCCAGAGTTTCTCGAAGGAAATACAGGATGGCTTGATACTTTAAGTTCAGTCAAGATAAAACCGGAGGAAATCATCAGCGATAAGGCGACGGCGACTATTCTTTACCATTGCATCTGCATAGACGGGAAGTATTTCGTGGAAAAGATAGCAGAAGACGACGGGCACAAAGAATGGAAAGCGGTAGGGAAACACGCGGGCAAATTTAATAAGCGTGTTTGCTCTGTGAGTCCATTAAGACTACGGGAGTTAGTAGTCCGCGAACAACGACGGATTGTGGGAGTAGCGTCGGGTGCAAAGAAAGGAATAGCAGTGTGTAGTGTGCTGAATGGCGAATACGTGAACAACCTGATTATTGATTCCAAACTGGCAGAAGCAACTCATGACGAATTATCAAAGGATATGTGATAACACAGTAAAGATTGAGAAATTAACCTCTTGCCCAATTGGATTGGGAGGAGGATTTTCGGAATACAAAAGTTCTATATCCCGAAAATCCTATGTTCTCACAGGTCAAAATGACCGGCTTATTCGGTAGTAGTTTGTTCTTCTTCAGTCGCTCTTCCTCTTCGAGCAGTGGCAGTTCCACTTCCTACCCCGGTGGTTTGCTCCCCTTCAGCCGCTCTTCTTCTACTTCGATAGGACAAACTACTGCGTACCCTGGTACCACTTTCTTCATCTTCTTCAGGCTCCGTTTGAAGGATGATTACACTATCCTTATCTTTTTCAATGGTATCTCCTGAACGAAGCGTATATTCGAGTCTGCGCATACTTTTCAGACTAATAGTTACTTTAGCCTTATCTGCGTTGAGGGTAGCCAGCCAACCACCAGCCTGTTTGACAATGGTAAATTTATCTGGGATGTCAACAGCTTGAATGTCAAGCGCGTTTACGATGGCACCCTTGTCAAAGGCTTTGGGTTGCTCTACCGGTGCCATCTCCTCGGGTTTCACTAGCGCTTTCTCTTCTATTACCTCTACTTCTTCTTTTACTTCCTCGGGAGTTTCATTTTCACTCATATTTTAACATCTCCTTGTTTTTTATATTTAGCCCAAGATTCTACTTTGGCATTGGGCTAACCAGTATTATCATCTTTTCATGTTTCAGATTTTTCCTCTTCTTCCTGTGCCACATCGGGTTCTTCTTCGGTTTTAGCCACCTGGTTCAAACCGGGGACGTAATCAGCGACTTTCTGAATCAGTTTTCCCGCATCAATTCCAGAGAGATTGATAACTTCTCGCAAAACTGGCGCTACGGCTCCCGCGTTCAGAATCATACCGGCAACCTTGCTTATGCTGCTGCTGCCTTCGCCAGCTTTACCAGTCGCACCCATGTCGAGGATGCGAATGCTCTCTATTTTCTCAGCGGGTTTCATCAATTGACCTGAAATTTCGGGAAGCTGTTTAATGAATTCAAGCGCAGCTTCCTGGACGAGAATCTTTGGCTCAATGGCGTTTTTGGCTTCCATCAGTTCCTTTTCACCTTCAGCCTCCGCCTTTAGTTTTTCGAGTTCTGCTTCTGCCAGCAATTTCATGCCTTCAGCCTTCGATTTCGCTGCATCGCGCTCGGCTTCCGCCTTCTCCATGATCTGGTAGGCCTCCGCATCAGCAAGCCTCTGCTTGACGATGTATTCCTCCTCGGCTTTCCGCTCCGCCTCAATTACCTTAATTTTTGCCTCGCGGTCAGCTTCCTCGACAGCTCCGACGGTAAGTACCTGCTCCTCCGCTTTCGTTTTGTCAGCGTCCGCCTTTAATTTGAGAGTTTCAGCTATTGCGCTCTCTTTTTCCTTCTCTGCTATCTGGATAGCACTCTCCGCTTTGGCTTCCTTCTCCTCGCGAGTCTTCTCGACCAACGCGATGTTCTTGGCTACCTTTGTTTCCTCTATCAACTGCTGCTGCTTAATCCTGGCTTCCTCAACCATCCGTTCTTGCTCAACCCTTGCCTTCTCAATAGCCGAACTGAATTCAATGTCAACCTTTTCCACCGCCTCTTGTTTTTCAATCTCAGCTTCTTTCACCTCCTGCTCTTGCTCAATGCGGGCAAGCTCCAGCATCCGTTCTAACCTAATCTCAGTTTCCTTAACCGCCTGTTCCTTCTTAATCTCAGCTTCTTGCATCGCCCGTTCCTGTTCTGCCTTGGAAAAGGCTAATTCTTGGTCTAACGCCAGTTTTTGCTTATCAAAGTCTATCCGTTTCTGCTCAACTTCCAACTCCGCTCGCACCTCTTCCTCATTTTTGGCAACTTCCGCTTCCGCTTTGAAGCGAGCAGATTCCGTCATCTTTTTCACCTCTTCTTCCCGCTCTAAGAGTTCCGCTACCGCCTTGAGGCGCGCTGATTCCGCTTGCTGGCGGGTTTCCTCTTCTTGGATTTTGAGTTCAGCCTCAACCTTGAGACTTTGGATTTCTGCCTCTAAGCGTTTCTCCTCTTGCTGGATGCCTATCTCCGATTCGACTTTGGCTCTTTCGGTTGCCAGTTTCTCCTCCAGAACCTTTGCTTGAATTGTACGAATGGCAACCGCATCAAACCGGTTATCCGGGTCAAGTTGTTCGAGCGGCGTTTGGTCTAAATCGGTGATGGAGACAGTTTCCAGTGTGAAGCCATTCTGCTTCAAATCTTCCTCGCACTCTTTTTGAACAGCCTCCTGAAATTCCTGTCGCTTTTCATGCAAATCCTGAAGTGTCATGGTAGCGGCGACAGCGCGTAACGCGCCCACCAATTTACCTTCCAACAACATCTTCACATCATCTGGCGTGGCGGTTTTTTCTCCTAAACTGGCAGCCGCGGCAAGGACATCGTTCTCTTCTGGCATAATCTTCACAAAGAACTCCGCGGTGATGTCTACGCGCAAACTATCCATGGTGATGAAAGCCTCCGCCCCTGCGCGTTCCACTTTCAGGTTCATCGTATTTAAGGAGATTTCGCGTGCCTGGGAAGTAAACGGATTGATGAGTCTGCCGCCGAAATAGGACTTGGTTTCTTTGCCGCCAGAGACGACAAGGGCGACATCGGGTGGAATCTTCCTGTAAAGACTCGCGTAGATTATTAACGCGATGATAAAGAGTACGAACGCAACCACAACAATCCCAATGATAACTGGGGCTGTAAAAATCATTTTTGTTTCCTCCTTTCATAAAAACCGGCGACGGAAACCCCCGTCTTTAGGGCGGGGAGTACGTCAAGTTGATGCGACGTGAGGTGAAAAATTCATCACCGGGCTAAACATTCTCCGTCTCCTCAACGACATCCTGCGCCGGTGATTCCTCAACTGGTTCTTCCAGCACATCCGGTTCCGCAGTCTCCTGTGCGCCCTTCTTGGGTTCAGAAGGCCTAATGACTTTGTTCAAGCCGGGCACGTACTCCGCCGTTTTCTGTAGCAACTGGCCGGCGTCCACATCGGAGAAGTTGAATAACTCACGCAGCATCGGCACCACAGCGCCTGCACTCAAAACCGCGCTGGCAATTTTGCCCATACCTCTGCCGCCATCACCGCTTTTCTCTGCACCAACACCCATTTTGCCAATGTCAAGGATACGAATGCTCTCTATTTTCTCAGCGGGCTTCATCAACTCACCTGAGATTTTGGGGAGTTCTTCAATCAACGCGAGCACTGCGTCCTGAGTGAGAAGTTTCACATCTACGACGTTCTTCGCTTCAACCATTAACCGTTCACCTTCAGCCTTCGCCTTTAGCTCTTCGAGTTGAGCTTCAGCCAACAATGTCGTGGCTTCCGCGTTCAATTTCGCTGCTTCGAGTTCAGCTTCCGCCGTCTTCTTAATCTCGTAGACTTCGGCATCAGTGATTTTCTGCTTGGCGACGTATTCCTCTTCAGCTTTCTGCTCCGCCTCAATGAGCTTAATTTTGGTCTCGCGCTCCGCTCCCTCGATAGCTTCGACGGTAAGCACTTCCTCCTCCGCTTTCGCTCTTTGGGCGTCTGCCTCTAACCTGGCAGTCTCGGCTATCGCACTCTCTTTTTCCTTCTCGGCAACCCGGATTGCGCTTGTCGCCTCGGCTTCCTTCTCCTCGCGGTTCTTCTCGACCAACGCGATGTTCATGTCTATCTGCGCCTCCTCCACAACCTGCTCCTGCTTAACTTTGGTTTCCTCAACCATCTGCTCTTGCTCAATCTTCGTCTTCTCAATGGTCAAAGCGCGTTCAATGTCAGCCTTTTCCACTGTTTCTTGTTGTGCAATCTCAGCTTCCTTCACCTCCTGTTCTTGCATAATACGGGCAAGTTCCAGCACTCGTTTTTGCTCAATCTCTGCTTCCCCAACCGCCTGCTCCTTTTTAATTTCGGCTTCTTTTACCGCTTGTTCCTGTTCCGCTTTGGAAAACGCTAAGTCTTTTTCTAATTCCAGTTTTTGTTTCTCGAACTCCATCTGCTTCTGTTCAACGCTTAGTTTTGCCCGCACCTCTTCCTCATTCTTGGTAATTTTTGCTCCCGATTCAATGCGGGCGGATTCTGCCATCTTGCGCATCTCTTCTTCCTGCACCTTGAGTGCCGATTCGGTTTCAAGGCGCGCAGATTCCGCAAGCTTGCGAGTCTCTTCTTGCTCAATTTTGAGTTCAGTTTCGACTTTGACACGCTTGGTTTCTATTTCCTGTCGTTTCTTCTCCTCCTCAATGCCTATCTCCGATTCAACTCTGTCCTTCTCAGTTTCCAGCTTCTCCTTTAGCACTGTTTCCTGAAGCATCCGAATGGCAACCGCATCGAATTGGTTGTCCTCATTCAGTTCCTCCAGCGACGTTTGGTCCAAGTTGGTGATGGAGACTGTTTCCAACGTGAAACCGTTTTGCTTCAAATCCTCCAGACATGCTTTTTGTACTTCATCCTGGAATTCCTGTCGGTTTTCATGCAATTCCTGGAGTTCCATTGTAGCGGCGACAGCGCGAAGCGCGCCCACCAATTTGCCCTCTAACAGTTCACTCACGCTTTCTGGCGTGGTGGTTTTTTCACCCAAACTGGCAGTCGCGGCAAGGACATCCTCTTCGTTTTTCTCAATCCTTACGAAAAACTCCGCTACGATGTCCACACGCAAGCTATCCTTGGTGATGAGAGCCGCCTCACCCTTGCGTTCCACTCTCAGGTTCATCGTATTTAAGGAGATTCCGTGTACCTTTGACCTTATTGGATTGACAAGCGTACCGCCGAAGTAAGCTCTGGGCTTTTTGCCGCTTGAAACGACCAACGCGACATCAGGCGGAATCTTTTTGTACATTGCCTTGTAGGCTACCAATATGATGATAATGAGCGCAATGCCAACTGTAACAATAACCCCCCAAACTTGAGGTTCCATTTTTGTTTCCTCCTTTTTGTTGTTGTGCACGTCTATGTGACGTGATGTGAAAAACTCAACGGTTGGTTAGCACGAAACCCAACGAAAACCTCACTCCAAAAACGAACAGGGTTGAACTACAAACAAAATCAAGAGCGGTTTACCAGATGAAGATTCAATCTTTGTTTTGACCTTGCTAATACTCGTTGCCAAATTTGCATGTGCTCCGCATTTTCTGTAACAAGTTCTGCTCCGATGTTGACAGCGCAAAGAGCTATCAAAACATCACAGATATGGTCCCTTGGTTTAATGGTCCCAAATGTACGCGAATAATAGGATATCATTTGACCTGCAAGGTAGAAATCGCGGGTTTGAGGTGTTATGATGCGGTTGATTCGAGATAATATTTGTTCCATCCGGTCAAGCTCACGCTTGTCTGTTTGGTCACGCGTCCCAGCATATAACTCCATCCAAACGACAGAACACAACAAAAATCTTCTCGATTTCAATGCGCTAACAATCAATTCGTCGTAACCTTTGTTTCGGAACCATGGAATAAGCACAGAACTATCAAAAATCTGAAGCATCTTCAATGAGTCTCTCCTTTTTTAGTTCATCCCAGTCCCGGCCGAAGGTTCCGCGCTGTTGTATCCGACGGGCCGCCTGAAGAACTTCCTCGTAAGCAAGAGCCTGTTCAATGAGCATTCTCATTGCTTCCGAATCGCTTGGCGCACCAAGAATCATTCGTACCTTCCGCAATTTCTCAGGATTCAACAGAAGCGTCTTCTTGACAGTGTGTTCATTCACAACTTTGGACATAGTACACCTCCAATATTTACCGCCATTATATCGCACATGTAGAAACCGAGTTTTTCCAAAAAAAACTCGGTTTCTGACCCGCACTTTTGATTAACAAAGCGCTATGTCAAACTTAACAACCTCGAAATAGCCTGAACGACGACTTGGGGATGGTGGTATATATTGCACCAGGAGAATCTCATCACCGCGGAGAAGTGTGTCCTCGCCCTCCCTGATGCGACAAGAAATATTCAGTCTGCTGCCGTCAGGAGCGGTTACCACTGCCTGTCCGAAAGTTGTTGTCACACGCCCACTGGTTATCCTCGCCTGCAAGCCAAGTAGGTCAACGTATCTGGTAGCGCGTTCGCTTGCGGGGAAGAGCCTGGCAAGCCCTAAGGCAAGGTATCGTGTGCCGAAGATGCTACCGAAAAATGCCGCACCCAATGAAAACCCAATCAAGGGCGGAACTGCCTTGACACCGATAATGCTATTACAAACCAGCCCTACAATCCCCCAGAGTGCAAACAGCGACATCAAAATCACCATGCACGGTACTCTGCCGACGTTCAGAAAACCCAGCACATTGAGGATGATGCCTGGGCCGGCCGCCTCGGCATCGGTGTCTATGTCGGCATCCGCATCTACGTCAGCATCCACATCGACATCAGGCTCAACATCCATGTCCACATCAATATCGGGTTCAACGTCCACATCCATATCAACTCCCATGTCAACATCAACATCCATATCGACATCGGCATCGACATCAACGTCCGTTTCTCCGCTGCCGCTCAGTTGAAAACTTACGCCTATTATCTGCAGAATGGCAAAGAGAAACACGAAAAACAGCGGCGCAGTAAACAAAGCGTTGTACCATGTGAATAGCTCACCCATACTATTTCCTCCCTATCAATAAAAACTTCTATGATAATAAGTGTAACATTCTGGAATAGTAACCGTCAAGGGAAATGTACAAATGAAACCATTCTTGACAGAGACTAACGATTTTAGTTAGGAGCGGAATGTTTATAGTCAGACATGAACCGAACCCACTTTTTATCAGAAAATCCTTCAATTCTTTTTTTCACGTTTCATCACCGTTTTTATTCTTAGGCGGCTTGTCTCCTTTGAGTAAGGGCAGATGTTTGTAGGATTCAAGTATAACTTTAATAAAACCTTTTTCGCTCAAAGTTTTGTCGTTTAATGCCTGCAAAACTCCAACAATAGGTATCGCCAGCAAACTCCCAATTATAACCGTCGGCAGAGCGTACCAAGGCACATATTTGGCAATAACGGCAAATGCAGCCGCTACTACTGCGCATTAAGTTAGGGAATAAATATGGTTTTAAATGCTGGTCGAGTAGCCCGTAGCGCCGGTTGAGTAGACTCGAAACGGAGTGCCGTAAGACGAAGTCGCCTGCCTGTGCGTTGCACGCAGACAGGTCGGGCTTTATCGGAGAGTCGTATCGAAACCAAGCGGAGGACGTATCGCAAGCATCGACATACCCCGCTCACTTGGTTTCGATACGGTTTTTCACTCCCTTCAAAACCTACTCAACCGGCGTTCGCTCCTCTTAACTTAATGCGTATGGGTGGCGCAATAACACAGTCCTTACACTCCACAATTTTGCGGTCAAAAAATAACTTGACTTTTGAATGTCAATGTTGTATACTATAAGTCACATAATCAAGCAAATGAGGAAGGAATTATGGTTCTGGATAAAATTTGTGACATCTTAGGGCAACCTTTTTATCGGACCGGTGGATGTCTTATTTACAATATGGACTGTTTGCAGGCATTACAAAAATTACCGGCTGATTTCGTGTGGCTAACATTAACAAGTCCACCCTATAACATTGGTAAAGAATATGAAAAGCCAATGTCATTGGAGGAATACCTGGACTGGTGCGAATTATGGATTGCAGAGATTTACCGGATTACACGCCCGCACGGTGCCTTTTGGCTTAATCTTGGATATTTTTCGATACCAAATCGTGCTAAGGCAATACCCATCCCATATTTATTGTGGGAAAGGATACCTTTTTATTTGATTCAAGAGATTGTCTGGAATTATAGCGCTGGAGTTGCTGGTAAAAGATTCTTCTCACCCAGAAATGAAAAATTCCTGTGGTATGTTAAGAACAAAGATAATTATACCTTCAATCTTGATGATATTCGCGACCCAAATGTCAAGTATCCTAACCAGAAGAAGAATGGAAAAATAAAAGTAAACCCAAAGGGAAAAAATCCCACAGACGTATGGCAATTTCCGAAGGTGACATCTGGCAGGAACCGAGCCTCTAAAGAAAGAACACCCCACCCGGCTCAGTTTCCTGTGACTGTCATAGAACGTATTGTCAAAGCATCTTCCAATCCAGGAGAATTGGTTCTTGACCTTTTCATGGGCTCTGGAACCACTGCCGAAGTTGCCCTAAACTTAGGACGCCCTGTCGTTGGTTTTGAAATAAGAGCGGATTATTGTCAAATTGCTGCGGACAGGCTAAATAACTTCTTGAAGGGTAAAAAAGAACAAGAAGCACAACTAAAGTTGTTCGGGACGAGTTAATTCGCCAATGTCACATTAGTCAAGTTACACGGACGGAGCGTTGTTCAGTCAAGTAGAAAGGAGTATAATGAAGTAACCGTTTCTCTGTAAAATTATCAAGTGCTACTTGACATAAGGATTTGATATCTCCATTCAACTTGACCTACCGTTGATTTTTCTGTTTTTCTACACGGAAATATGACATTGGCGAGTTAAGCTAAATTCACGTTGTTTCTAAGTCCTTAGCCTTTTCTTTGAACTTTTGAATAAGGTTGTTATTTCCTTCGTAGTCTAATAAGTCACGAATGGTTTTGATTCCCTCGGATGCAAATATTTTGATTCGCTTTTCGCCAACCCCCTTTAGCAAGCCAACGGGTGCATTAAGTCTATATTCTCCTGTTATTTCAATAAGTTTGTACTCGTAGCCCTCGTTTTTCAAGATAGCTGATTGGCCTGTTTCCGCCTTCTGAGGCTTCCAATCTTCATAGTCTATCCATCCAAATCGCAATAGGGTAAGTGTTGTACCATAAAAGTTGACTGTGATATAGTAACCTGATTTTTCAACCTTTGATACCAGTGAATCATCTTTTGTTTTCTGTCTATAACTACGGTTTCCGTATATTTTTGTTCCCAGTTGACCGGATGATTTTATCTCTGTTGAGAATAGAGAATTAGTTAAACATACCAAATCTTTCTCCTCTCTGGCTCGTCCACCGCGCCACTGGTTGGGATAGCGTATCTCAAGTTCTCTCGCGTATAATTTCTCAAAAAAATACCCAATTACCATTGCAGGAACATCTATTTCATCAAGGCGCATCGCTGATTCTCCAGCACCTATCCTTGTTTGCCATAAAATTTGCCACGTATTAAGAGCTACGTCCTTAATCTCCTCTAAGCTTAAAGGATGCTGTTCGATTAATTCCAGAGTTTTGGATTTCCAGTGAGCTATATCAAGGCCGGCATAAGGTGATAACATTCAATCAATCCCTTCCATTAGTTCACTTACAGAGATACCTAACGCTTTTGCAAGGCGAACAATATTCACTAAGGAAACGTTCCTTTCTCCACGCTCAATACCACTTACATAGGTACGATGCATTTCAGCTAGTTCAGCAAGTTTCCCTTGAGAGATTCCTGCTTTGTGTCGTAATGCCCGTACTCGGTTGCCAAATTTATTGAGGATACAATTGGTTGACATAATTATGTTCTCATTAGCCTGATTTGCCAAATTCTTTTGCGAGCATTTAAAGTTGACAGTTTCCGCTGCCAACTTTGGAAACCGCTCGTTAGTAATTTTACCAATTTTTCATATTCATGGCAACAAAAATTCCTCTTTGCTTAGAACGAAACGCTTTTTTCTCCTAATTTCAATTGCTTTACCATGCCATATTTTCCGCAATTCCTCTACATCCATCAGCAATTTTCCAGAAAGTGGGTCCCAAATATCGACTTTAACTCCAACACGTCCCATGTAGCCAACCGCATGTGACTCCTGACCGGTGGCAGGATGGTCAACGAAAAGTAAAGCAGGCGAATTCACCGCATTCAAATCGGACTCTTGCACATAAATTTTTTGGCAACTGAACCCAAACTTTTCCATCCCGTAGACAACTTGAGCTACGCAAGTACCAAACATTGTTGTCCCTAATGTTTTAGCCATCTCCTTTTCAGTCTTTCTCACTCCATAGAAACATGATATATTTGCACAGACAGCGGCGGCGCAACTTGAGTCACTCGTCTGTAGGATGACGCCGTCATGCGATACCCTTGCTGTCAAGGATGAAGCGAGTGGCCGAGTCCACCTACAAAATAACAATTCAACGCCAACGACAATTAGTATAACCGAGAATAGAAGCATCCATCTTTTCTTATGTCTCGCAAGTATGGCTAATGTAGTAGTTGAAGCAAAAACGAACGTTACAATCGACAGATTTATACCCCAAATCAGACGGAGCCGATGGTAATCTAATATCAACGGCATATTCCAGGCAATCGTCGGCGATAACCCTAAAAGGAAATTCGTGAGATTCACGAATATGAGAAGGAGAAGGCAAATTAGTATAATCCGAGCTTTGCGAATAGATTCCCTTGATTCAAGCCTCACCTTGTTACTGAACATTTTCCTGCCGTATAACCAACCAAGGAGACTGAACCTCTGCACGCTTGAAAGCGGCAGGTTCAGAAGGCTGAAAGCTAAAGGCTGAAGGCTGAAGGTTTTTAAGGCAAAAAGTCGAAGGCTGAAGGGGGCAATTCATCTACACGCTTGAAAGCGGTAGCTTTCTTGCCATTCTCTCCTACCTTTAGCTTTTAACCTTTATCCTTCCTTTGTAAAGATTAAGAGAAGCAGAATGTTCGAGCTTATGGATAATCCTCCCATATTTGCCTCCTCGTATGTCCAACAAGCCCATCAACGAAACCGCAACGAATACAAATCAGCGTCCTTTACGACGAAGCGCAAACGAATCGGGTCAGCGGGTAGCTTGCTTACGTCGCTACCGTCCTTCCAGGTTACGACGCGTTCAAGCTCGTCGCCGTAGATTTCCGCTGAATCTGCCAGCGTGAAACCTTCGATTGCTTTGCCTTCAGCGTCCTGAATCTCGACGCGCACGCTGCCCGCGGCAGAAGTCGAAAAATTGATGACCAATTCGCTGCCTTCAAAAACAAGCGGTTTGGTAACAACTTCGCCGCCACTGAGCGATGTTTGCACCGAGACAAACCCGTCGATACGCAACGTAAAACGCCGCATCTGGCAACTCTCACCCTGATAGTACCCTTCCATTGAATAGAGCGAAAGTTCGTTGGGAACGCCGGGGATGTCTGATTTGGTTTCGAGGATGCCCCAGGCAATCATGTTGTTGCGGTTGCCCCATCGTTCCTTCTGCATACCGGGACGGATAATCGCCTCACCCCAGCGTTTGAAACGCAACCCATCTCGGCTTGTCATAAATACGGCGTCAGATACGCCACTGTAGCGGTGTTCCAGCACTCTACGAGAGGGCATGAAACGCTTGGGAAATCCCATGAAGATGTGCGGGGCGCGGTAGTAGGGCGTGATTTGGTTGGTGTAGAGATGTTCGAGCGGCGCGCTGGGATATTCAAGCCAGACTGGGTTCGTCCAGTTGAGAAAGTCGGTGGATGTGCCTGTCATGATGGCACGCACGCCCTCCGTGAATCCGCGGTGGAAGTCCACATAGCGGTTGCGCGTGGTATCCCAGAACGCTAAGTTTTGCGAGTCGAACGCCCCTTCGGTAATCACGGGTTCTTCGCTCATCAGCGTCCAGTGGATGCCGTCGGGCGATTTGAACGCATACAGCCCTCCCTGCCCGCTCGCCAGTGCCTTGTACTTTTCATCCGGTTTACAGTTGGGGTTGGCGTCCTTGAACGGCGCGAAGTTATGCGAGCCGATGCCGTCCCAGATGATATTGTTCTTCTTGGAGCCATCGAACTCAATGAGTCCCAGTTCAGGTTTGGTCCAATGGATGCCGTCCTTGCTCTCGGCGTAACATACCACCTGGTGGGTGATTTTTTCGGTTTGCTCGTCGTAGTGAGCGCCGCGGTGGTACATTTTAAAATGGTCGCCGTCCCGGAAGACTGTGTGGTAGAAGCAGACGTTGCCTTCCCACGGTTTATCGTGGGCGATTGCCACTTTTCGAGGTGTAGGCTTGTGTAGCGTCAGCCTGGCACCATTTATCTTGTCAATGAGGTAATCATCGACAAAAGGCTCCAGCCGGGAGCCGATGTCGATAACCTTGTCTGTGTGGGTGGTTGAGATAGATTGTATATTCATGTTTCCTCCTTCCATCACCTGCCAGAGCGTTATCAAAAATGCTCCAAAAAAGGCAGGGAGACCTCCCTGCCTTTTTTGTGACATCAAAGCGATGGCCAGAATAACCCTTTATTTTTTTGCCTTGATACTACCCCATGTCGTTGCAAGTTTATCTTGCAACTCAATGGGAAGAATCTCCTTAATGAGCTTGGTTTTGATTTCCTGTTGGGTTAATGCCATATTTGCATACAACCTCACTTCATCAATTAAGCCGTTGAAGAAGCGGCTACTTTCCCTTTCCACGCCGATACCAAAATATGCCTCGTTTGTTCTTACTTCAATCGGGTTATCTGCTTTTTGGCTGTAATCAACCTCGCCATCAAGGTAAAGTTTAATCTCCTTGCTATCATAAGTAAGTGCAACATGTATCCACTTATTCAATGGCAGTGTCGTTTTACCCATTTGGTATTCTAAACCGCCATCAGTCGAAGGACCATAAAGATACATCCCGAGCTTGCCCTCTCGGTAGACCAAATAATAGGAACCTGGTTTGACACCAATGTTTCCCTGGTCATCGATAGGGTCGCCTTTGATTTTTATCCAAGCTGCGATGGTTATCCCCTCAGTAATTTGTTCAAGGCTTTCCACCCCTTGGGCAGGGACATTGACCCCAGCATTGAGGGGAAGTTCTATGGAGGTACCCTTGCCTCCTCCTTTTGCAATTCCTTCATTTACCCACTTCGCATCGCCCCAAAGTTTAGCATGGTTTTTCTCAGAGGAGGAATCATCGGCTACGTCCCCTTTCCCTTCATTGAAAGACCAATGACCGACAAGCCCATTACGCGGTGCAGCAAAAGCAAAAGACACAGCACCTGAGAGGATGAAACAAACAGCAATAGAAATTATCAACCCTTTGTTTTGGACCATTTTGAGCCTCCTTATTTTTGGAATTTTTTGTTTTGGCAATAATAGTTCTTAAAATTTCCATTGCCAACTTTCAATCAATTGTATAACTTTATCATCCTAACGTCAAGAAAAATTGGAGATTTTTCTGTATGATAGTACAAAAATGTGACAAAACTAATAGCAAAATTGTGATTTTCTTATTGCGTTTTTGTCCACTTGTAGGATAGAGAGGGGCTTGGTATCTGCTCGGAGCCTCTGAAAAGCCCGCTTCGCTTCGGGCTTTGAGGCTTCATCCGAGATGCCAAGCGGCGTTCTGAAAATTACCTAAACATCATCCATTTGCGAAGATGAGTCGATTACGTTTTTGACATGGAATGGCAATCGTCTGGCCGGTTAATCCGCTCTCAATCGTGGCGAAGCCGATTTCATTGACTGCCATATAATCATCGCGGGCGCAATGTGGCAGTGCGCCTCCATCCAGATAAGCAGCGATTTGTCCATAAGCTACTTTGAACACGCTGGCGTTTTCCGGAAGATTCAGGGTGCTGTTGTCCACCGGTCCACTTTTATTGCGAACTGATGTGCCGATGTACATGCCTGCCCGCAGGCTGCCTTCGTTGCCAAGCACATCCACAGAAAATCCGGTCACTGGGCCGTGCTGACCAACGTGGTAGCCCGTGACACCATTAGCGAAGCGGATGGTAGCGCCGATAATGCCAGGCTCTGGCTCATAGCCTTCGGGTGCTCCGCCCCCCTGTGGAGGGATAAAAGCACTGACCGATACCGGTGCATAACCGGCGAACTGGCAAATTAGGTCAGTCGTGTGGATGGCAAATGAGAGGATGCCACCTCCGCAGTATCCGATGACGGATTGTACGTCGCCGATTAATCCGTCACTGACCAACTCTTGTAGGCGGAGCAAATGCGGTGCCCAATGGCGTGAGTAGTCCACGATGATGGGAATGCCCTTGGTTTCTGCGGCTTCGGTCATTTCATCCACCTCGGCTAAGGAACAACCCATCGGTTTTTCGATAAAGATGAACTTGGTGCCAGCCTCAATTACCTCCATAGCCACTTTGTAGTGATGAGGGCCACGTACACATACCGCAACGATATCAAGCGACTCTTTCTCCATCATTTCCACGCCTGTTCCATAGTAGCGAATCGAGTTTGGCGGAAACGCTGGCCCCCATGTCTGCTCAAACTCGGCACATCGTTCTTCTGATAAATCGGCAACAGCCACTAACTCGGTTGAATCGCAAAGACGAATACCCCCTGTGTGACAGTAAGGATATTGGTCTTCTGGTTTTGCATAGCGCGCGGCAATGCTGCCAAGCCCAACAATACCAACTTTATACATTTTGATTTCTCCTTGTAAAAAAATTGAAGTTCCTTTAAACCCTATACCAATCCACAAAAAAGATTAGGGTAATAGAAACCGAGTTTTTCCGACAAACTCGGTTTTTTTAGCAGCAAAATATTCTGTGGAAAGGTATATACGAATTTTAAAAATTGACCATTAGGTAGGTGGACGAAATTCAGACTTATCCCCAATATCGGTCAAGTAAAGTAGCCGTGCGCCCTTGGAGCGCATGGAGCAACGACGGTGCAGAGGCATCTCCAGCGAGATGTCTCAACATGAGCCTACCTTCCTCCAAGCAGAGTTCATCGTGTTGCGGCATCACCTCGCGCAGCAGGAACAGGGCATATTTGACCAGCCGGAAGGGCCCGTAGGCACGCACCGATTCTCCGGGTATCGCTTCAACCGCAACGGAATAGAGAGCTTTCACACTCTCAATAAGGTTGGTCAAATCAAGCGTGGGCGAAAAAACTATCGTATAATACCAACCAAAAAGCTCACCTCGCTCGCAACCATGCCCATCGCTCACACCCACAATGGGTATTTGCTTGCCCCTTGCGCGCTCTTCGTGGTAACGTGCCACCTGTAGCGTATTTGAATCCACATTAGGCTGACGGTATCCTGATAAAACCTCGTAAGCATCGAACGGTTGCTGCTCGAACAAACACGATGTCAACGCACCCGAAGGTGCATAACGATGTCCTGTGAACCAATAGGGGTGACAAAAAATGCCCAGCCCGCCAGCCTCCCGAATCTTGTCAAAACACCAGCAACTTGATGCGTACTGGTATTTATCAACGCCGGGTGGTAAGTCGTCAAGCGTGGCTTCGATGCTTTGCACCTCTGCGCGGTACTTCTCGCGGGAAAATTGCTCGTTAATGCTAAAATGCCCCCCGAAGTTGACAATATGGACGGGGTTCCCAGGAGGATGTACCTCTTCGCCCGGAAAAATGCGTATATCCAAGTCAACCCCGTCGAAAGCACGCTGTGCCTCAAAAGAAGGCGCATACTGTTTGTGGTCAGTTAGAGCCATGAAATCGAAGCCTATCCGCCGACACGCGCCCGCAACGTAGCCCGGCGACTCTCTTCCATCTGACCGACAACTGTGGATGTGCATCTCTCCCTTGTAGGGCTTGCGGACGAACAAATCCTTTTTGACAGAGTAAATGCGAAAACCACCAATAGACTTCCGACTTTCGCCCCTCTGCTCTCCCACTAACAGGACATGCTCCTGTTCATCCTCAAAATATTGTGGGATGTGCAACACTCCCTCCGTGGGTTTAAGGGTGATTTTGCTCCGCTGCGGCCATCCACTGCGTTGGGCAAACTCCTCGGTGGGAAAATAGGTAACGATATATTCAGCATCATCCTTGAAAAGACAGTGTTCAAAGAGAGGCTGTATCTTGATAACGGATTCCTGATTAGCACGTACAACCTTTGGTGTCACATCAAAAAAACGATTCTCAGATTTCATAAATTGCTCCTTAGCTTATCTTTCAATAATGTATTATCGCATATCGGTTGATAATTTAGTTAAATTGCTATTCACCACCGGTCTAAAGACATAAGCTAAAGCCACGGTGCTGGTCTGTTGCGGTCATTAACCAACACGGATACTTTATATCGGTTTTAATAAGGAGACACGATTGGCTC
>CAZRLY010000103.1:0-18439 GCA_964601015.1 uncultured bacterium
GAAAACCCAACGAAATACCCCCGCCGCACCAAAGGCATCGTCCTATCTCAACATTGTTGTCCACTTTTACTGAGCCAATGTTTTTAATGCTCGCTGTCGTGTCATCAGGCTCTGCATCAATGTAAATGACAGCGTCGCCGCTTCTATCGAAGACGGCTGCCACATGATGCCACTCCATATCCTGGATTGTCATTGACGTTTGAAATTCAACACTGTTGGGTGCTGGCCCTGTACCAAAAATGACATGGATGTTACTATCCAGGAAGCCGATTCGATATCCAGTCCAATTACCTGGGTATTTCGTCATGATTTTCTGCCAGCCTCCTGCGACATCGGCACGTTTAAGCCAAAGTTCAATTGTCCAATGCTCTTCCTGCGGGTCCAAATTCGGGGCTGAAGCAACATCAACAAAGGCACCCACCCCGTCGAAGAACATTCCGCTGCCACTCTTTCCCTCTTTTGCCCATTCCGCATCCATTATTTTACCTTCATGTCCATTCCCACTGTCATCGGATACCGTTTGACCGGAGCCTTTATCAAATGACCAATAGGCCATAAGCTCGCTTGTATCAACGGATAATGCGTAATTTACACACATCAACCCGCACAAAAGCGTGGTGGTTAAAATTATGAACATCCGTCTTAACATATAAATTTCCTGGTTCTTTTTTCCTAAGTGTTTCTATCTGTTTTTACACTTTCCTGAACCAGGTTTTTCACCTTCCTTTCTTTTTAATACAAGTAAATGATACGATTGAACCTGGTCAATAACCTTGATTTTCGGTAACTAACAGGAAAATTAGCGTCGTCTTTAGTCCTTAAAGTCATAACTTTTGCCTTGAGTGAACGAACGGAACCGTAAACCGATCCTTTCGTTCTATGTTTAGCTTTAACTAAATCATAATGCCTAAAGTGCATTTTTTCATTACATTGTTTAGTAGGATTGTCCTCCCAGACTTTTGCTCGCTTAGGCAGGATGGTATATTCAAGGGAAGCTATTGTTGGGCTGTAATTTCTTGTAACCATAGCGATTGCATCATTGACGTGACTCTTTGGTAAGCCGATATTCTTTCGCCAGTGCGATGTCATCCATCCAACACACATCTCCACTCTATCAAAAACGTTGCACAGAAGTTCATAGATATATCGCTTTCCTTGCATTAAGTGCATTGGATACTTGAAGGTTTTTGGCTTCTTTTGTAGTATCCATTCTCCCGAATGAAGGGATGAATGACAATCCTCACAGAGAGTTACGCCATTCTTGGGAGTATCAGTGCCGCCTTCTATTTGGCGCAGGATATGATGAGCGTTGAGTTTGTCATTACTTTTGCAACGAATACAGGTGTAATTATCACGCCATAAGACTTTAGCTCGGAAGTTTCTACCCTGATACTCGCTTTTCTGAAATTCATCGCCGACCAACTTTCTGCCTGCTACTTGGGAGGAGACATCAAATTGTCCCTGCTCAATGATAGCTGCCGTGATGTTCAAAACTTTCCTTAAATCATCAACGGCGCGCAAGACAGATTCCTTTCTTTGACGAATCGAAGGTTGGGGAGTTTTCTGCTTGCGATTATTAAACCTTGCTTTCCTGTGTCTACACTTTCTGCTGCGGCGAGTCCTCCTGTAGGAGGCTCTCTGTTTGATACGCCGTGAAACATCCTGACGTAATTGAATCGCACCATAAAAGACAACTTCTTTGGTGGTTTCATTAACAACAGAAATGCCAACGTACTTGGCGCCATCATCTATACCAACAGCAAAGGAACCAACGGGTGAATCAACGACTTTATCAAGTTGTATCGTAAAGGGAACTACTCTTTTCACTTTTGCCTTCCCTTGTCGCAACAACTTCCTCGCTCTTGCGGGATGAGTTGGTAGCAAGGGTTTATTTTTTTTATCTATAACAAAAACTTTTGGTGTCATTTAAGACCTCTCCCAAAGGGGATATTGTTATCCTCATCAATGTGCGTCTGTTCTCTTATTAAGTCGGATTGAACATTCTCACCAACCATCAGTGCCATGGGCTGGATAAACCCAGGGTGACTGCCTTGAGTCTTTTCGGCAAATTTTGCCGAAAAGACATGGCAAACAGAACACGTAGCAGGATATCCAGAAGAGTTCTGGATATTTGACCTTCCCAAAAGGGATTCAGCTTAATTCCCTGCTGAGACTCGAAGCCATGTAAAAAAGCGCAAAAAAACTAAGAATTACTTAATTTTTTTGAAGCTGCTACAGAGCTCCTTTACAATTACTTATCCTATATGAATTTGAGAAATCAACCACTTTAGGGCTGAAAGATGTTGTCTTTCAGCCCTAAAGAAGTTGTACGAAATGGTTCTATTGGAAAGCTACTGTTTGATTCGTCCCCAAGTGGTAGCGAGCTTGTCTTTGAGTTGAACTGGCGTTCCCCCCAGGTCATCCACGAAGATGCCCGATATAACCCAATTCGCTCCACCTGTATGAGTAATTTGGAGCTTAAATGGGTCATTTCCAGTCACATGCCATAGATAATATACGCCTGCATTAAATTCAGGATTCTCGACTGTGACGTCAGGTGCATTAGGAGCGTTATTGCCCTGGAAGCCTACCATATCCTGGACACGCACGGAACTATCCCAATCGACAGCATAAACTGCTACCTGGTAATCGCGGAGATTTGTTTCTATGGTAACCACGCCGACGGGATTATTGAACATACAAGAGCCTGCACGGTTCCCCGATTCGTCAGGATATAACAACCCTCTTTCATCGGGTGTTGGATTAGCCCAATCCCATCGTTGATTACCACCGTCATCATATGCACTAATATCTCTTAGGTCAGTTAAATCTGTGGGCGCAAAAAGAATCGCCCCATTTTCACCGTATTCGTCCATCCAATCGCCTTGTGTCTCTGTATCTTTGCCGGTATATTCTACCTCTGCATAGGTCAAAAAACTGGATGATACAACAAACATTGTTATAACCAATAGCAACAGCCATTGATGTCTCATTGTTAAGCCTCCTATTGTTTATTTCTGGCAATCGCCAGATTCCGTTGTTATGAATTAGCAACGGATGCTCATACTGTACCATATTTTTCATATTCATTTCAAGGCAATTTCTTCCCAAAATCTATTTACTCAGATTCCTTTCGGAAGAAAATCATGAATTTCCACCGCTTCTGCTATCCAGAATTTTTCGGTTCGTTTGGGGCGGTTCTTTTTAATTGATTCTGCTTCCGCCAGAAACTCCTCTTTTGTGCGTCTAAAAAGCGTATGCTGAGATACTTGGGTAGCGAGGGACTCTGCCCGCTTTTCCCCAGTTTCTGTCACGTCGATAAGTACGCTTGGTTTTGGGGTTGTAACGCCCTTGTAGTAGTACATATACGGCGGATACCAGGGTTCACCCAGTTCTACCGCTACCGGTTCTCCCGAATGCCAACGAGCCTCTACGCTGATAGCGTGTGTATTCAAATGGTCGCGGTGTCTGTCTACCGGTCCGTGGGTGAAGACGGCATCGGGGCGTTCCTCGCGGATAATCTTTATGCACTGTTTGAGGGTTTCCTTGTTGTTTACCAATCCCATGTCGGGAATATCCAAAATTTCACGACGCTGTATGCCCAAAACCTTGTCGCACTCAACTGCCTCCTGCTGACGCAGTTGGACAATCGTATCCTTCATTTCCGGGCGCGGGTAACCTTCACATCCGTTTGTCATCGTCACGACGACAACCCTGACACCCGCTTGCGACATTTTGGTAATAGTGCCAGCCATTGTGATTTCATCGTCTGCATGCGCGCCAAAAATAATTACGGTGTTATAGTTCATTGCGTTTTCTCCTCTAATGTATTATCAAAGCTTCATCCGAGACCAATGTGTCTGCCAAAAGCGACCACGTAGGGTCGCGGCTACCCATCATTTTAACCTTGACAAGGTACTATTCACCTTCGCCTTCCTTTTTGTTTTTGAACACCTTGAAGGGATTAGGGTTCATCAAGTTCATCTGCGAGAATGGCACTGCACACCTCCACACATTCGTCGCAGATAAAAACATCATTACTCCCTGCTACCAATTTTCTCGCTTCGTCCTTACTTTTACCACAAAAGGAACATCGTTGGATCTTCTTTTCTGATACTTCATCGCCTTCCCATTCCTCTGGATTTGGGTCAAACAGGACATTCACCCCTCTTTCCTCAAGGGCAGGGATATGAACTTCGTATGCTTCATCATTAAGGGGATTCCCCTGAAGCTCAATTCCATCTCCCCTTCCAATACCAGGGTTGTCTACAAGAGAGCTTATATCTTCTATTTGGTTGTATGAAAGGTAAAGGTGAAGAGAGATTCCATTCTGTGTTGACTCCCATCCACCCTTACCCCCAATCTTTGTAAGCACTTTTAGTGCAGAAATGTCAGTTATCCAATTGTGGGTAAGGTAGAGTGCTCTCAAATCTGTTAGTTTAGCCAAAGTACCTATGTCCGATACCTTGGTTTTACCAAGAGACAGCCGTTGCAAGTTAGTCAAACTGCCCAGTGGACTTATATCATCTAATAGGATACCACGCAAAGATAGTGCCTGCAAATTAGTTAGATTGCTCAATGGACTTATGTCGATTACAGGATTGTGTATCAAAGACAAATCCTGCAAGTTAGTCAGACGACTCAATGGACTTATATCAATTATCTGATTGGCATCTAAATCCAGATGTCGTAGTTTGGTCAACTTGCTCAAAGGGCTTATGTCTATTATCTGGCGATTGCCATCTAAGTCCAAAAACTGCAAATTGATGCAGTGCTCGATGCCATTGAGCTCGGCGATATTTATTCTACGAGCTCTCAAATGCACCAAGCCTTCTAAATCTGATTTCCGAATTGCTCCTTCGGACTTTCGTATCGCATCCCTTATTGCCATCTCCAAATTTTGGTCTGCGAATTGAACGCCCTTCTTACCACACCCTACAACAAAGCCCATTATTACAACTACCAACAGGCATCTCATAAAAAAGTACGCTTTCATATCAGTCACCTCTCAAATTTTTAGTGGTTTATTTTTTAAGTTCATATAGGGTTTTGAAGAGGAGTGCGAAAATCAACGAAGTGTATTTTTGCAATAATACACTATGTGGTAAGAAATGTCCAGACAGAGAGGAGACACTACGCAGTATTACTCCGTTGTAGCGGACTTTCTCTGTCCGTCCACCTGCTGTCGAACCCTATACGGACTTATGAAACGAATCACTAGAGATTCATATCTCGACAATTGAGTTTGGAAAATTGACCTACAGCTTTAATGTTTCCCAGAATCCGGGAAATGAGGTATCCACACACTCAACATTCTCAATGGTTGTTTCACCTTCGGCAATCAGCGCGGCTACCGCCATCGACATCGCAATTCTGTGGTCAAAATAGCTTTTGCATGTAGCGCCACGCAACTTTTGATTTCCAGCGATAATCAGCCCATCGTCAAGCTCTTTCACCTTCGCTCCCATGTTTTGCAATCCTTCGGCGATTGCTGCTATTCTATCGGTTTCTTTCACGCGCAGTTCCTTAGCGTCCTTGATTATAGTTTCGCCTTCCGCCTGTGTAGCGGCGACTGCGATGAGCGGAATTTCATCTATCATCTTCACTATCAAGTCACCACTAAAAGTCCTGCCGTGTAAGTTGCTGTAAGCGACGCTAATATCCGCAACTGGTTCACCGGAGACTTCGCTTTCGTTTTCCACTTGAATTCGAGCGCCCATCATTTGCAAAGCCTGAAGCATACCGATGCGCGTCGGGTTCACGCCGACATCCTTTATGACAACCTCAGAACCCGGACAGATTAAAGCTGCTACGATAAAATACGCCGCCGATGAAATATCGCCGGGGACGGCAATCTCCTGCGCTTTCAGTTGCGGGCGACTTTTCACCTGACAGGTAAGCCCGTCCTTTTGAACATCCGCGCCAAAGAAGCGCAACATGCGTTCGGTGTGGTCGCGAGATGGAGAAGGTTCGGTCACAATCGTATCTCCATCCGCAAACAATCCCGCAAGGAGAATAGACGATTTCACCTGCGCACTCGCTACAGGAGTGTTGTAATGAATCGCTTTCAGGTTGCCGCCTATGATGGTAAGCGGGGCTTTTTGACCATTTTCTCGTCCGTAAATCTGCGCGCCCATCTGCCGTAAAGGTTGTGTGATTCGTTCCATCGGGCGTTTTCTGATAGATTCGTCTCCCGTAACGACAGAATAAAAAGGCTGTCCCGCCAAAATACCGGACATGATGCGGATGGATGTGCCAGAATTCCCGATGTTTAACACGTCGGAAGGTTCCTTCAAACCGTCCACCCCTTTTCCGTGAATCGTAACCGTTCCATCGTTTCTCATTTCAGTCTGAATGCCCATCGCACTGAACGCCTTCAGCGTATTCAGACAATCTTCGCCCATCAGAAAATTTTTTATCAGCGTCTCGCCCTCCGCTAACGAACCCAACATTACTGAACGGTGAGAGATGGATTTGTCGCCGGGAACGGTAATTTCACCTTTTAAGTTTTCTGTTGGTTTTATTGTGATATTTTGCATCATCTTTTTACACCTGTAATGGACAACTACCCAATTACCCAACTATCTTGACTTTGGTAGATTGGTTCGTAAAATATCCCGAATAGCCTTAGCTCGTTTCAGTGCCCTTTGGATACTCTCTTCATCTTTATTCACAAGCAACCTTCCGAATTCTTCAATGTTCTCCACGAATTTGTCGATTATTGGGATAAGCATATCGCCATTTTGCAAAAAAATGTTCTTCCAGATTTCTGGCGAACCGGAAGCGATTCTTGTTGTATCCTTAAATCCCGTTGCAGTGAAATCCAGAGCTTTACCCTTGTTGTTACTGAACTCATTGACCGTTTCGGTCAAAACACACGCCACAAGATGGGGCAGATGGCTCGCGGCGGCAATTAAAAAATCGTGTTCAGTTGGAGACATAATGCTGGTATTCGCACCGACGCTCTCCCAAAGCGAACGGACAAGCTGAACAGATTCTTCGGTTGTTTTTTTGGTCGGAGTTAAAATACAGTCAGCATTTTTAAAGAGGTCAGGGTCTGCCGCTGCTGGACCGCTTTTTTCTGAACCAGCCATCGGGTGAGCACCCACAAAGTGCAGATTCTCAGGTAGAAACCTATCAACTTCTTCAACTATCTGTCGCTTGACACTGCCAACATCTGTAATCACGCAACCGTCTTTGGCATGCTCACAAGCACGCTTTACCATTTCGGGAATTAATTCAACAGGGGTACAAACTACCACAATGTCAGCCGGTTCAATCGCTTCGGCAAAATCCAGAGTAATGTTGTCCACGATGCCTTTGTCCAA
This sequence comes from uncultured bacterium, assembly GCA_964601015.1. GTDB lineage: Bacteria > Poribacteria > WGA-4E > DTYX01 > CAZRLY01 > CAZRLY01. Next base: position 7,329 of record CAZRLY010000103.1, read on the forward strand.
AGCAATCTCTAAGGAACTCCTACGCCTTCCTAAACCAATTAGTGTCCCAGGAAAATCTATTCTCTTGAGCGCCGCCCCCAACGAACCACCTATCAAGCCGACGCCTAATATGGTTATGTTTTGAATGCAAGTTATGTCCATGTTTTTGTAACCCGGTAAGAAGCAATTATTAGTAAAATCCTATCATAAAATTGTCAAACTGTCAATGAATTTGCTATTTTTCCAGCTTCTTTTTTATTGCTTTTCCGAGAATCTCTGGGATCTCTTTTAACGGTTGACAAATACTGCTGATAAGATGTATACTTTAGCTAAATTGGGTGCGTGGCCAAAGGACACCTGCCCGCCCCGTGAAACAGGCGTTCCGGGGTATTACAAAATATCAAACTTGATATTGAAAATAACTTGGGAGATGATAACATGCCGTGCGACCGGGCTGAAGAAGATAAACTGAAGAAAAGCATTCCAAATTTTGCGTTGAGGCGCAGTGATTTCACAATAAAAGATGGCGATGTTTCCGATATAGCGGAGAAGGTAGGAGCAGTATCAAAGGATGTCCTTTCCGCGTTAAAACGGTTGAGGAATAGAGGTTATGTCATCTACAAATCTGAAGGAGCAGATAATGCTACGAAACGGCTGTATGTTGCGCCTTCAGCCTCACGGAGACTCACCAGTGAATTGGAACTGCGTACTGTCAGCCTTTTGCTGGGGTACCAACTGACCGACTGCACAAGGGTAGTTCGCCATAGCAAAGAAGCTGTACCTCTGATAGTAGGCTCGAACGTTCCAGTTTCGAGGATAGCCGCCTACTTTGAAAGCGGAAAAACAGTGGAGGACATTCAGGAAGATTTTCAAGACTTAATGGAAGATGACTTTATGGAGGCTCTTCGATACTATATGCGCCATAGAAAAGAAATGATACGCGAAGTCAAGGAGTATATAAAAGCAAATGCCATCTAATTAGTAAGGAGTGCAAAAATCAACGAAGTGTATTTTTGCAATAATACGTTGCACTGATTATTGCGCTCCTGGAAGAGAAAATCAGCAGATACTAATTATGAGGGCGAAGATAATCGTAACCGCCTCTGCCACGAAGATGATGAGGGGATTTTCATAAAACTGCTCTTCGACGCGATGTGGACTGGTGAATGGATGGTTGCCTCATTAGCAGAGCGATGTTACAATGTCCAGCAGATAGTCAACATACCCCTCCTGAATCATAGATTCAGAAGGGGCTTGATTATCCATGCAAGCCCTATGTTGACAGCCTGTGTATCCTTTGATACTACGTTATCCAGTTATCAGCCCCTGTGGGTACTTCACCAGCCCCGACTATCACCCGGTGATAGTCCACGGTTCCTCAACAGGGTGAAGACCGGGTGTGCAAGATGCGGGGTTAATAATGTTCCGAAGGTATGGAAGAAAGTCAAGCGCAAGAAGGGTTTCCAGTACAGCGCATTGACTCAAAGTTACAAGAACTATCTTTTATCTGAGTTACATAAGGACTTTGTTGTAGAAGTGACTTTTGGTGCGACAACAAAATATCATCGTAATCAATTGGAGTTACCAAAGTCACAAATCAATGATGCTCTCGTTGTGCGAGGGTCAGACTTTCAGAATGCCTCAATGGTATATACTTGAGAGGCAGGTTAAGAACCGTTACCCACACGACTACATTTCTCCACCTAAGAAGGGACAACCGATAGTCAAGTACAAGAGACAGGCAGAGATATTCGGATTCAGACTGTGGGATAAGGTCAAGTGCAATCATCCCAAGTTGGGAGATGTCGTAGGATATATTCAAGGGCGTAGGAGTAGTGGTAGTTTTGCCATTGCATCTCTTGATGGAGAAATGTTGATTGGAGGTATATCTTACAAGAAGTTGACATTAATTCAACCTGCAACTTCAAGTTATATTTAAGGAGAGAAAAGCGGCATTCCTCCCCTTTGTCGGCAGAAAGTAAATCTATGATTTAAAAATGAATGCCGACCCTGATTGAAGCAATCAGAAGGGGTATCCTGCCGAAAAAAAGATGAAGTCAAAATTTGATAGGATAGTATTCCTGAAAACGACAAACCTTTTTGCCCAAGTGCCAGAATATTCCTTAATGCACATTAGCAAGAGTATGCATGAAATTGAGGCGAAAGCGGGGACAACCATTTTCTCCGAGGGGGATATCGGTGATGCTGTTTATCTTGTGGTGGATGGCACAGTAAGCATCGAAGAAAGCAACATTAAGTTGGTTACCCGTAGCAGTGGCGAATGCGTTGGCGAATTCGCATTGATAGACGACGGCCCGCGTAGTACCTCCGTCATCGCAGAAACGGACGTCCTGTTGTTGAAGTGGGAGCGGAAAGATTTCCAGGAGGCACTTTTGGAAAGCCATGAACTGGCTTTAGGTATTCTCAACATTTTGACAGGCAAGCTGCGCCAGGATGTTAATATTCAGGTAGAAGCCGCTTTGGAACAGGAACGCTGGCGGCAAGACATAAGAAGAGCACATGAGATTCAAATGGCGATGTTACCCGAAGGAGAGCTGTCCACGGAGAACATAGAAATCTCCGGCTATTGCCGTCCTGCCGCTGATGTCGGCGGTGACTACTACGACTATCTGATTCTTGAAGATGATAAGTTGGGTATGATAATATCTGATGTTACCGGACACGGCTTCTATTCAGGGCTTGTTGTGGCTATGGCAAAAAGTTGTATACATACTCAAGCGAAGATTGACTACTCAGCGGATAAAATGATGGAAGCTATGAATCGCACAATCTCAATGTCGATACCGAAAGCCGCAGACGATGGAACCGAACCACTTGCCCTGCTAATGTCCTGTTGTTACATTCTCATAGATTTTCATAATCATGTCTTAGCTTATTCTAATGCAGGACATCCTTATGTTTATCATTACACCAGAAGCACAAATAGCCTGGCGAGGATTCTCGCCACTAACATGCTTTTGGGAATCCCCGGTTTTGAGGAAATCGAATTTACAACGGAGAAAAGAAAATGGGGAAAAGGGGATTTGATTCTGCTTTATTCAGATGGAATTCCAGAGGCAGAAGACGAAAATAAAGAACCATTTGGTGATGAGAGACTGGAAAATATCATATTAGAAAACAAAGATGAACCTGCAAACTATATCAGGGATTGTATTCTCAATGCAGTTTCTACTCATTGCAAGGCGATGGAGCAAAGCGATGACATCACCCTGGTTGTTGCAAAAGCGCTCTGAAAGTCCCGCATAGGGACGTTATGTTTATGGCTTTTGCAAAAAATAAAATCTCCCATTTGCTTGGTCTGGTGCGGATTTAGCAATCCACGACACACGACGGGAGCAGTTGGGCGAGTTATTTTCTTTGATATGCCTATAACAATCGAATGCTCTTCACCCAGACAGCCCTCTAAGAGGTTGTGTGAAAAGTAGACGAAACCCAACGAACGCCGGATATTTATCCGTTGGGTTTCCCTTTCGCTCAACCCAACCTACGTGGGCATTCAAGGAACTTCTCACACACGCTCTAAGGGCGGCATGTTGCAGGAAGGAAGGCGGAGGAGGAAAGGGAGTATAAAAAATGAAATGTTCCAAATGCAATTTTGAAAATCCAACGGAAGCCAAATTCTGCATGGAATGCGGCACAAAGTTAGAAAACGTATGCCCAAAATGCGGGACAAAAGTACCTGATGAGGCGAAGTTCTGTATGGAGTGCGGTGCCAAAGTCTCAGTAGAGCGGGTTGCCAGTTCGTTGGAAGTAGAGCGAACTGTTAGTTCGCTAAAGGAGGATTCCAAAGAAGTCCCAAAAGCGGCACCGCCAAAACTGGAGGATATGCACACCCGCCTTCAAAGCGTCATCCCGCAGTCCCTCGTCGAAAAATATTCAGTAGCGATGGAGGCGGACAGCAGGGAAAATCGTCCAGTGACGACGCTGTTTGCCGACATCAGCGGTTTTACGCCCCTATCCACAACGCTCTCCTCCGAAGCCGTTTTCCAATTAGTGGAGGAGTGTTTCAATGACTTAGTAAACATCATAGCGGGTTACGAAGGAAAGATCAGTGGGTTTCGAGGTGACGGGCTGCTCGCGCTCTTTGGCGCGCCCATATTGCACGAAAACGACGCCGAACGCGCTATCCTCGCCGCGCTGGATATGCGCAACGCAATGGCACAAAAACAGTTGCAGGTAAGCGTCGGAATCAACACTGCTACGATGACTGTTGGGGAAATTAAGACGAGTCTGCATTCGGAATACACAGCACATAGCATGGAGGTAAATCGCGCCGCACGGTTTCAAGAGATTGCACGGCCAGACCAAATTCTGGTTGGCGTTGGCACATATCGGCTCACTCGCCGGGCTTTCGATTTTCAGCGGATTGAAGGACTGTCGCTTAGGGGCATCGGCGAGGGGATGGTAGCTTACGAAGCGTTGCGCGTCAAGGAACGCCCGGAAAAACTGCGTGGCATTGAAGGGCTGCGGGCGCGTATGATTGGCAGGGAGAAAGAATTCGCTGACTTGAAAGAAGCAACTGACGGATTGCTCGCAGGAGAAGGGCAGATGGTGTCTATCATTGGGGAGGCCGGCATCGGCAAGTCGCGCTTGGTTCTTGAGTTGAAAGAATACCTCAAAAGCAAAAGACCAAAGGAGTGCAACAATCAGCGAAGCGTATTGTTGCAAGAGGAGCGCGAAATTCAGCGAAACGTACTGTTGCATCACTCACCACCCTGGCTCGAAGGACGTTGCGTCTCCATCGGGCATACCATCAGCTATTGGCCAATTTTGGATATTCTCCATTCCTATTTTGGCTTGAGCGAAGGCGACGGCGAAAAGGATGTTGCTCGAAAAGTGGTAGAAAACATAACCCGGCTATTTCCCCAACGCGCCGATGACATCCTGCCGTTTTTTGGGCATCTGATGTCCATACGGTTTGGCGACGAGTTGGACGGAAAGCTGCAATACTTTTCGCCAGAGCAGATTATGCACCAAACGCTGATGCGCCTGCGGGATTTCTTTGTAACGTTGGCGAGAGAAAGCCCGTTGTTGCTGATTTTGGATGACCTACATTGGGCTGATGCGCTATCGTTAGAGTTGATTAGGCGACTTATGGACGAACTGGTGACGACACCCTTGATGTTGTTGTGCGTCTATCGTCCTCGCCAAGATACCGAAATAGAAACGCTCCTGCGGCAACTCCCCAGCATCGCGCAACGGAAATGCTTGGACAGATATACCGAAATCAACCTGAAGCAACTATCTGCGCGGGAAAGCCGTCAGTTGGTCGAAACGCTGCTGACGATTGATAACCTTCCAGAATCGGTGAAGGAGATGATTCTCAGGAGAACCGAAGGGAATCCGTTTTTCATCGAAGAGGTAATCCGTTCGTTGATTGACAGGGATTTAATCTATCGGGAAGGCGAACGCTGGAAAGCACGTCAGGAGATTGTCGAACTCGACGTGCCAAACACCATCCAGAACGTCATCCTTGCGCGAGTGGACAGACTAAAGGCGGAGGCGAAATATGTGTTGCAATGCGCCAGTGTCATCGGACGGTTGTTCAAATATCGTCTTCTGGAACACTTGGCGCGGCAGGAAAGAAATTTAGACCAATATCTGAGCGAATTTGAGGAACGAGATTTGGTCTACGAGGAACGCACCATCCCCGAACTGGAATACGCCTTCAAACACGCCCTAACTCAGGAAACGACATATCAAGGGATTATAGAGCGGCGTCGGCAGGAGTTCCATCACCAGGTGGCGCAGGGGATTGAGATGCTCTATCACAAGCGGATTGAAGAATATTACGAGGAGTTGGCGCATCATTATGCCAAGAGCAAGGACAAACCCAAAGCGCTGGAATATCTTCAGAAGGCAGGACAAAAGTGCTTCGACGCTTGCGCTATGAAGGATGCAATCCGATACTACACGGATGCTATCGAAGTAGCGAACCAAATTTCGGTTGACAAGGAAATGCTTGCGGAGTTGTACCAACAGCGCGGCGAAGCTCGAAACGCCATCGGGGAGTATGAGGAACAGATTGAGGATTACAAGGAAGCCTTGAAGTATACGGAGAGGAAAGACTACCGCGCCATGTTGTACGGGCAGATTGCCTGGGCTTATAGGTGGTTTCGGAGTGACAGAAAAAATGCGATTAAATACGCTAATTTGGGTCACACAGAATTGGAGGGCGCGGCTGAATCCAAGTGGACGGTGGCGGCTTATGCTGCCGTCGGAACGATTTTGACGACTCACATTGATGCCAAAGAAGCGGAGGCTCTCTACCGCAGAGGTGTCCAGATTGCCCAAAAAATCGGTGATAAAGAAAAATTACTCGACTTGTATACGCTGATCGAGTGGAATCGAATTGAGGTCCAAGGAGCTGGATTTTTTGGTCCCGACTATGAGAAGGCGATTGCGTTGGCTTCGGAGGTCAAAAATCCCTACGCGCTGTCGCTCGGATACTATATGCTGGGCTCAACACATCAATTCCTTGGTAACTTTCCTGAAGCGTCTGAACTTCTCCAAAGAGCTATTGAGCTTGCGGAAAAATATGGTGCCGGCTGGACGATACCTATGTGCTATGGTGATTTTGGCAGACTCTACTCACAGGTCAACGAGATGGACAAAGCACTTGACGCTCATGAAAAGGGCTGGAGAGCAGCATTGAAAATCAGGCATCTCTTCGCTGTTAATTGGAACTATCAAAGACTTCTTCAGCTTTACCAGCGTCGTGGCAAAACTGGCAAAATCCTCGGCATGATAGAAGATTTCCTCAATATGATGGATAAGGCGATGGCGAAAGAGGAGACGGAAGAAGATTCGCCCTTCGTCAGCTTTCTGGAGAATTTGAAGGAAGCATACACAGCGATAGCCTCGTCAGATGAACTCCGTGCTCAATGCCAGCAGCGACTTGAGGAAGGACTTGAGCGGGCATCCAATCGGATGGAAGTCGTCTGGTATCTCTATCAGTTGATGGATTTCCACTTTTCGTGTGAGAAGCCAGAGGATGCTGCACCTTACGCTTTTCGCTTGGTCGGAATGAACCCCCAAATAGGACAACGGATGCTGAAGCCCCTTCTTGTCATAGGCGATATAGAATCTGCTAACGAGCTTTTTCTTGGAACGCTTCAATCCGTCAGTCAATCATGGTATAATCTTGCCAGTGCGCTACGGTCCGCAGAAATGCTCTACAGACGATTCGGGCATCAGGATGCTTTCCGCCAAATCTGCCAGCAATTCAAGAGCGAACATTCAGAAGCTCTGCAAAAACTCGGCTTGACGCAACTCTGTCTGGAACCGGCGCAACCATCTGGTGATTATAGTGAGCTTGAAAACGTTGACACCTTCGATGGCGACTCTTTCTCGCCTGCGTGGGAATGGATTGATCCAAAAGGCGATTGCACCTACGCAATGCTTTCCCCTTCTGGATTGCAAATTACCGTTCCACCCGGGCATGATTTGTGGCCTGGTAGCAATCGTAATGCACCCCGCCTGCTACAAACGATTTCGGGGGATTTTGCCATTGAAACAAAGATTTCGGATGGGAAAGATGGCAGGAAGTCCGGAGGGTTGTTAGTATGGAAGGACGAAGACAACTACATCCGTTTTGAGATGTCTCCCAGTTCGATTTGGGAAGGCGAAGCGCATTTGGAATTCAATCAAGCAGGGAAGTGGGCATTTGCGGGGCGTGGGCAATTAGAAGCCGAGACCCTCACCCTGCGTCTGGAACGTCAAGGGCACCGCTTTTCCGCCTATTGCAGCGTTGATGGCAAAAACTGGCTCACCTGCGGTTGGGTGGATTTGCCGATGGACGAACCGATTCAGGTGGGAATTCATGCGCTCTGCTCGCTACAGCCCACTACTTCGACTCGGTTTGAGTATTTCAAGATTCTGCGGCGTAGGTTGGGTTGAGGCACGAAACCCAACGAAACGGCAATTCGTCATTTCGACACGGTTTGAGTATTTCAAGATTCTGCGGCGCGAGGAATAATGTCACCTTGGTTTTTGTGAACAAATACGGGTAAAAGGAGAGTAGGTAAAAGTGATTATCGAATATATTCAAGAAGCTCTTCAAAGGGCACATTATGAATTAATCCGAGATGACGAGGAACCCTACTATGGCGAAATTCCAGCCCTGAAAGGGGTTTGGGCTTCAGGCAAAACGTTAGAAGAATGCAGGCAAAACTTAGTAGAGGTTTTAGAAGGTTGGATTCTCCTACACCTAAAAAAAGGATTGCCTATACCGCCCGTAGGAAACAAACACATCGAAAGCCCCGAGGAGATGGAATTCTATGCCTAAACTTACCTCTGTCTCTTGGAATAAACTGGTTCGACGCCTTCACCATTTTGGATTCGAAGGCCCCTACCGTGGCGGCAAGCATCCCTATATGATCAAGGGAGATTTTGTTTTGACTATTCCCAATCCACATCGCCGAGAAATTAGCGTGGATTTATTGTCGCGACTGCTCAAACAAGCGGGCATTTCCAGAAAACAATGGCTGGAACAAAAGTAGATTTACAGAGCGAGGCAGTGGGCTTTTGCATAATGTGGGCAGATAGAAACCGAAACGCTGACGTTGCGTTTGGAACGTCAAGGGCATCGCTTCTCAGCCTATTGTAGCGTCGATGGCGAAAACTGGCTCACCTGCGGTTGGGTGGATTTGCCGATGGACGAACCGATTCAGGTGGGAATTCATGCGCTCTGCTCGCTACAGCCCACTACTTCGACTCGGTTTGAGTATTTCAAGATTCTGCGGCGTAGGTTGGGTTGAGGCACGAAACCCAACGAAACGGCAATTCGTCATTTCGACACGGTTTGAGTATTTCAAGATTCTGCGGACGTGAGCCCAAGATTCTATCTTGGTTTTTAAGATTAGCCAAATTGAAATTTGGGCTACGGGGTTTTGGGATGGTCTAGTTATGGTTGAAAGACGTGAGCAAGTTTATACCCATACCGATGGCAAACAATTTATTTTGAGATTTATTGGCTCTCTGCCTGTTCAATATCGGGTAGGATTGTTAAGTGAGTTGCCCCGCTTTGAAATTTGGCTCAGTATCGAACGTGCAGAGGAAATTGTTACTAAACATCCAGAATTCAACATGGAGAATATTTTTGATATTGCCGCTGAAGCTATTAGCAATATTTCTGCCATTCATACGAACCGGATGTCGGACACAGTTAGGTTTTACACCAAGATTGAAAAATTACGTCTGAAACCTGCCGGAGCTTCTTCTGATGATATGATTTTCATAGCTTTGAAACTCAGCCGTTTTCACCCTTACAACTTTATAAAAAGCCTCTATATTGTCAGAGGATTTAAGAAAGGAGGAAGTCCAATATGGGAAGAAGGGTAACGGTCAAATACGATTCCTTAGCTGATGTTTTCTCCATTAACTTTGGAGAATACGGTGTTTCGTCTTTGACAGAGGAGTTATTGGACGGCATTTTTTTTATATACGGCTATGAGAAGCCTTACCACCAGGGAACTAAAAAGTTAGTCTCCTTAGAGCATAGTTGTCTATCTGACTTAAATGAGAAAGAACTGCAAGAGGCGGATATCCTTGATGCCCCCCTTCTGAACATTCCCGAAGTCGGGTTGAAAGATGCGAGATTGAGTGATGTGCTTAGGTGGGCTTATCGGACATATCTTGCTAAGATGAAAGATAGAGAACGGTTGATTGCTTTGATTCACAGATTGCCTGATGAGAAGGTGGGAGAAGTTTTGCATTATGCTGAACGTTTAGCGATGTCGTAATCTTGCTAGCGCTACTGTAAAGGTATCGCTTCTCCACAATTAAGGCAAAACGGTCAAAAAAATTTGGAGGGTCAATTTTATGGAGGTAATTCAACTCGACAACATGTCCGTCTCCTACGGTAAATTACTGGCTTTAAACGATATTTCTCTGAATTTAAAGGGTGGTTCTGTCGGACTTTTAGGCCCCAACGGCGCAGGAAAAACAACTTTGCTCAAGGCACTCTTAGGTTTTTTGACCCCGGATGCCGGTGGCGGAGCGGTACTGGACATGGACATCAGTACCCAGCAGTTGGACATTCGGCAGAGGGTGGGCTACATGCCGGAGAACGATTGCCATATCCCTGAAATGGACGCTGTCAGATTTGTAGCCTACGCTGGCGAACTGTGCGGCATGCCGCGCAAAGACGCGATACAAAGGGCGCATGAGGTGTTGCAATATGTAGGTTTAGGAGAAGCGCGGTATCGAATGTTGCAAACCTATTCCACAGGCATGAAACAGAGGATTAAACTTGCTCAAGCGTTAATTCACTCCCCAGAATTGTTGTTCCTCGACGAGCCCACCAACGGAATGGACCCAACTGGACGACAGGAAATGTTGGACCTGATTAAAGACATCTCCACCGATAAGGGCATACACATCATTTTGTCCTCCCACCTTTTGCCGGATGTAGAATATGCTTGCCAGGACGTTGTCGTACTCCATCAGGGCGAAGTTGTAATACAAGGCAATATTGAGGAACTAAAAAGCGGAAAGCGCAGATTGTATGAAGTTAAAATCAAAATCAAGGATTTGTTTTCGTCGCTAAAGCGGAATTGCGACGAAAACTTGGAGGGAATCTTCACACAGGCGATTGAAGAGTTCGGATGCGAATGGCGAAAGGTGGAAGGTGATATACTACGCGTGGCATTGCCGGATGGAATCGAACCCGAAATATTTTTTAAAGTGGCTGCCCAGAATGGACTTCAAATCAGACATCTCGTCGCCATGCAGTATTCGCTTGAGGATGTTTTTGCTCAAGCTGTCGGAGATAATACAGAATCATTCGTGTGATTCGTATAATTTGTGTAATTTGTGTTGATTCTTAGTGTAAATTGTAGCAGTAGGGCAAGCCCTTCTGCTTAAATCCGTGGAACTTATCGCAACTGTATCGTTATCCCGAACTGACGTTAAGTAAAGTAATAAGTGGTAAGTAGTCGGACATAATTATTTTCATATTCACCGCTCCCGATGGATTGCTAAATCCATCGGGAAAGACTTGGATTTAGCAATCCAAGTCGAGCAGTGTAGCATTAAATAAATTTGTCTGGGTACATAATTCACCAATTCTTTACTCTTCAGGGTAAAAAGTCAGTATGCGATTTATCGAA
>CAZRLY010000104.1:0-7745 GCA_964601015.1 uncultured bacterium
TAGTGGGACTTGAACCCACATTGCATCAATGCTCTTTAGAGCGCACTGGCTTTATTTATCCTCTCTTCAGCCTCATCGTACCTTCCCATCTCACTCAAAACCAGCGCGTAATGCAAATAAACCCCGCTATCGTTGGGACGTAATTCCAGCGTCTTTTTATATTGTCCTTCGGCGTTCTCGAAATCCCTTTTTTGGGTATACCTCTGCCCTCTGGAAAAAGCTCTTTCTGCTTTCAGATTCTTTAACATAAGTTCAAAACCCCATGAACTGGAATGAATATTGGACATTATATCATATTGTTGGATTGTTGGCAAGACAAAAAAATATGGGCAGGATATCGGGTAAGATATTAGTAAGTTGATGCTACTACTTATGACACACTGAAGGAAGAAAATTTCTGAGTGCTGTTTAGATTTTGGTTGACATCTCCGAGAATAATTACTATAATTTGTTGGGTTAATCGCCCAATTTTATTAATTTTTCAAAAGGAGAACTCAATTGGAAGTAATTATCAAGGCGACTTACGAGGAAATGAGCAAGGAAACTGCGGAGATAATCAGAGCAGCTATCCAGAGGAAACCGAATCTCGTGCTTGGACTTGCTACTGGCAGCACACCTGTTGGCACTTATAAAGAATTGATTAGGATGGGTTTGGACTTTTCAAAGGTTGTTACCTTCAATCTTGATGAGTATGTTGGGCTTCCGCCAAGCCACGAGCAGAGCTATAACTATTTTATGTATGAGAACCTCTTCAAGTATCTCAATGTCGATAAGAAGAATATCCACATACCGAATGGAGTAACTCCGGATTTAGAGGCGCACTGCGAGTGGTATGAAGAGCAGATTTGCAATGCTGGCGGCATTGATATACAGATATTAGGGATTGGCAGTGACGGGCATATCGCTTTTAATGAACCGGGCGCGTCGCTTGCCTCAAGGACGCATGTCGAGGCGTTGGCTGAATGTACCATAAGGGATAACGCTCGATTTTTCGATGGGAAGATGGAGGATGTCCCGAAATTTGCCATCACAATGGGCGTCGCGACAATCGTGGAGGCGAGACATTGTATTTTGCTGGCGAATAAGAAGAGCAAAGCTGATGCTATAGAAAAGTGCGTCGAAGGAGCGGTTACATCGCAGATTACCTCTTCTGCTCTCCAACTGCACCCCAAGGCTACGATTATCGTTGATGAGGATGCGGCATCGAAATTGAAAAGGGCTTTGCATTATAAGTGGGTTTATGAGAATAAGCGGAAATTGCTGTCATAGAGATGCCTCGTTATAGGTAGGTAGGATTACGCGGATGTCTTATATCCGCGTAATTCCGTTAATACTCGGCTTCTATTAGCACTACTGCTACGCTACGAATTCTGCCTTAAAGATGTCTTTTCCCAATGCAGCGCAAATCGGTTCAAAATCGCGTCGGTTAGTGGTAAGGAGAAGGGCGTCTTTGGGCATTTCTACGGCGATGATTGCGTCTCCAAGGGTGAGTGCGTTTCGTCCTTTCGATTCGGCGGGAACATTGAGTACCCTTGATAACACTTGACGTAGACGGCGGGTATGGGAAGAACGCTGGACGGAAAGCACATCGTAGACTGTCTGGAAGGCGTCCCTATTGTGTTCGATGAAGGCTGGCAAATCACAGTCGAATCTCTCACGCGACACTTGCAGGAAGCCGGGCGCGTAGGTGTTCCCCTGACGGACAGGTTGTTGATAGGCTAATGCGCAACGGGTGGCGTCGGTAATCTTGTCGATTTTCATGCGAAACATAACCAACAAATCTTCTTCGATGAGCCATTCCAATTCTTCCAAAATTCTGCTTATATCGTCATCTAAATCTCGGATAATGGGAACCAACAGCGCGTAGCCGATAGATAATTGGCTCACCGAGTAACTTTGCCCAAAAGCTCGAAATGCTTCGTCAGTATCACCGATGCTCGCCAATAGGCGATGGAATTCTACGCATGCGCGTTGTACTACCCGTTTGTATTCAAACTGTACGAAAGTGCAGGTAATAACGCGCCGCCCTGTCGACGCTTGACTTACAAAGTCGCGTTGAGTTCGCATACCAAAATGACGGTTTATCGCCGTGGTAGTTTCCATGAATACTGGACGCGGTGAGTCAATTTTCGTATTCATTTAAATGCCTGCCTTTTCCATCAATTTCACTAGGTCAGGAATTTTTGGCATTGTGTTGATGTCATTCTCATTAAGAAAGTAGAAAATCTCACGTCTCATACCAGGTGTAATCTTAGGTTTCTCCAGCACACCTGTTGCTGCTCGAAGAATGCGCAAATGCTCAAGCGTCATGTCGGACGGTTTTTCAAAATCAGCGTAGCTATGCTTCAATAGTATCAAGATTTGCCAAAAGTTATCAGTTCGCCCTTGGCTTTCATCCCAAAGTTCATCAAGATATCTTCGGAACCTGCGCAGGTGTTTTATGCGTGCCTTCTCATCGTCATATTTCTCTATGGCTCTCTCCAGTTCTGCCTGCGTTGCGGTGACAAATTCTTCAAGAGAAGCAGGTTCGTTTATCGCAAGCAAATGCTGGTATTCGTCAATGGGGATTACAGCGGCAGTCGCTTCGCCGTTTTGCTCAATGAATAACGTCTCGTGTGACTTCTGGAGCGTTTCTATGAGATGTTCCAATTGTTCTTTGAAATCGTGAATTGTTATCCTTTTCTGCATGGTTCTTACCCATAAAATACGGACGTAAGCCCGGTTTGCCTGCTCTCTTTTCACTCGCCCGACAAAGCAATTTCGCCGATTGCTTCTTGCACAAGTGCGACGAGCGAATCTATCTCCTTAATCTCTCTGCCGTTATCTGCTAATATCTCCAAAATTTTTGATAGGTTGCGGATGGGTATTTGCGCCTCAAGCAGTTTTTTCAGCACATTCTTTACATCCACCAAACTGAGCGTATTTGGCACAGCCTCGGATACTACAGCGGGTTTGGTTCGCCTGAGATTATCCAGTTAATTTTGCGTTTCCTGGAGTCCCAACCATTCGTGGGCATTCTGCTTGAACAGTTCCAAAAGGTGATGTGACAGGACTGCCGAAGGTACAAGTATTGTGTAACCGGCCTCTGCAACCTTCTCTTTATCCTCCTCGGTAATCCATAAACCCGGCAAACCGTCGGACACAACGGCCTCTATTCCCTCTATCGGTTCCTGCACGTTTTCATTGCTCACGGCAAGATAGCCACCTACCAATATCCTACCACATCCTACTCTAAGCCCTTTTATGCTAATTGCATAATCATCACTTTCCAGCGCGTCATTATCTACAATTTTGACCGCTGGCAAGGCAACCCCTATTTCATCGGCGCATTGACTCCGAATATCGGGTATACGTTGCATCAAATCACCGCCCTGTTCTTCGTTTACCAAAGGCATTAGCTCATGCCCTATTTCAAGCAATATATCCGGCTCTGGCTTTGCCAGTGTCAGTTCTGCTTCGATTGTTTGTTTTGCCGGCATAGCTTCTTTTCTTTTTTGTTGGTGGCGGGAATATAAATATCCCATTCCAAACCCAAACCCTAAATAAAACCATCTGCTGATTTTCATCTTTACCCCCTAACAAAAACAAGCTGGTTAGTACAGTTATCATCATAGCAAATGATATTGTACAGCTCATCAATAGGCTTGTCAATGAAAATTTCTATCATTTACCACTTATCTGATATAAATAAACCGTTGCCCTATGAAGGCTAATCCGCGCGGTCTTTTATCGGCGGCTATAATGCATATCACATCACTTTTCGCAGATTATTGCTGTTATCCAGCAGATTCTCCTCAAAGAAGGCAACGACGAAATAAGCCCATCGTCAAAAGCGCGAAGTAAACGAAAGGTCAAATAATACAACCGTTTGCTCTTGATAACTTTATCCCATATCAACGATGCTATAATAAACAGGTGAAATTCACGGTGACGCGAGATGCTAAAGACTTTGGTGATGTTTTTTATGTCATCCATACTCAAGTAGTTCAAATAACGGGAATATCTGATGAACAGCTTTCTGGCAAGATATATAATCGGGTGATGCCGCATATTTTCTAAAAAAATGGCTTTTCCACCTTTTTTCAGAACTCTTGAGCATTCTTTGACGACCGGTTCATAGTCTGTCATGATGAGCACAGATTTTGTAACGATGAAATCGAAAGAATTTTCAGGAAAACCAAGACACCGCGCGTCCATCACGTAGGTATGAATTCTATCCGCTACGCCGTATTTCTCAGCCAACTGGCGAGTTTCTTGTATTGACTCAATGCGCATGTCCGTGGCAAAGACATCAGCGCCGCGCCTGGCAAGCAGCACTGCTGTCCCGCCCGGTCCACAGCCCAATTCCAGCACTCTCTTCCCAACAAGCGGGCCTATCTCATCGAACGCATACTCAAAAAGCGGTTCGTAAAAATCCTGCCACCAGAGTAACAACTTGGCATCTACCATGGAAGAGTCCTCCTTGAAAAACCTTAATACTTTCATTTTACCATATCTCCGCGTCTTTTGTCAATTACTCTTTAAGAATCTCTGTACCCAACATATTTTACTTGATTTTGAATCGATTGTCTGTTATAATTCGATATGTCAACTAACCTCTGTAATACAAGAGAGAGCAATAACATAATGGCTAATTCGCGCGGGCTGAAAATCAGGAGAAATTGAATGGAAAATATAACCTACCGAATAGACGCAAAAGAACTCACTGATGTAGTCGTAATAGGTTCTGGCGTTGCTGGTATAAGTGCGGCGATACAGGCGGCGCGGCTTGGGTGTGATGTCATTTTGCTGGAAAAGGACGAGGTTTTAGGTGGAAATTCGGGGCCGAATTTGGGCGTACACATTTCAGGCGCACACAGTTTCCACCCGTATGCTTCGGAGACGGGTATCCCTGGAGAATTAGAGGAGGAAGGCGCATACTACAACGCCAAGATTCTAACTCATGGACACCATTACAACATCGCCCGTCAGTGGGATGCCCTGTTGCATTCTATAATGAGCAAATCTGGCGTCAAAGTATGCCGTCGGCACTATGCGAAGCTGCCGATTATGGATGGGAAACGCATCAAGAGCGTGTTGGTTGAAGATGTTGCCACGTACAAGACAAAACTGATTGATGTGGGCGTTTGTGTGGTGGACGCATCCGGCGACGGGCAAGTAGCAAAGGAATCGGGTGCATCGTTTTTGATGGGCAGGGAAGCGAAGAGCGAATTCAACGAACGCAACGCGCCGGAGGTTGCCGATAAGATAACGATGGGAAACAGCGTGACGGCACTCGTTAGGAAGACAAGTCAGCCTGTGAAATTCGTGCCACCGCCAGATACGCCAGAATTTGTCCCTGGCTACGGCTATTCAAAAGATGCGTCTGGCAACTGCCTTTACGGGCATTCGTCGTGGAATCCCAACGCTGAATTCTGTTTTCTGTGGCATACGGAGACAGGCGGACAGTTGGATACCATTGAGGATGAACATGAGATTTATGAAACGTTGCTACAACACCTCTACGCTGTCTGGAATCACATCAAAAACGAGGCACATCCAAAGGAATCTGAAAACTGGGAACTGGTTTGGGTGAGTCCGAAAGCGGGCAAACGCGAAAGTAGGCGTTTTATCGGCGATTACATCCTGACGCAAACCGACGTTGAAAATGCAAGAGAGTTCCCTGATGCGGTTGCCTATGGCGGCTATGCCGTTGACGTACATGACCCAATTGGTGAGCAGGTTAAGATAATCTTCCATTCCGTTCCGCCTTTGTATAGTATCCCCTACCGCTGTTTGTATTCTAAAGACATCGAAAATCTCTTCTTAGCGGGGCGTTTGGTAAGCGCGACGCGTCTTGCGCTGGGAACAGTGCGACTTATGAAAACGCTGGGCACAGGTGGGCAGGCTGTTGGCGTTGCGGCTTACCTATGCAAAAAATACAACTGTGTCCCGCGGGAGATTTACCAGCAACACGTCAAAGAACTACAACAACTGCTGTTAAAAAACGACGCTACGATTTTGGGACTTAAAAACGAAGATGAAAATGACTTAGCGAAAGAGGCAACCGCCACGGCTACCAGCGAGGAACACTTTGAATGCGTAGATGTGTCAGACTTTTTGCCGTTGGATTGCACAAGGGGAATTATGTTATGGGATTGGGGAGAGAAACTCAACGAAGTACAACTCTATTTGAAAAACGAAAACAATGTGCAAGTACCGCTCGAATTGACGTTAGCTCTCTATCAAACCTCTCAAAAGTGGAAAACGGGACACGGCAGGAAACCTCCGCACATCAAGGGCGTAGCCAATCGAATGGAGTGGGGCAACGATAATACCATCGCCAAATTTCAACAGGTAGTGCGAAGCAACGCCATTTTGGATGCGAATTTCGCAGGGTGGGTGAGTTTCAACTATCCCAATTTAACGCTCATCGAAAAGGACATGACATCTGACGAGGAGAGGTATTTGTTGACATTGCCGCCGGCGCGCAGAGTTTACTGGGGACGCGATGAGAACTCCTGCGATGTTGCTGTAAGATGCTACGCAACGAAGGATACTAACGAATACGTCACCGCAGCCGAATCACATTTGTTCAAAATCTCCCCGTGTCCCGTATACGGCGAAGCAGCCAACGTCATCAACGGATACAACCGGCGATTCGCTACAAACCCGGTCAATATGTGGATGTCGAAACGCGGCGAACTGCTCCCGCAAAGTCTGATTCTGAATTTCAGCGAACCGAAATCTTTCAGACACATACATTTGACCTTTGATACCCTCTACAGGGCATACCGTGAGATGCCGTTCAACTGCAACAAAAGAGTATCGGAGATGTGCGTAAAAGACTACGATGTGGAGGTTTGGAACGGTTCCTCATGGCAAACCATTGTTACAGTCAAGGATAACTACCGACGACATCGCGTTCATTCTTTCGATAGAGTAACCGCATCAAAAGTAAAATTGACCGTTAGAGCTATGAACGGTGAAGGATGGACAGCGCGTATCTATGAGATAAGGATATATGATTAACATAGAAACCGAGTTTTTTGGAAAAACTCGGTTTTTGCACCGCAAGGAGGATTAAAAAATGGAAAAGGTACTCTTGGTTATCGGCGACGCAGCCGAAGTTTTTGATACTCTATACCCTTTACATCGGGTACAGGAAGACTATTTTCAGGCAGTGGTAGCTGCTCCTGAGAAACGCTTGTATAGCCTTGTTATGCACGAACAGCCTCCCGGTTGGGACATAACGCAGGAATCCCCCGGTTATCACCTCGCTTCAGACATCGCCTTTCGAGATGTAAAATGCGAGGAATATCTCGGGCTCATCCTCTCAGGCGGACGGGCACCCGAATATATTCGCTACGACGAGGATTTAATATGTATCGTCAAACATTTCTTTGAAGAGAATAAGCCTGTGGGTTCGGTATGTCACGGAGCGGAGATTTTAGCCACTGCCGATGTCATCCGGGGAAAGCAGTTGACTACAGTTCCAAAATGCAAGTTTGACGTGGAAATCTGCGGAGGCATTTTCGTCGACCAGCCGGTTGTGATAACGGACAATCTGGTGACAGCCCGTACCTGGCACGATAACTATGCCTTTATGCGCGAGTTCATGAAACTGTTGAATGCAGCGCGCGATAAGCTCCGCTAAGGTTTTTGACACAAAAAAGGCAATGGATTGTACGCCTTCGGAGTGCGAAAAATTTGTTTTCGCGACGCAAACCGTAGGGGCGAACCCATGTGTTCGCCCTGCGCACTCC
>CAZRLY010000104.1:7755-18333 GCA_964601015.1 uncultured bacterium
CCAATGTATGATTAGCAGGATTGTCGAAAATGGAAACCAAAAAACATTAAAACGGAGGCAAATTCAATGAATAATTCCTTAGAGAAATTTCAACCCCTTCTCAGGATGCTATTTCAATTTGACTCTGCTGAACTTGACTTTGGCATCTACCGCACCCTGAATTACAAGCGGCAGCAGGTGGAGGAGTTTATTACTGTTCGCCTTCCGGAGATTATTGACACGGCTTTTACCCACTACGCCGAGGCAGATAGGGCGGCGGAGGGGCGGGAGTTGAAGCAACTTGAGCAAGAAGTGCGCAGGACGCTTGGTGAGCAGGCTTTTGATGAACGCGGACAGTTACTACTCATGTTTCGCGAAACACCTATGGGCAAGAAGTATCTTGAAGCGGCAGCGAAAGCACAGACAGAGCATATTGCAGAGGAGCTCAGAACCAGCGTTTACAACTCCCTATTCACTTTCTTCTCCCGTTACTACGAAGACGGCGATTTCGTCTCCAAACGTCGCTACGGGCGCGAGGCGCGTTACGTCATTCCCTATGCCGGTGAAGAAGTATTATTGCACTGGGCGAACCGCGACCAATATTACATCAAGACAGGCGAACACTTGAAGGGCTACCGCTTCACGGCAGGCGATTTCACCGTTGAGTTTATCTTGCGCCACGCCAGCGTGGAGGCGAACAACAAGAAAGGCGCGAAACGTTATTTTGTGCTGGCAGACGAAAAACCCGTTGAGTGGCAATACGATGCCAAGACTTTCATCGTTGCCTTTGAATACCGGGCGTTGACCGAAAAAGAACAAAACACCTACGGCAAGACAGAAAATCAGAAGCCACAAGATAAGTTGAACGAAGCCGCGGAAAAGACGATTTTGGGGCGCGCTACCAACCCGATGCTGAAAATGTTGCTGGCAGAAATGGACGGCAGTAACGGACAAATGGCAATAGGCAAACACTTAACCCGTTTCACCCGCCGTCATACAACCGATTTCTTCATCCACAAACATTTGGGCGACTTTCTGCGACGGGAACTGGACTTTTTCCTCAAGCATGAAGTGCTTCTGCTGGATGAACTCTTAGGAAGCGATGTAGAAGCACAAAGCGATGCGGTTTTGCAGCGGTGTTTGCAGCGGGCGCGCGTGGTGCGAGACGTGGCTGAACGCATTATAGACTTCTTAGCGCAGGTGGAGGACTTCCAAAAACGACTATTTGAGAAGAAAAAATTTGTAACGCGGACAGAATATTGTTTGACAGTTGACCGTGTGCCCAAAGTCCTATGGGACGATGTGTTGCAGAACAAGGCGCAGATAGAAGAATGGCGGTGCCTCTATGCGCTGGATGATTTGCAGGAGCAAGACGGGCTGCTGAACTCGGGCGTGGATAAAGCGCTTCTGAAACTCCATCCTACGCTGGTGGTAGATACCCGCCATTTCGACGACGCCTTCAAATGGCAGTTACTCTCTCACTTCGACGATTTGGAAGACGCCATAGACGGCGTGCTTATCAAAAGCGAAAACTGGCAGGCGCTCAACCTGCTTCTGGAGAAATACCGCGGCAAGATTAAGTGCATCTACATTGACCCGCCCTATAATACGGGCTCCGACGAGTTCATCTATAAGGATAACTATCAGCATTCTTGCTGGCTCACGATGATGAGTGACCGATTGGCGTTGGCAAGGGAATGGATGCAGGAAGATGGGGTGATTTTTGCGAGCATTGATGACCACGAGGCGCATAGGTTTCGAGCGCTTTGCGAAGTCTTGTACGGGCAAGACACCAATGGTGCTAAGAGACAACAGTTTGTCGGACTGCTTCCAACTGTCCAAAATTTGAAAGGTAATAATGACCAATTCGGCTTTGCTGGCACCCACGAATATACACTTGTTTATGTGAAAAATGCTGAACAAGCTGTTCTGAATGAACTGCCCTTGGATTTGGTAGACATTGAGGAAGAGTATAACTTGGAGGATGAATACGGAAGGTACAAGGTGGGTGCTCCTTTAAAAAGCACCGGTGGGAATGCACCAAGAGAGAAACGCCCAAATCTTTTTTACCCTATTTATGTCGGTCCTAACGATGAAGTGAAACTTGAAGGGGAAAAAGGTTTCACAAAAGTTTTACCCATAACCAGTGGACAAGAAATGTCGTGGCGCTGGAGCAAAGATTATCTGTCATCCCACCTCCACGATGTCATTGTGAAACGAAACGAGAATGGTGAAATCAGTTTATACAGGAAACAAAGACTCGGTGCCGTATCGGAGGCGGAGTTTCTACAAACCTACAAGCCAAAGTCAATCCTTTACAGACCCGAATATAGTAGTACAACTGGAACGGAGACATTGAAAGACATTATGAACAATCGGGTTTACAACAATCCCAAATCTGTAGAGCTTATTAAAGATTTGGTCTTTGTCGGTACTCGAGCCAATTCCATTATCCTTGACTTCTTTGCCGGTTCCGGCACAACCGCCCACGCTGTCATTAACCTCAACAAGCAAAACGGTGATAGTCACAAATACATTCTGGTGGAGATGGGCGACTGGTTTGAGACGGTGCTTTTGCCGCGCGTCAAGAAGGTGGTGTTTTGCGAGAAATGGAAGGAGGGCAAACCCGCAGGTGGCATGGGCATAAGCCATGTCTTCAAATACCACTACCTTGAGCAATACGAAGATACGCTGAACAACCTTGCCCTCATGCGCGAGCAGGATGGGCAGCAAATGCTGGAAATGTTCGGCGACGAATACCTATTGCGATACATGCTGGACTATGAGACACAGGGCAGCCCGTGTCTGCTGAATCTGGACAGGATGAAAGTCCCCTTCGCCTACAAACTGAAGTTGCAGGAGGGCGACGAAATCAGCGAACGTACGGTTGACCTGATGGAAACTTTCAACTACCTGCTTGGGCTTCAGGTGAAGAAGATGCGAGCGTTTGAGGACAGAGGATGTCCTTATCGCTCCGTGTTAGGCGAAGACGACGGCAAACGGGTGGTAATCGTCTGGCGTCCGCTGGATGGGCTGGAAGATAACGAAACAGCGTTAATGCAGGATAAGATATTCATCCAGCAAACCGTTCTGCCTGCATTGATTGACAATGGAGCGCCTGACCGTTTTCTGACCAACGGTCCCTGCTTTGTAGAAGGCGCGGAAGCCATTGAACCTGAGTTCAAGCGGCTCATGTTTGCGGAGGTGACGTGATGGCGCGAAGAACGAAGATAACGACTACCCATCAACTACCCTTGCTTCAACAGCGGCTCATCTTGAACCGCTACTTTTGCCGTCTATTCGGTTTTGACGACTTCAAAGGCTTGCGGGAGAAACTCCGCGACCACCAGGAAGGTTACGCTGATGACGGGCACAGTTGTTTCTACTACGCCCTGCAAGGCTTGCAAGGGATGAAAATACCGCTCGACCAACTGGCGGATTTTGACCTGCGCATCAAAGGCTACATGGAGTTGCTCAACCGTTTCCGGACACCGCCTATCCAACTCAAATATTTCCAGTATCTTGCGGTGTTGTTCACAGAGATTTACCTTGACCGTTTGTTCAACGATAGGAACTTTTTCCTTGTTGACCTGAACAAGTTGGTGGAGAGCGAAAACGCGAAAGGCGGCATACCATATAATCTCCTCACCGATGTTGACCTGACAAAAGTCGCCTTCTGGATGGCGACGGGTTCAGGCAAGACGCTCATCATGCACATCAACCTGTGGCAATATCTGCACTACGCCAAAGAAAAAACTCGGCATGACAACATTCTGCTCATCACACCCAATGAGGGACTTTCGCGCCAGCATTTGGAGGAACTGCGCAAAAGCGGCATCGCGGCGGAACACTACGGCGAGGCGGATGGGATGTTGTTAGGGTACAGCAGCCGGCCCATTACCGTGATTGAGATAACGAAACTGACGGAGAGCAAACGGGGCGGTGGTTTGAGCGTGGAAGTAGACGCTTTCGGCGGCAGCAACTTGCTGTTTGTGGACGAAGCACACCGAGGCGCGAGCGGGGAAGTCTGGCGGGATTTGCGAGCAAAGGTAGCCGAAGAGGGCTTCACCTTTGAATACAGCGCAACCTTTGGGCAGATAGTCAACGGCGCGAGCAGGAATAAACGCCCGGCGTTGTTAGACGAATATACTAAAGCCATCCTGTTTGACTATTCTTATGCGCGCTTCTATCACGACGGCTACGGCAAAGACTACTGGATTATCAACCTGAGAGACGAGACGGCGGCGTTCAATGAGTGGATGTTATTGGGCAACTTGCTCTCCTTCTACGAACAGTGTTGTGTCTTTGACGAACAACGGGAGGCGTTCCGCCCGTTCAACCTTGAGAAGCCGCTTTGGGTATTTGTCGGACATACCGTCACCGGCGGTAAATCAAAAGAAGATAAAGTTAG
Source organism: uncultured bacterium (assembly GCA_964601015.1). Classification (GTDB taxonomy): domain Bacteria; phylum Poribacteria; class WGA-4E; order DTYX01; family CAZRLY01; genus CAZRLY01. Next base: position 12,146 of record CAZRLY010000104.1, read on the forward strand.
TCTGACCGACGTTGAGGAGATTGTAGATTTCTTCGCCCGATTTCTGCGCGACCGCATTGAATGGATACAGCGGATTGAGAAGGCGTTCAGGGGCGAGACAGGGTTGAAAAATGCGCGCAACGAAGATTTGTTCAAGGGATTGTTCCTTTACATGAAGGACAAATGGCTGACGGCAGCGGAAATTTACGACGATATTGTGCGGCGCGTGTTCTGCGCGCAGGCAGGCGAAACATTGCGCGCGGTGGAACTGAAGGCGGCGTCGGGCGAGATTGGACTGCGGGCGGGGGCGCGCAATCCCTACTTTGGCGTCATCAACATTGGGGACGTGACAGGGCTACTGAAACTGATGGAAGCAAATGGGTTGTCCCGCGAAGAGGAAAATATCAGTGACTCACTGTTTGAGGGCATCAACTACCGCGACTCCACGGTAAACGCGCTCATCGGCTCACGCAAGTTCATGGAGGGCTGGGACTGCTATCGGGTATCCAGCATGGGGTTGATGAACATCGGCAAGGGTGAGGGAGCGCAAATCATTCAGTTATTCGGACGTGGTGTGCGGCTACGTGGCAAAAGCCTGTCACTCAAACGTAGCGCTGCTCTTGAGTTGAACGATGTACCGCCGAACATTCGCCTGCTGGAGACGCTCAACGTCTTTGGCGTCCGCGCCAACTACATGGCGCAGTTTAGGGAATATCTGACGCAGGAAGGAATTGAAACCGACTACGAAGAAATCCATGTGCCTGTAAAGGTAGAGGAGGCATTTTTGCAACGCGGGCTGCAAGTGTTGCGGCTCCCCGAAGGGGAAAGTTTTCAGAACAAAGCCGGCGTGGTGCTACGGTTCAGCAAAAACATCAAGGTATCGCTGGATTTGCTACCCCGTCTGGAGGTGGCGAAATCAGGCATACAGCCAACAGAAGAGGTTAGCGCAGCACAGGGCGAAGACAAATCCAGTGTGTTTCGCAAAATCGCGCCGCTCTTCAACTATGAGCGAATTTATTTCGACCTGCTGGCGTTCAAAGGAGCGAAAGGTTATCACAACCTGAGTTTCACGCTGGAGACGCTTCAAGAGATTCTGAAGAATGGCAGTTACGAGGTGCTTTGCCCAGACGAATATGTGTCGCAGAACCATCCGAAAAACTTGCGACGAATGGAAGAGGTGGCTGTGGGTGTTCTGCGGAAATACATTGCCGCCTTTTATGCGCGCCAGCGGCAAGCATGGGAACAGGAACGCGCTCGACTGGTGGCGATGACAAAGGAGGATGCTAACCTTGACTTTAAGGGTTATCATTTGCGGATTGTGTTCGAAGAAGAGAGCGACAAACAGTTTGCTGGGTATGTGTACGCGTTGGTGGAGAAGGCGGAGGAAATTTACAAGCAAGATGTGCAAGATTTCCCCAATATTCACTTTGACCGTCACCTGTATCAACCGCTATTGGTTTCTGATGAACGTATAGAAATGACGCCTTCGGGATTGAACAAGGGGGAGAAGAAGCTTGTCGCTGACTTGCGGACATACCTGCACAAACACCAACAGAAGCTTGGAGGGAAAGAGTTTTTTCTGCTACGCAACCTGACGCGGGGAAAAGGCATCGGATTCTTTGAAGCCAGCGACGGCGAGGCTTTTTACCCCGACTTCATCTTGTGGGTGATAGAGGATAGACAGCAGTGGGTTGTGTTTATTGACCCGCACGGATTGCGTTACGCGCGCGGAGGCTTCAATGACCCAAAAATTCGACTGCACAAAGAGCTAAAAATTCTGGAGTCCAAGTTTCAGTCGCATTGCGTCCAGTGGAAAGCACATTTGACTTCCTTCATCATCTCTACCAGCACGTATGATGAGATTCGCAAAACATTCGGAACAGGGGTACACACGAAAAAAGAATTTGAGAAGGAACACGTCGTTTTTCAGGAGGATAGCGACTACATTGAAAAGTGTCTGAAGATGATTTTAACTTGATACCTTTCTTTACAGCGTTAGGTGGGAATGAAAATCGCTTTCTATTTTGGAGAAGCCGATGTTCCACTAATCATGGATGTGAGTTTGATTTTGAGTGCTTCCTTGTACGCTTCCACAGCTTCTGCGCGCATACCCTTGGCAGCGTAAGCTGAACCTAAGCTGGAATGTGCTTCAGCAAGTTCGGGGGCAGAACGGATAGCTTCTTTGTATGCGGCGATGGCGTCATCATACCGTTTTAACAAATGATAGGCTATGCCTAAATTCAAATATGCCATATAGTATGTCGGGTCAATTTCGACCGCTTTTTGATATGCCCTGACTGCATCCTCGTATTTACCAAGCAGGCGATAGGTTCCACCGAGATAGAAATGTATCTCAGCATATTCCGGGTTGATATCCAAAGCTTCCTTGAAAGCCCTGATAGCTTTGGTATAATTTTCCCCGCGTAGCGCTGAAACCGCCTGACTGAAATGGTACTCGGCAGCCTTGTAGGTATGAATATGCTGCCTTCCGCGCAGAATAAGCTCTTTTTGAACTGCGGGGTTAAGTTTTGTGGGAATATCCCGTATATGTACCAAAGATTTGTCGTTTTTCATAACTGAAGAAAATCTATCTACGGAATCTTAAAAAAAACGTAACCTCATTAAGTTACGAAACGTCTGCATCATCCCTTTCAATCTCCGTTTACCTGCTTCAATCTTCCTTTTCAAGTCCTTTGCAAGCTTCCCAAAAAGTTCTTCGCCATGCGCCTGCGCTTCCTCCACTTCCACTTTAAACTTGTAGGTTTCAGTTCTTTTAATAGTTTCAATCTCCATATTCAGGGAGGCAATAATTCTATCAAGTTTCCCCCTCTCCCGCCTCAACCTTCGCCGTTTTTCAGCCTTTGTTTCCCCTGCTATCTCCTCTCTGTCGTCAGCGGTTGAAAGTAATCTTTCAAGGGTTAAAATATCATTCTCCTCATAGGCGCTGTTGATGAGTGACATCATTCGCTCATTCTTTTCCCGTTCCGCATCGTTTTCCGCCTTATCAGGATGGTAGATTTTAGCCAACTTGAGGTACAGTTTTCTCAACCGTTTTGTTGCAGTTGTGTCAGTTTCCTTCTTCGCTTTGATTTTCTCATATTCCTGTTCATCTTGATTTACCTGTTGTGTTTGTTGAGATACTTTCTGGCGTTCCTCTTTGAAAGATTCCTGGACGCGTACATCTATCTCCTCTTTGCTTATTATTTCCTGTTCTTTGACGAGGCGAATCCGCTGCATGTATTCTTTAACTTCAAGATTCACTTTATCAAGTTCGACAAATAATCTTCCCAATATTGCGTTGTACTTTGTCTCAAATCTACTAACATCCAGTTTCAAATCTTCGAGTGCTAAAGTCAACTCTGCTATTTGATTTTGCGTAGCTTGAATTTCCGCCAAATGTCCTTCGATTTCGGCATCTTCAGGTGTTTTCAACCAGATAAGTCCTCTGTTGGAAACTGACTCCATTTTCTCTTCTCCGTCAACTTTTCTTCGGAAATTGTACCATAACATTGAGACAAAAACAATTGTTTTTCTGAAATTGTCAGTTGCTTGTCACAAGTGTTAAAGTTCGTGGTCGAAACGCGAATACTCGGCTACAGCTCTGGCTACCCCGGTTTACCAACTACTTTTCGTTGACAGAAACGTGATTTTAGGATATACTTACACCCATGATAAGAGGACACCGAAAGATGATAGAAGATTCGGTACGCACTGAATCCTATAGAAAAGCTATTATGGAGACTGTCAGATACGGTGACGTTGTTCTGGATTTAGGAACGGGGTTGGGTGTTTTAGCTTTTTTTGCGTGCAAGGCTGGTGCTCGGAAGGTATATGCGATAGAAAAGGAACCCAGATTGACCTTATTAGCACACCAGATTTGCCAAGCGAACGGATTCCAAAATAAAGTGCTCTTTATCAAGAATCTATCGACGAAAGTGAATTTGCCTGAGAAAGTGGATGTCATAGTTACAGAAATTCTGGGTACTTTCGCGCTTGATGAAAAAATACTCCCCTTTATCATAGATGCCAGAGAGCGATTTCTCAAACCCGGTGGCGCTATTATCCCGACAGGGTGCGAGTTATTCCTTGCCGCTGTGGAATCTGAAAAACATTACAAAGATGTGGAATTTTGGGATACTGCCATGTACGGTATTGATTTCAGTCCGGCTCGGCAGGAGGCGGCAAAAACCCCTTACGCGACGATAATCAAGGAGGAGGAGTGTTTATCCGCGCCTGTATCGCTCAGACGGTTCAATTTTTACAAAGCTGATGAGTCTCTCGTTGATGAGACAATTTCATTTGTAATCAACAGACATGGCATATTACACGGATGGGGCGGGTGGTTTGAAGCGCAACTGTCGGGGGACGTGAAAATATCCACTTCACCCACATCCCCCGATACACACTGGCAAAATATTTTCTTCCCCACGGTTGCTCCGATGCGCGTCTCGCCGGGCGATATTGTAAAACTTCACATCTGGGCGGAAACGCGGGAAATGGCGATGGTCTGGAAATGGCAATTGATATAAAAATTGTAATTAGATAACTATTTTCTCCATCCCCATCAAATTACTTAGTTGACTGAGCTCCTTTCGTATATCTCCACGCACAGCGATGCAGTGATGTGCAAAGCCCTGTTTGGTCAGGATTTCGACGTACTCTTTAATTGGTCTTTCGATTTTGACCAGCAATGAGGCATCACAGATGGGCAAAGCTGGCACATCCATAATCTCTCCCCCGCTGATAAGCATCCTCCAGCCTTTGGCATCGCGGATGAAGTGGCCGAAAGTGACGGGACCGGAATCAAAAGTCATTTCAAAGCTGAAGCCTTTTCCTTCAAATCCCCACTGTTCAGGTGTAGGGGTAATCTTAGGCACAGTACCCTTCTTCGCTTGAGTTGGGTCAACGAAACCATGCGCAAGGAGCATCATCGCGTTGCGTGGCACATCAAATTCTGACCACTCGCCAAAGAGAGGTGTCAATCCTGTAAAATGCCGCATAATCTTCATCATGATAAGCCCCAACACGTCCCCCTCTGTCACGCTAAGTGATTTTCCTTCAGCGTGAAGTTCTGCCATGCCTAAGTACGAGGTAGCTTTGGTCTTCGCTTCGACATAGTGTTGCCCTAAAAGAACCAGTCCGTCAAGGCGGAATCGACTGACGAGTCGTTTCAACGCTACAGCGACGCGGGCTGCGCCAATGATGTCGCGTTCTTCAACACCTTCAACCCGATAGGTGGAATGTACTTTTTCGATTAGTTCTTGCACCTCGGAGTCTTCGCAAGAGGTTGTCTCCCACAAATCAAGTAGGTGTCCTATCTGAACGTGCAGCACCTCCGGACCGAGCGTTCCCTTCACCATCGTTTTGTCATATTCAAAATCGAACATCCCGCGAAAAACGTGCCCGATTACCCCTATCGTCATACTCTTGAGTTGTTTGTAAATCGTGACTACGTCAATGTAGCGGTCAATCTCACGGTATGCTTCGTCATCGTGGATGCTTCCCACCACCACCTCAAAATCGGATAAAGCCCCTCCACTTCGTTCGGTGGAGTAAATGTCCATTTTTCGGAAGCCAGCCACGAGTTGTACGATAGACATCATACCGCTGTTACGCAAGACGCCCTCGTAATTACCCTGAAGGTTGAAGGTATCGTGAGACTGGGAGACATAGAGCAGAAGCGGCACCCCGGGCACATGCGAGAGTGTTTGGTGGACATAGGTATCCGGGACATAGGTGCGTTCGGTGATAATCAGCAGGTCAATCTGCTCCTCCTTGAAACGTCGACCGGCCTCGTCCGCAGCGTCCATGGTATCTACCAACCCCGGATAAACGATGTGATGTTGCTGTTTCAACCGCTCAAGAACAACTTGATTGTCCTTCTCAATCGTTTCCTTTAGCGTTCTGGGATACATCCGCCAGTATTCAAAGAACGCACCGGCGAAAAGACCGATTTTGAGTCTCTCGCTACTCCGAATCCGGTCTTTGGATAACAAATCACCATAAGTATCGCCCTCGGCTACTTCAAAAGATTGTAATTCTGCCATGTTAATCCTTCCTTTCCGGTTATTTTCTTGCGGGTGAAAAAACGTAGAGCGTATTCTCTTAGAGCGTTTGTTTACGCTTCCCGTGTCTTTATCGCTTTCCGCTCTACTGCTCTGTTGATTTTGGTTTGAAGGGGCATATAATCGTAGGTTGGGTATGTCCAC
>CAZRLY010000105.1:0-18249 GCA_964601015.1 uncultured bacterium
TGCCCGGTTTGAGCGAACAGCGCGCTGACTAACATTGTAAGAATAAAAGTAGTGGATAAAAGTACCTTCATTTTCCGTTGATTCCTCCGATAATACTAAGATAAAAACACAACCTTTCCTGTCCTTACCGATTCTTCCGCAGCCAAACAGAGTTTCATCGCTTTCCTGCCATCTTGCCCCGTAGTGGTTGGCTTTATACCCAGTGTAACTACCTTCACCATATCCTCAATTTCTGCGGTCAACTCAGAGATTTCCCCGACAGGTTTCAGTATTTCCATTCGCCTTATGCCCTTGCCGTCAAAGTAGGTTAATTGGTAATCAGGTTTATCCGAAGCACCCGTCCATCTTGTCCATAAGGCGCCGGATGTGCCGATAAACTTCACAGTTAAGTGTTGTTCAAAAGCGGCAAGGGTTTGCGAGACTGTTACATGAACATCGTTTGGAAAGTTTATGATTGCTGTAAAATTATCTCTCAACTTGGCATTTACAGGGCTGCTCTTTTTCGCCCTACTGGCGCTGGCATAGATTGAAATAGGTACGTCATCTATGTACCATAGCGTTGCGTCGAAGAAGTGGATAAGTTCTTCTAAGAGCCAACTGCCCACCTTTCTTTCGTCGTATCGCCAATTTTCCGAACCACGTTCATAGGGCTGTCGCCATAACTCTATCATGCCGCATTTGACATCGCCGATGAACCCATCTTCTATCATCTCCTTCACTTTTCCCCAAAGCGGTGAGTGACGTTTCTGGAAACCGATGTAAAGTTTTCTATCGTTTTGCTTTGCCACCTCAGTGATGTTATCGCAATCTTTCAGCGTCAAAGCCATCGGATTTTCCAATAAAACGTGTTTCTGAGCTTCCAGCGCTGCCAGAGCTATTTCAGCGTGCAGATAGTTGGGTACGACGATGTTTATTACGTCTATTCCTGCTCTGGCTATAACCTCCCTGTAATCGGAAAAAACGCGGACACCGTGTTCGGCTCTGGCTATTCGACGAGATTTTTCGGATTTGGCGCATACAGCGACCAAATTTGCTCCACCTACGGACTTAATCGCTTTAGCATGGCAACTTCCCCACATACCGTAGCCGATAAGCCCAAAATTTACAGGCGGCACATATATCACCCACTTTATATAAAGAGCCGCCGATTCACAAACACACGGATTATCCGCCCGCTACAAAAATCGGTGTTGTCTGATAATCAGCGGCTATACTTGCGAAGCGTCATACATTGGACAATCTCTTCATTACCTAATCTAACGCTCTCACCTGATTTTTAGCATATATAAGGCAACGTCCTATTAGTTCTTTAGCGAAGAAGAGGTTGGAAAGATTTTGCGACAGGATTTTCCCGGCTTCTAAAGCATTATTGGCGCTTGCGATGGGCAGGTCAACATCTGGCAGCCGTAGTAAGCATTCATCGCCGCGTTTTCCGATTATATTCGCGTCCACAGCGGCAGAGACTCTTCTTTCTGTTCGCGTGCCGCTGTTATTCTTAACGGTGACATACAAAAGAAATGCGTAGACTCCGTTGCTTTGTAGCACACTTAGCGATTTCCCCACAGCATTCACGGCATCGCTAACGGAAAGTCGTCCCCTGTTTATATGCTCACTTAGTTCTGAACTGATTTTTTGAGCGCAGTCAACACAATAGAAATCCAAATTGTCCGCAGATTTTGCTTTCTCCATAATCGTCTACCCCCTTTGATTGTTTTTCTTGCCATTTCTGAGATTGAGGATTTTCAGCCTTCCCATTCCTCGCGTCGTCATACCGCCTACGCCAAGATATTCCATATATGCAAACCCTTTCTCAACATTTTCGACAACCCAATTCATGTCCTTTTCAATCGGCACGTTTCCGATTTGAAAATCGCCCGGTTCTTTGTATACCACATCAAACCAGAAGAGTGTGCTGCGCGGGATGGCTTCATAAGTAAATAAAGCACCGGACTTCGACGCGCCCGTCAATGGGTCAATTGAAGTGGAAGTCCTTACCTCTAAATTATCGGACACCACATGGCTGAACAGCCTTCCGGAGACAAGCACAAGATGGCTTAGAATTTCCCGCGGCACATTCAAACGCGACAATGCTGATTTTCCAACATTTGTAATCGGCTCGCTGCGTTCTTTGATAGTCAACATAAGCCAACCTAAATTGAGTTTGCCGCTCAAAAGATTCGTTTGAATTTCTGTGCTATCGGGCTCTAAATTTACGTTCAACCCCCTGCCGTTAAACAACCCAGAGGCTGCTAACTCTCTTAAAATAGAAATAGAAGTTACCCAAACTGGCCCAATCATTGAGCGAACAGGAAAGAACAAAATTCTCGCATCGAAAAATTGCGACATGCTTGGGAAATTTGTATCATCTTCTCTTGCAAAACCGTACGGAATACACACAGGACAATCGGGCTCGCCACAGTATTCTAATTGGCCAACGTTGCGTTTGCCTGCGCAACTGACCAATACAAGATTTCCCTCGCTGTCTTGTCCTGGACGTTGAAACTTTTCAGGATAGTGCATTGCCGTATATGAGCGCGCCGCGCCAGCCAAACTCGTCCCTGGTATCTTGGGCAGATTTGTCGCCGGGTCGCGAACTATCACATTATCCACAATGCCTATCTGTCTGCCGCCTGCGCCTACATGAATTGGGTCAAGCGCTAATGCCAGATAGTTTTTTCTAAAATAGGATTTTCCATTCTTTTCCATATTTTGCCTCCTTTTCCAATTAAACTTTGGCCTCGAATTGATTCGATGGTTGCGATTTTATGTCATGTCGAGGAGTTCGAAATATCGTTCTCTGCTCATTCCGGCCGTCGTCATATTAGTGCGAATATGAGTCACTGGCACGCGCCTTGGGCTGGTTTTAATGACGACAGGACGCCTTACACCAGGCTTGACCATAATGATATGGTCACCCTTTTGTCTTTTGATTTCAAAGCCATCCAACTCGAACACTTTTATAAGGGTGGTATAACGAATAGGAGTTATTTTTCGATTTGACATCGGTTATCTTGAAATATCTAATCTTTCTTCTACGACAGGTTCTCTTGAAAACCAAGCGTCCTCTTCCTTGAGAAATCCTGCTTCTTCCAGAACTTCTTCTATTGTTCCCATCTCCTCGCATGTTTCTATAAAAGCCTCGACAGCCTCTTGAAGCGATTGTTGTGCGTCCTCAATATCTTCTCCAAAACTAGAAACATTGAGTTCGGGACAAAGCCCTACATAAACATTACCTTCCTGGAAAAATTCTGCACGAAATGTCAACTTCTTCAACATGAATCTCATTCCTCCTCTCTACAGCGCAAACTATTTACCCACAGAGCTTCACCTTTCACAAGTTACTGGTGAATTCCTCCACAACCCGTTTTAATAAATCAAAACTGTCAAAATTTAGCGGCTTTAAATCCACTAAGGTTGTTTGAAATGTTCCTTCGGCAACCTTTTTGCCTGATTCATCTTTAATGATAAGCTCATCTTGAATCAATCCGTATCCTTTTGAGCGTTTGGCGGAAAAGCCAAAGTTACACATCATTCCTGAGATGGCGTCGTAGACGCATAAAAGGTCAGATTTTACTTCTGCTTTAACCCTGTCTTCATCTTGGTCGCCGATTAAGTCGAAGGGGACATATAACAGACTAAAATAGCCTGTTGCGCCGGGGGGGACAACCTCCATTACAATCGGAACTGTCCCTGCCTTAGTTTTGCGGCTGTGCGGGTTGATGACATCTAAATCAATCTTGTCAAAGAAGGTTGGATAAAAAAGCAACCTACCACGTCTCCCCTCCTCTTCGGAAAATAATTCCTCTGATTCGCCTTTTGCCGTGCCAAACAAACGGCTAATCCCTTCCTGCGATGTTTCAGTTGAATCGGCGAGTTTCTCAGTTGCGTGGCGCAAATTTCCCTTCCAGCTTGAAGGGCGCACTATCGGCACTTTAAACACGTAATCCTTCACAAGCGGATTTTCGTGAATGTAGACAATGTCGTCGTCTTTGCTGATATAGCCCTTGCTCAAGACGAAAGGAAATTGGATAAAAAATGAATAGGCTGGCAGTATGTCCATATCAGGTTCCGGGCGATACAACTCTAAGGACAAAAGTTGCCTCAACGCAGGTTGAATCAACTCGCTGGTATACAGATTATCGCCTTTGCCTTTTTTATGGACGAGACTCTGATAACCGCCTCCATATCTATAGTGTCCACTTTTGGCGTAATCTCTGCTTCTTCCGGTGAGCGCGGTAGTAAGCAAGCTGATTTTCGTGTAGATACATTTTAACTCGCGATAAGCATCCCGGTGGTCACCTACAATTCTCCGTATGTCATCCATCGTCTCGCACGGGTAGACAGTATAAAGGTCAAAGCTCATTTAGTATCTCATCTCCCTTCTTAGTTCCAGAAATTCTCATACTTCCAAGTTTGTTCATCACAAGTTCCAACATTTCCTCACCGGTAGTATATCCCCAAAAACGCCTCACGTCTTTGAAGGAAAACACCTTCTTACTTACTCCTCGCTGTCCAGCCAGGAATTTCGACCGGTCAATTTGCACCAGTTGATTCATATCACGGCGGCTTAACCATTTTCCTGTGTTGAAGAAGAAATTCAATAAATCAGGATATTCGACGGGGAGCATTTCCAGTTTCTTATCCATTACCTCCGAATTTTCCGTGATGTCGTCAATCCAGCCCTCAATGTCATCTCGCGACAGCCCTGTGTCAGGAATATTCTCCGTCACTTCAACGATGCCGTAATCCGGTCGGTCAGGTGGTTTTTGAGTTGTCCTGCCACCGATGGAGCCGTATTCATCAACTAACCAGAATACTTTTGATAACAGCCATTTCTCCTGGTTGAGTATCGGCTTCTGTCCTACGAAGTTCATGGAAAAATCTACGCCGGAGCGATTCAAATCTATTTCGCCTACCTTTCCATTGCCATTGGCAATCTGAAAACGGAATTTGCTCGACCAACCTGTGCAACCGAATAAGCGGCAAACAAAACAGACATCTTTGAGCCCATCTTCGACTTGCCCAGTTCTCTCGTATTCGGCAGCGTCGAATATACATCGGTCATCACTCGTCGGGGCGCACGCGTAGCCATCTAAGCCTCGCACAAGCGCTTCATACCACCAACGAATTGAACCAGCCAAGCCTGTCTCTTTGGCTTTCTCGGAACTCCGGTCAATCCCTCCAGTCCATACGGGTACAAGAGATTTTAATTTTACGGTTAATGTTTCCATCGGTACCCTCCTTTGCAAAAATACACACAAAGATTTTTGCACTCCTCAATTACCCAATAATCGAATCAGCTAACCCTTCTAAAGCCTTTTTCGCCATCTGCTTGACTCGCTCCTCCTCATCTTCATTCTGCATAGTTTTAATAAGCGGCGGTTTGGCTAAATCATCTCCTATTTTACCAAGCGCTTCAGTGGCATAGTACCGCACCCACCAACTTCTATCATCTTGCAAAGCTGTGATAAGGCGGGGCACAGCCCTTTTATCGCCGATTTTTCCGAGCGCTTCTGCGCAGTGCCACCGCACCCATTCATTTCTGTCTCGCATTGCCGAGATAAGCGGTTCTACAGCGGTTGCGGATTTGATTCGTCCCAGCGCATCTATGGCGTTGAGGCGTACCTGTTTATCTTCATCCTGAATCACTCTGGCAAGCAAGTCTATCGCTGGTTCTCCCAGTTGCTCAAGGGCGACAACTGCACAACGTCTCGTTTCAACCTCTTCGTATTCTTCATCAAGCTTTTCTTCCAGGTATTCTAAGACGTTGGGAATGTCAAAATTGTTGATAGCAGCCATAACGCTTCTGTGTACCTTGTCGTCTTTATCACTCAACAGCGGAATCAATTCGTCCAAAACTCTTTCGCTTTCGATTTTCCCCAACGCTAAAATGGCCTCGCATCTGACATCAACATCTGCGTCTTTAAGGGCAGCAAGCAGTAACTCAAAGCCATCGCCGCCCAGCGCGCCCAGAGCCTTTACACTCTGAAGCCGCCTTTCCACTTCGTTCTGAGCAGAATCCTCCGATTTTAAGCCTTCCGACAATGTATTCAGGGTTTTTGAAAGGTCAATCTGTTTCAGAACCTTCGCGGCAGAAGCACATATACTTTCATCTTCGTCGAGGAGGGACACAAGCAACGTATCGAACGCGTCTTGCGCGCTAAGTTTTCCCAGAGATTCCAAAGCCTGCTGGCGTACCCGGTTATCCTCTTCTCTGGAAAGCAGTTCGATAAGCGGTGAGACAGCCTCATCTTTGTTTAGCTTCCCCAAAGTTTCCACTGCAAAGTCCCGAACTGACGGGCTTTCATCAGAAAGGGCCTCTAAAAGCGGCTCAATTACCTCAACGTTCATTGCTTCCAGAGCTTCCGCTGCACTCTTGCAAACCTGAATATTTGGGTCAGACAGGGCTTTCATCAGGGGGGCAGTAGCGTCCTGGTTGCCTATTTTGCCCAACGCTTCGGCTGCGCTATGGCGTACTGGTGCCTCCTTATCTTTGAGAGCGTTGATGAGTGGTTTGACTGCGCTTTGGGCTTTCAGTTCCCCAAGCATCTCTGCAACTTTCATGCGGATGGCGCTGATATTATCATTCAGAGCATAAATTAGCGAAGCAACCGCTTTATCTCCAAGTTCTAACAGAGCTTCTTTTGCTCTCTCTCGTGCATCACTATCCTTTGAGGCGAGAGAATCAATCAGTTCTTCCATTTTTTCCCTCCGAAAAGCGAGCAATTATCGTAAATCAGCCCACAAATGATACAGAACAAAATCCTCCGTATCACGTTGTAACTTTTGAGAAAGGTGTGTGACATCCTCGTTTTTGATTGCATTGTTTGAGCTAATGTTTTCTAACCCTTGCTCCCTGTTTTTACCATTGACCGAATTAAGGAGAAGAATAATACATCCTTCCTGAACATATCCAATCATTGTCCCCATCGGTGGTTGAGATTGAACATATTTGCGATTTTGAAATCTCTGGACACCATCAATAACATAATGTTCACAATAATCCCAGCTTTTACCTTTTCTTTTAACACGCACAAGTTTGCACTCTATATCGTAGTCATACTGTTCGTCCTCTGGCGTATTAGCTGAAAATCTGAAATCAGGGTGTCCAAATGGTTTCGGAGCATCTATACTCTGAAAAGATGATGCCTCCGGTTGTAGCGTCCAAGACAGCCTCATTTCTTTACGAACGCGATATAAAAACTTCCTTAATTTGCCTGAAACAGTAAGTTCATCGTCGTAGGAATGAACCTTTTGACTGTGGATTAGCCGCCGAAGAGCCTCTTTAATACACTTGTGGATACGTTCTTCTTCTCCTTCAGCCCATAGTGCTAACAATGCCCAAGTCATCATCTGGTACTCCTTTTACGCTGCCATTCTAATTTAAACACCTCGGTCAGAAGTTCCTGGGCATCCTGACGTGCCTGTGATTTTGTCCACAAGCGGCGTTCCGCGCGCTTAATAATAAACATCGAAGATTCACTCAGCACCTTAGCAACTCTATCAATATATATCTGAGTGCTGTATTCCTTGCGTAATGATTTACTTAAACGTCTGAACCAGCGTTGCCACCCTGAATTATCTATTATCGGATTGGGTGTAACTGCCGTACCCAAATCTTTAAGCTCAAATGACATCCCAACTAACAGGCCATGATACGGAGCGTAAATACTCGTCTCTAACTCTTTTCCCTTCAACACCAACCGCTCATCCCATATTTCCAGGAAAGCATCACGATATTCTTCCAGCCGCTCAATCTCAGGTGGTTTCGTTGCTTGCGAGTCAGTACCTTCGTAGAAGAACTCTAATGTAACTTGACACAAATCGCGTACAAGGTTGCGTTGGGCTTCAGATAACTCATAAAGGTCAAAAATGGTATTGTCAAGTTCCTGTTGCATCGCTCTCCAACCCGGGGTATTTGGGTCAAATAAGGTTAGCGTATCGCTTTTAGTTGTAATCTGTTGGACGGCTTCCAAGATTCTGCTTTGCAAGTCGCGATTATCTGGGAAATGAATTGGCAAACTCAAGTGTTCCTCTTCATGAATTTCATAGTGCCAAAAGCCCCAAGTTGAGCAAGTCAGGAAATGATAATACTTTGCCAGGGATGACAGCATAATTCCTAACAAAATTTGCTGTTCTTCCCCGCTTAGTTCGTCAAGGCGAAATCCAATTATGGAACTTGTAAAGGCGAATGGCTCGTAGGCTAATCTGGCTTTAAGTTCACCAAATTTTTCACCAGCCCGGGAAACACCACGTTTGACAAGTAACCGAGGGCCTTTGTAGACTTGCACATTTACTATACGATGTACCAGTCGATGTTTGATTGGAGTCCACAATTCTGAAAGTTCAGCCTTTCGGTAAAACAAATCAGCACTTAACTCAACATCAACGCCTAACCCAAGTGTTGATTTATTTTTCGGCGTTCCACTCTCTATATATCCCCTTGAATAATCACTAACAACATCGCTTAATGACTGGTAACAATTCTTTAACTCTCCGATTAACTCAACATCGCTCAAACCACCCCACATATACGTTTTCCAGAGCCAGTCATTCGCCAGGAACTCACTTTGCCGGGCTTTGCGCAAATCAGTTTTGTCGATGATAACAGCTTGTAACTTCTCAACGAAAGCGCTTTGTTTGATTGAAACGTAAAAAATTCTGTTACTTAAAGTTTCTTCTATTTCTTCTTCACGAGTAGGCGCGAAAAAGATTGCTGCGAACGGAGCAATAGCGCCCCTCTTTTGTTTGCCAAAAAATACATGGCGCACATGGGCAAAATTGTATACTGCGCGAATGCGATTTTGCTTTAACCACTGCTGGCGAAACGCTTTGCTGTTCTTCTGATGTTTAAACAACACTCCTGTCGAAACCAACAAACCAATCTCGCCGCCCGGTTTCAGCAACCGCTGTACTCGCCACATAAAGCATTGTGAAAGTTCCTTATCGCCCACTGGATGTCCAAACGCCTTGCACCACTTGGGTGCCAATTGATTATCACGTTTGGCTGCTCCCCAAGGAGGGTTGCCAACAATTACATCAAACTGAAAATGTGCCAAGGGTAAGAGGGGCTTATCGCTCATGCGTTTATCATCAGCCCTGCCTTTATATCGTTTTTTCTCAAGACGCTTTTGTAGTTCGGATTGTTCGTCTGGGGTAAGATAAAACGCATCGGCATGAAACAAGCTCTTGCCGCTGTCAAATTGACCTGGTTCATAAACTAACGCAGGGAGTGGCTTATATTGACGTATATCGGATGGCTCTAAAAAATCCAAAAAAGCAAGATAAAGACTGAATGCAGCTACCTGTACGGCTGATTTGTTTACATCAATGCCTACAATACGTTCTGTCAATAACTTTGTTAATACTTCTCGTGGTAATTGGGCAACACCTTTTTCACGGCATTCATGATGAACCATCCGTTTAAACGCTTCCACTAAGAAGATACCTGAGCCGCAGGCTGGGTCAAAAATTCGCGCGCCAGCATTGAGTCTGTCCTCTGTCAAACATTCTGAGAGAACAAAATCAACCAAAGCTGTTGGCGTATAGTGGGTGCCCTTGTCCTCTTTTCCACCATGTTTGTGATAAAACTCCTCATAAATGTTGCTGATGAGTTCCATCGGGATAATGTCAAAGCGATAAGCCCAAAAGAATAAATCAAGTTGTTCGTCCATGCTTTTTCCAAGCAGGAAATCACGTAACAAAATCAAATCATCATCCTGGATTATCTTTTTTTCTTCATCACTCAGCGGAAACAAATCTCCATTGAAATGTTCACACAGTTGGTAAAACAGATGATATGTGTCTTCTTTGCTACTTAAAACATCTGTGTAACGACTATATTTTTCATCTTTGTTTATGTCAGCAAAATAATCTTTTACCAGTACCTCGCGGTCTTCAAGATAGCGTATGAAGATAGAACGCCCAATCAGTGCATGGACATATTCACGCTTTTCTCTGTTCGGCCCTTCCAATGTCTTTCGCAATAAACGCAAGTTCTTGAGCAGTAATTGGTCAACTCGGTTTTCACGGTCAAAATCTTTGCTCCTCTGTTGAAAGAGTTGCCCGCTTTCAATCTCTGCACGCGAAAACTCTTGCAACGTTTCGGCTACTTGCGTGATATTTTTTACCCGTTCTAACCAGCGTTCCTCTGAACGCCATTCTTCTGTGTATCGCACTGGTTTTTGATAGGCACTGTAGATACGCAGTTCACCTGGTAAAGCTACGAAGAACAGAGGGACACGACTTGTATTCCAAACCTTCAGATGTAATTGACGAATCTCTTCTTCAATAGCCTCGGTATCAGCATTGAGTTCGACATCAAGCTCGAAGAATAAAACCGTAGGATAATCACCTACAAAGAATATCGCTTTGGCACCAAGCCTATGTGCTTGCTCAAACCAACTGACTTGGGCTAAATCACCAGGTGGAGAAACAGCATCGGTTATTTGATAGCAACCCATCCCAGTTTCAAATTCAAGTTCTTTATAAGCTGTTTGCAGAAAATCACCAGTTTGTATAGTAGTCATTTTTGTCGCCTACTTAAACAGTGGACTTGCGGATAAGCAAGGCAATTTTATTACAAATAATCGCAAACGTCAAATGAAGATTAACAATACTTATTTTACAACCGCTATCTTCCCCGTCTTACGGATTGTCTGTTCATCTCTCGTTGCTTCGATGACGTAGATGTAGACGCCGCTCGCCACTGGCGTTCCCGCTCGGTTTTTGCAATCCCAAGAGAATCGTTCACCCGTGACATCTCTTAACTTATCAGTGTAGACAAGTTGAGCGGAGACATCGTAAATCTCTAAGGTAACATCGGCTGATTTTGTTAATTTAAAGATGAACGTTGCTTTCTCTTTTGCGGGGTTTGGGTAGCTTGTGATGTCGCCGGCGAATTCAAAAACATCGCTGGTGAAGAAGGTAGAAGAGATTTCAGTAAAGTTTGACGCCCTATCCCACACAGATAGTTTTAAGGTATGTAGCCCGCGCGGCAGGTTGGCGGGCAGATAGACCAATCGGTTGCCGTTGATTTCGTATTCCGCCGGTCTTGCGTCAATAGACAATTCTATCCAGGCGATGCCTGAACCTGTGTCCGCAATCACAGCCTCGACTAAGAATCTATCAAGCGGAACACTCTCCCCGTCTTTGGGACGGAGGTTTTTTATCTCCGGCGCCTCTTCGTCAATGAGCAGCGCGTAACTTCCCATTTTTTCCACATCCGCCACAATCTGCCCGGTTTTAGCATCAATTGTCGCGTCAAGTGGTATCCAGTGTTGCGGCTGTTGTATATCCCAGTAGAACATTGCAAAGTGGGCGCTGCTATCGGAAGAATGTAATTTTAGTGTAAATTGTAGGGGCGAACCTATCTGCTCGTTTTCTTCTTTCAATTCTTCCCGGTCAGTTTCCACGACATAAACTATACCCATCAATTTCAAGTTTCGGGAGTCGGCATTCTGGCGTTGTGCGGCGGTGCGGGTTACATCAACT
The DNA here is from genome assembly GCA_964601015.1 of uncultured bacterium. GTDB lineage: Bacteria > Poribacteria > WGA-4E > DTYX01 > CAZRLY01 > CAZRLY01. The sequence continues at coordinate 11,494 of CAZRLY010000105.1, forward strand.
TCCTGGCTACGCAAAATTACGTTGGGTAGTGGCGAACCTGTATATTCGCCCATGACTGGAAAAACCACATCCGGCCCGTCTGCTATCCGCAAGATTGTTTCTTCCGTTGCGGAGAGGCGTGCTTGAGCAAAATACCCGAATACTTCAGAAGTCCTACCGGCCCGGTCAATTATTGAAACATGGAGAGAAAAACTCCGTTGCGATGCGGAAGCGTCGAAAATGTCCGCATACCGATAAGGAGGTTCTGGGGATGTTGTCTCGTAATTCAAGTTCAGGGAATAGCCGATGGATGAACCGCCCGGGGTTATCGTTGAGGCAGGAATGTTTGCGAGGAGTTTGCTGGAGGTGCAAATGACTTTGATTGAAGAGGCTACAGACTCGGCTGAAATAGCGGCTTCTAACGGTTCAGCGTCGATGAAAAAAAAGGAGACGCATTGAGAAGCGGTAATTTCAGAGGTATCTTTGACATCAATTGTAAATTTGTGTTCGCCGTCTATTAGCAGCGATTCCTGCGGAGTAAAGCTGAATCTGCTGCTTTCTTCGTCGAACTCCCAGTCGTCGTATTCCACATCGTCGAAGGTAAAAACTATTGTCTCCGGGTCAATTGCCACATCATCAACCAAAACAGCGGAGATTTCCTGGGGTTTAAACCCCAGTGTAGCCCCGTCCGGTGGCATAACGTTTGTGATGCCGGGAGGAGATACATCCTTCCTGACGATGTCTGGTTTCTCATAGATTACGCGCCGCTGGATTCTTTTTGTCCGTCCAAGTTGGTCAACTGCTTCTACGGATATGAGGTTGGCATCCTCGGAGAGCAGAATCGTTCGGCGGAATTTTTGCCCCGGCTCCAAGCTGACGCTTACCCCCAGAATTTCTACACGAGCCTTTTTGTCCACGCTGACTGCGACGGGAAGATATGGCACTTCAACGATTTTAAAATCATTGAGTGGTTCGTCTTGATTGGGGTTGTCCGACTTGGGAGTTTCTATTGAGATGTGTGGTTCTTGCGTATCCAGATAGACAACCCGATGGACGACACTTTCAGCACCCATTGAGTTTTCAGCTTTGACTGCAATTTCGTTTTGACCTTCATTGAGCAGCAAATATGCAGAAAAACAGTCCTCCTCGTCCAACTTTACCCGCTCACCATTGATTCTCACCTGCGTTTGCGGTTCAGTCTGCCCGGTTACCCTGATTGTCAATTCCTCTGTGATGAGGTTGTCTTCAGGGCTTGTGACGAGCAGTTTGGGGCGTTCATCTTCTATTATTACGCGTACGGTATCTTCCACGCTTTCTCCTCCTCGCCCCGTTACGACCAATTTTATAAGATATTCCCCTTGAAAAGCTATCGTTCCGAGCAAGGCTGACGCGTCAAACTGCCCCAAAAACCCCACCTGCGATACCTGCGCCGTCGAGATTCCACCTATGGGAAAGGCAGTTGGTTCAGTCCCTGTTTGTTCGGGGGTTGAACCTACGAACAACTCAAGGTGATATGATTGAAAGTCTGTGCCACGGGCGATGCCGATAATGTTGACCTTTCCGTTGATGTGTTCTCCCCGATGGGGGTGGAGGATGAGGGCTTCTATCTCCGCAGGCGGGAACAGGAAATCCAACGAATATATCCGCATGCCCGACTGATATACCATCGCATTCCCATCGTTCGACCAATCGGCATAACGCGCATCCTCACCATAAGGCGAGAGTTGAACGATGTCACTCCCATCGCCGTAAGGCCCTAACGCCAGTATTTCACGACGAATTCCCGATTGGTCTGACACAAAGAGGATGCGTTTGCCATCGGGTGCCCATTTTGGGTTGGTTTCATTTGCCATGTACGTTGTCAGAGGCACATCGTTTGAGCCGTCCACGTTAATCTGGAAAATATCCCAATTGCCGCGCCTGTCGGACTGGAAGGTTATTTTGGTCTCGTCGGGCGACCAACTTGGAGAAGCCTCTTCCCAGTCGTTCCTCGTCAATTGGGTGGCATGTGGGGGAGCGTTTGTGTTGATAACTTCATCGAAATTACTAAGCAGCCAGATTTCTCCATCGCCGTCTTTGTCCGACGTGAAAGCCAATTGGCGTCCGCTTGCTGAAACGGCCGGGTGCCTTTCCATAGGCGCGTCGGAGATGAGGGGACGCTGGTTGCTCCCGTCCGTTCGTATAGCCCAGATGTCCCAGTTGCCCTCTATTGAAAGCCCATCCGCGCCCACGTTGGTATCCCTGAGCGACTGATAAACAATCCACTCCGAATCGGCTGACCAGGCGGGATAAACGCCAATCTCTATATCCCTCGTCAATCGGGTTTTCGTCTGGCTCCCCAAGTCAAACACCCAGATGTCCTCTGCGCCGCCCTCGTTGGATACATAGGCGATTTTGCTTCCGTCAGGCGACCAAACTGGCATGCGGTAGTCTGCCTCCAAATCTGACTTGAACAACTCCCTGCTTTCCCCCGTGCTGATGGGGAGCGGCGGGCGGTTGTCTATCACTAAAGGAATTGAAAGGAGCGACTCATTGCCCGCTTCGTCAACAGCGAACAGAGCCAGACTGTAAACTCCCTCCAATTCGGAGACATCCCAAATTAGCGCAAGGTAATTTTCCACCTCGTGTGAGTTGACATCACTAAGTTCAAGGAGCAATTGCCATTTTTTGGGTGCTACCGTCTCGCCGTACATCAGACGCCATTGAACCAGAGCATCAAATTTTTGGGTAGGAAAGTCGAGGTTTCCGAAGGGAAGGGCGACATCAAATCTTTGGGTGGGAAAGTCGGGGTTTCCGAAGGAAAGGGCGACATCGCGGCAGGTGATAATCACGGGCGTATCCCCTGCTAACGTGGTATTCGGAAGCGGCAAATGGATGAAAACCTCTGGCATTGTAGCGTCCACGATGACCGATTCGGAGATGTCCGAACGCTCGCTCACGTTGCCAACCTTGTCCACCGCTTCGACTGCCAAGCGATAAGTCCCACCGCTTTCCGCATTGTTCAACTCAAAAATCGGCTTATCCGACTCGCCTCCGTGCTGAAATTCTTCATCATCTATAGATACATATATTTTATATTTGTCAGGAGGTTCTATCTGGTCGACATTTTCTTCCCACAAAAAGGTTAAAGTGTTGTCGTTATCGTAGGGAAGCGGGGCGTTCATGTCAAAATGGGTGGGTTTTGACGGAGGGAGCGGAGGGATGGTATCGCGTCGCACATAGATGAGATTTGACCTTTCTTCGTTCTGGCGTTCCACCCAGAGGAGATGAATCTGGTCATCCGGCGCTCCGGGAGTGCTGGCGACGCACGGCATGATGGAATCTATATCGGTGCTGGTAAACCGTTCTACCGATTGCCAGTGACTGTTGCGAAAATTTTTAATCGAATAGAAAATCTCCCAGTTTCCCGCTTGTCCGTCCTGCCAGACAACCCAGACATCGCCAGCGGAAACGACAAGCGTGAGCAAGATAGATTCTGCGGTGTTTTGCGTGATGTGTTGCGCCTGTAAAAAATTTCCTCCACCGTCATCGCTCTGGGTTACGAAAATATTCGATGGCATCCCCTCGCCGAAACTGCTCTCCCAGCCCACATAAACCAGCGACTCCAATGCTGCGATGACAGGGCGTTTGCAGTCGCCGTAGGCGGACAGACGCACCTCGTCCCCAAGCGCCACCTCACCCCACTGTCTGATGAATACCTTTCCTTCTCCCTCCCGCTCGTCACGCCACACAACGTGAGCGGTTCGCACGTCGCCTGCAACCTCCGGCTCGCTTGTGTCCCAGTCGCCGTTGACGACAGTGCGCGGGATTGACCAGGTTAGCCCGTCATCTACGCTCCGCGTGAGATAAACGCTCGTGTTTTTTTCAGACGCGCTCTCCCACACGACAAAGACAATGGAACCCGGAAAGATGGTGGTAGTTGCTACATCCGGCTTGCGAGAATCAAGAAATTCGCCCGCGGGTAGTCCTGCCGAAAGAATTTGCGCTTGCCCCCAACCCGTACCGTCCCACCGCTTGTAAAGGATGTCAGAACTGCCCGCGCCCTGTTCTTCCCATACGAGATGAAGGTACTTCCTGTCGCAAACTATCGCAGGACGGACGGAATCCCCCTCGCTTTCGGTAAGTCGTTCCTCATCGCTCCAGGTCAAACCGCCATCTCTGCTCATGCGGAAAAACAACTCACGCCCTCCAAGCCTGCTGTCACTCCAGACAGCGTAAAGCTCATTTTGCTTGGAACAGATGGCAGGCTGCGTGGAAACCTGTGCGCCCAAGGAAAGGTCAAGATATTCTGTCCATTGGGGCAGCGCGCCTGTCGTAAGCAATGTGATGGAGAAGGATATGAAATTTAGGGTTAAAATGAGACGGTGTTTTCTAAGCATTTTACATGCTACCGACATTTTCAAATTTGTCAACTTTAGTTTATCATATTTTTTGTCGTATGCCAACTAAAATATTCTCATCTGCTTTGATTTTTTTGATACTCAAGAAACCGAGTTTTTTGGAAAAACTCGGTTTCTAAGGGAACAAAAACAGCGAAAGGGAGGAAAAATATACCTCTCCCTTTCGCTATTCCTTCTCCTATTTTCCTTCCGTTCACATTCGCCTGAAAAGCCCGATAACCTTGCCTAAAATTACCACATCTTTGGTGACAATTGGCGGTATGGTGGGGTTCTCAGGTTGCAATCGGATTCCATCGTCCTCTAAATAGAAGCGTTTTACAGTAGCTTCATCCTCTAAGAGCGCCACGACGATGTCACCCTGTTCGGCGGCGGATTGTCCTTTAACTATCACGAAATCGCCATTGAAAATTCCAGCATTTATCATGCTGTCGCCTTTGACACGCAGAGCAAACGCATTATCGTCGCCTACCATCTGCTTAGGCAATGGAAGCGTTCCTTCGATGTTTTGCTCTGCCAGCAACGGTGTGCCCGCTGCTATTTTACCAACTATCGGCACCACAGTGATGTCCTGATGATGTCTTGCCGCGACAAAATCCAGAATCTCAATTGCGCGCGGTTTGCGTGGGTTGCGTTTGATATACCCCTTCTTTTCGATAGCTCTCAAGTGGTCAAACGCACCCTTTTCAGACATACTAAAGGCGCCGCCTATCTCCCTAACCGTCGGTGGGTATCCAGCTCCTTCTGTATATCTCTTTATGAAATCTAAGATTTCCTGTTGTCTGTTTGTGAGTTTCTTGCGCATTTGTATTTTTTCACCTCCCCAAACGGGGTTTAATAATAAATATACTATACGCAAGTTAAGTTGTCAAGAATAAAGGTAAAAAGTAAAAAGTAATAATTTTACTCTTTACTTATCATATAACCCGACAGCGTTCAGTATAAGAAAGATGCTTCCAGCGGGGAATCAGTATTCCCTATCAATGACAAAATCAATCAACCGTATAAAAGCTTCCTTAGACTGAGTATTTGGCAAGTTTGCAAACTTTCCGTTAAAAAGTTCCTTTGCCTCCCCCACAAGCAGTTTTGCTCTACTTTTGGCGTATGCGATGGAATTGTATTTTGCCATCAATTCAAGGATTCTTTTGACCTCACTTTCCAGCTTACCCTCTCGCGGTTTGTTCATTATACTGAATACTTCGAGCGCTTCCTCTTTTGTGCAGGAAGAGAGCAGATGAATTAAGACAAGTGTGCGTTTGCCCTCGCTGATGTCGCCAGCGATTTCCTTGCCATAAATGCCTTCGTCACCTATGAGATTTAGCACATCGTCTTGAATTTGAAATGCAATCCCCAAATTCCAACCGATTTGGATGAAGCTGTCGATGTCATCATCTTCTGCGCCTGCGATGATTGCGCCTAAGCGACACGGGGCAATGCAGGTATACCACGACGTTTTTCTTCCGCACATCGCGTAGTAGTCCGCATCTGTGAGATTCCACCTGTTGTCTTCAACCCAACTGAGTTCGATGTGTTGCCCTGCCATGGTTTCATCTGCCAAGCGCGTGAATTCCGACAGGATTCGGAAAGCCAGTTCATATCCCAGAATGTCTACGTTGTCGTGCAACGTCTCCCACATTTTGCAGTGCAACGCGTCGCCCACATTGATAGCCATCGGAATGCCATATTTTTTATGAAGACACGGCTTACCCCGTCTGAGTTCTGAGCCATCTTCTATGTCATCGTGAACTAACAGCCAGTTTTCGAGTAACTCCAACGCCGCCGCTGTATTTAGTGCCTTCTCAGATTCCCCACCAAAGGCATCGCATATCAACAGGCAAATCGTTGGGCGCAAACCTTTGCCTTGCCGGGCGGGGTAATCCCACATCATCTCATAAAACCTTTGTACTTCTGGTATCTCATTTTCCGTAGGTAAATGCTCGAAGATGCGTTCGTCAATCCTCTTTTTGTTTTGTCGCAAAAAAGCGTTGATGTTTTCCATCGTATTTGCGCCAAGGGGACACCCTGATTTATCTGGGTGGGGAGAAGTGAAGGCGAAGCCTACACTTCATGGCGCGCCCACCTTTCAGTCTCAAGTTAACTTTTTCCAAAAAAACTTTATTTTTTCCTTAACTTTAACATATTTCTATGTTATACTTCACATATATGAAAGCAAGGCAAGTAAGAGGTACTACATATCACAAATTGTTACTTCGCATCCCAGATGAACTATGGGAGAAAATCCAGACCAAAAGTCAGGATGAATATAAAAGTTGTTCAGCGGTTATCATTGAAATTCTCCGTAAAACCCTAAGGAACGAGTAACTGTAATAAGAAAGGCTTTGAACGAGCAACCAAGTTGAGAAAGTCATTGAAAGATTTA
>CAZRLY010000106.1:0-18241 GCA_964601015.1 uncultured bacterium
TCTCTCTCGACTTTTCGAGATGCTCCGTGCCCAATCCTATGGCACTTACATTAAGACCTGTTCTTCCTAATTTACGGTATTCCATGGCTATTTATCTCCTTTGTTAAACCTGGCACCTATTTTTATCCAAATTTATAGTATGCCTTTAGGTATAAAAGTAACAAAATTTTATAACTTTCTTGTCTCACTATGCTGTCGCAACAGGTCTGCCGTGGATTCGTGTCCTCGTTGGATAGCCAATTGCAGTGCCGTCTTGCCGCTTTGTTCTTTGGCATTCACCTCGGCACCGTGTCTCAACAACATCTCCGCAATCTCCAAATGCCCATACCACGCCGCCGAGTGCAATGGTGTGTTATCCCAGTTATTCTTCGCATTAACTTCCGCGCCAAGGGACAGCAGACGTTCTACCATCTCCGTCAGCCCACCCTGCGTTGCTGTATGGAGTGGAGTGTTGCCCCGGTTGTTCTTCGCCTGAATATCAACGCCACGTTCGAATAGTTCTTCGATAACATCCGGCAAATTCGCACGAAGAGCAGCATGAAGCGGCGTTCGACCGCGTGGATCCATCGCCATCAGGGCGCAATCTCGGTCAATCAAGAACTTGGCTACCTCTGTATTGCCCTCTCGAATTGCGGCGTGGAGCGGCGTTCCGTCCCAGTCACTGTAGGCATCAATGTCTGCACCTCGTTGTAGGAGCAGCTTGATTATCTCGATGTTGCCTGACCGCGCAGCAAGGTGCAATGGCCTCCGACGAACGTCACTTTCGGCGTTGACCTCTGCGCCGTGGTCAAGCAGGAACTCGACCATCTCGCGCTGATTGTTCCGGACGGCAGAATGAAGCGGCGTCAAGAGAGGTGGGTCCGTTACATTGACATCCGCTCCATGTCGAAGCAGGAGTTCCACCATCGCTCGATGCCCATGCCATGCCGCAGTGTGGAGTGGCCTGTGCCACCCCGCATGGACATCGGCACCGTTTTGTAGCAAGATGGTCGCAATGTCTGTGTTTTCATGCCGTGCTGCCAGATGGAGCGGCGTTCCCTGCCAATCGTTTCGCACACGGACATCGGCGCCATTCCGTATGAAACACTCCACGACGGCAAGGCTACCGACACTCGCCGCCAGATGCAACGGCGTGTTACCGTCACTTCGTTTGGCGTCTATCTGTGCCCCATTGGCAAGCAACACATCCACAATCTCTTTTTCCCCAGAATCCGCCGCCGCGTGCAAAGGTGTTTCATCGATAATCGACTCCTCTTTCCACTGCGTACCCCGATTGTGCTTGACGTAAATCAACATTGGGTCACGCTTGAGCAGTTCTTTTACGTTGTCGATGTCGCCGATTTCGATGGCGTTAAACAACTGCTCGGCGTTGACTAGTTTGCTCTCCCGTAGCTTGTCTCCTATCATCTCAAACATCCCTTCCCCAATCAGATCGGGACTCAAGAAAGCCTTCAGCCGTTGTCGGGAGGCATACAGCCAGTTATTCACTGTTGTCATCGGCACTCCCAGGACCTCGGCAATTTCTTTCCGTGAATACTCGTCAATGTAACAAAGCTGAATTACCCGACGCTGATTTTCCGGCAGTTTCCTTATCGCCGCGAGAATCTGCTTCGATACCTCCTCAGCCATGATAGCCTCAGCCGGGTCTTTTTCCGTAGACTCGATATATAGGGCGGCTTCAATCGATTCAGTCGATATTGTTTTCCGTCGTGTCAGGCGATTGCACTGTGTCAGAACGATTCGTCGCAACCAGCCTGGAAACGCCTGCGGCGTCCGGAGCTCGTCCAGCTTTTGGTAGACGGTGATGAACGCTTCTTGAACGGCGTCTTGGGCAAGCTGAAAGTCACCCAATACCGCATACGCGCAGCCATAAGCCATATCCTGAAAACGTTCGACAATCTTGCTAAACGCTCGATGCTTTTCGGCGATGTCAGTATCGGAAAGCGTGGCTCTCGCGATTAAAGATTCGATGTCTTTCATATCAACCTCCGTGGAAATAGGCTATTGGGCGAATAAGCAAATTGTAACATATATCCGGAGACCATTACTGTAAACTTGACGCCGGGTAGCATAAGTCCCTGACTGATGCGGTAGGTAGTCAGGGACTACTTCTACCCCTTAAGTTTACGGGAATGATCCGGAGACTTGCGAGCTATCATTATATAAGAGCCAGTTTAACAGAGAAATTATTAGAAAAAAATAAAGAAAAAATGGGCAAGTAATCAAATCCACTATTTGGGAGGTGAATAACGTTTGGTATGAATCCGCCTGTAGAACATTCAATATTCCTTGTTATCCTGAACAATCCTCTTTTCGCTTCAACGAGCGTTCGGCTCTACGTCTTGAAATTGTAATCCCGTCACTTTCTAATCTTTTTGGTTTTGCCTTTGTTCTCATCCAGCGTTGGCCTCAAAAATCTCCACCGCCTCCTGCATCTTGGCGATGATGTCCACCTCGAACGGGCAACGCTCCATGCAGACACCACATTCGGTACATTCCGAGCCCTTAACTTTGTGTTTATTATAGTGGGGCAACAGTTCATCGAAGCTCCAGACGTTACCCCGTGACTCGTCTGTACACCAGATTGCCCCACTGATGTTTATGTCCTGAGGACACGGGTGACAATGCCCGCAATAGACGCATTGTCCCTGCCAGGCAGTGGGCAGGTTCGCAATAGCCGAACGATAGTCCTTTTCCTCGTTGGTCGCTTCTAAGTAGTACAGTGCCTCCTGAAGGTGTTCCACGGTGCTGACACCTGGTACAGTTGTAGAAACAGGATGCGAAAGCACATGAGCAAGACACTGTGTTGGCGTGATTCCCGATGGTTTGCCCTGGTGAGAGAATAGATTGCCTCCCCAGTATGGCTTCATTACTACAAACCCCACATCCTGCTTGACACAGGATTGGCAAAGCTCTCCGGTTTGCTCGTTATTACCCCTGATTAAGTCAATTAAACTCATCTCCGCCATGATGACATCAACTAACCCGCTATTGGCAATTTCTATGGCTGACGATGTGTAGTGACTGCTAATACCGATGTACCCAATGCGCCCCTGTTCCTTGAGGCGGAGCATGTATTCCAACTCCTGCGGAAGTCGCCCGTCCTCCGTCCGCTCTGTGCCTCCATTTACGATTAACCCAACTTCAGCATAGTCGCCTAAAACTTTCAGGACACCCTCAAAGTAGCGTTTTGCCTCGTTAAAAGCGACACCGGTAAACCAATGGGCGGCCAGGATGAGCTTATCTCGGTGGTACTTCAGTATGCTCCAAAAGTTTATATCACTGCTTTGGGGATTGAAACCTTCGGCACTCCAGGGAAGTACATCGACATAATTGACGCCCGCGTCGACGGCAGCGCGAAAAACGCCCTCTACTTCCCAGAGATGTTCAGTACCCAATCCTATGGCACTTACATTAAGACCGGTTCTTCCCAATTTACGGTATTCCATGGCTATTTATCTCCTTTGTCAGATGTAGGTCGAGATTCATATCTCGACTTACAGATATTTCCGCAAAAACTGCCCCGTATACGAAACCTCAACCTGCGCAATCTCCTCTGGTGTGCCGCAGGCAATCATCTCCCCACCTCTGTGTCCGCCCTCCGGGCCCAGGTCAATTACATAGTCCGCCGTCTTGATTACGTCCATGTGATGTTCGATGACTACCACCGTGTGGCCGGCGTCCACTAACCGGTTCAGGCTGTCCAGTAGCTTCTGGATGTCGGCTAAGTGCATGCCAGTCGTCGGCTCGTCGAGGATGTAGATGTTGTGCTTGCCGCGCTTAATCTTGCCTAATTGGTGAGCCAGCTTGACGCGTTGGGCTTCGCCGCCTGACAGTTGCGTGGCGGGATGCCCCAACTTCAAGTAGCCCAGTCCCAGCTCGCTCAGTGTGTTCAGTTTGTGCGCAATATACCGTTGGTCAGCGAAGAACGCGACGCCTTCCTCAATGGACATGCCCAGTACGTCAGCGATGTTCTTGCCTTTGTACATCACTTCCAGCGTCTCCTCGTTGTATCGTGCTCCCCTGCAAACCAAACAAGACATCTCAACATCAGCCATAAATTGCAATTTGGTCTTGAGGATTCCCTCGCCGCCACATTCTTCGCAACGTCCTCCCTTGACATTGAAGCTGAAACGAGAAACGGTATACTGACGAGCTTTGGCTTCTGGCGTGTTGGCGAAGAGTTTGCGGATGCTGTCGTAAACGCCGATGTAGGTGGCGGGGGTAGAGCGGGGTGACCGGCCGATGGAGGACTGGTCAATATGAATGATGTCGCTGATGTGTTCAACACCTTCGATTCCTCTGTGTTTTCCCGATAGTATGCGGCTGTCGTGAAAGATGGAGTAGAGTTTTTTGTAGAGAATCTCGTGGATGAGGGTGCTTTTGCCGGAGCCAGAGACGCCTGTGATACAGGTGAAGGTGTTCAGCGGAATCGCCACGTCAATATCGCGCAGGTTGTTTTCCTGTGCGCCACGGATGGTCAAATACTTTCCATTGAGGGAGCGACGTATTGGAGGTAGGGCAATCTGCTGTATGCCCAACAGGTACTGCCCCGTCAATGATTCTGGATTGTGCAGGATGTTGTCCAATGGTCCCTGCGCCACCACCTCGCCGCCGTGAATGCCGGGGCCAGGGCCCAGTTCGATAATGTGGTCAGCGGCGCGTATGGTAGATTCGTCATGTTCCACCACGATTACGGTGTTTCCGATGTCGCGCAGTTGCCTCAGCGTGTTCATCATCTTGATGTTGTCGTAGGGATGCAGCCCGATGGTTGGTTCGTCCAAGACATAGAGCATGCCCATCAATCCTGACCCAATTTGCGTGGAGAGACGAATACGCTGGGATTCACCGCCGGAGAGCGTGCTGGACGGACGGTTGAGGGTAAGGTAGTATAGCCCGATGTCGAGGAGCAACTGCAAGCGGCGGGTGATTTCGTTCACAATTTGGGTGCCGGCCTCCTTTTTCTTCGCCGGTATTGGGATGTGTTCTAAAAAATCAATCAATTCCTCAAAGGGCATTTCACCCAGTTCATGAATATTTTTGCCACCGACAGTAACAAGGAAGCGCTGCCGCTTGAGCCGCTTGCCACCGCAGTCGGGACAGACATGCTCAACCATTACCTTCTTGAGATATACCTCCATCCACTCGTCAGATGCCCCTCCTTTGCGATAACCGCGATAGCGACGCTCAATGCGGTTGATGATGCCGCCGAAGCCCATAACTCTGTCTACAGCACCTCCTTCTGGCAGAACGATTTTGAACTTCTCGCCCTTGGTGCCGTAGAAAAGTATGTCCACGATTTCGTCCGGCAAGTCTTTGAACGGTGTGTCTAAGCTGAAGCCGTAGTGCTGGGCCAGGCTGTACATGATGCGCCCATCCCAGGTGTTTTTGTCGTAGTTGAAGGCGGCTTTCACAAAAGCCCCGTCCCGGATACTGCGAGTTTTGTCTGGCACTAACAAGTCGGGGTAGACCTGGCGGTACGTGCCCAGCCCTAAGCAAGATACGCAGGAACTGGACGCAGAGGGGAGATTGAAGCTGAAGTAATGGGGCTCCACCTCACCCATCACTACGCTGTGTTTAGGACAAGCGAAGTCAGCATAGAAAGTTTCGTGGTCAATTTGCGCGTGCGCCGGGTTCAAGATATGGAAACTCAGGAAGCCTTCGCCAATTAGCAGCCCGTGGCCAAGAGAAGCCAGCACCTGTTTGTCGATACCGCTCTTCATGATAAAGCGGTCAACCACAACGTCAATTTGATACGTCCGCTCTTCGTCCAGTTCCAATTCCTTGCTGATGTCGTGCAGCTTGCCGTTGATGCGGACTCGCCGATACCCCTTGGTGCGAACGTCGTCGAAGAGGTAGGCGTAATCTTCGCCGTAGAATTTGAAGACGGGCGCGCGAATTTCAACCTCCGTTCCTTCGGGCAGTGCGAGCAAATGCTCCACCATTTGCTTTGCGTCCTTCACCGGCACGACCTGTTCACAGTAAGGGCAGTGGGCAACCCCGATGGTGGCAAACAACATGCGCAGATAGTCGTAGATGTCAGTCATAGTGCCAACGGTCGAACGGGGATTTCGGACTGTGGTTTTCTGCTCTATGGAGATGACGGGCGATAGGCCCACAACAAAATCAACTTTTGGTTTTTTCAACTGTGCGACGAATTTTTTGGCGAATACCGACAGCGACTCTAAGAAACGCCGCTGTCCTTCAGCGTAAACTGTGTCAAACGCCAACGACGACTTGCCTGAACCGCTGACGCCGGTGACGACGACCAACTTGTTGCGAGGGATGTCAATGTTAATGTTTTGGAGGTTATGTTCTTTTGCCCCCTTAACGATAATGGTATCTCTCATGGTATCTCCTCCCAGTTAGAACAAACGCATAAGAAATGGCTGCGAAATAACTTAGGCATTTCAGTAGGTTGGGTTGAACGAAGTGAAACCCAACTTGTCTCCCGGCCTGTTGGGTTTCGTGCCTCAACCCAACCTACGCCGATTTATAACCATGCCTCACTTAATTAATTGCCATTCCTAAGTTAAAAATCCCAGTCAGAAATATCCGCATCGTAATAGTACGCCGGTTCCTCCAGCGCAACCTGACTCTTTTTCGTCAGCCGCATCGGTGCCGCTACCTTTTCAATGATGCCCTTTTGCGCCAGCCATTCGTAAACCCAGAAAAGGTCAGCCGTTTGCACTTTTTTTCTGAAGTACGCATTGAGTTCTGAAGCGGTACGCATCCCGTCCGCCTCTGCCAGATAATCCAGCACCGGCTTGAACAAGCGGTCAGCTCGCTCCTCCAGATAGGCGTTGGTCATATCCAGTGCTTGCTGAATAGACTGCTTGTCCTTCGGCCCGTTGATTAAGTCTGTGTAGACCAAATTGAAAAAGGCAGGGTTGTACTTCAGTGCTTGATGAATCACCTCACGCCCAGGCACTTCACCGTTCAGAACCACCTCCACTCTGGCTAACTCATTGACCACGTACAGTAGCCACAGGAAGCTATAATTCAGGTCATTTTTGGCATAAAACCACTTCTCGGCTTTATATAGGCTGGGCGGCACAGCGGCTCCCACACGCAAAAGCTGAAATTCTTGGTCTTTTGCCTCGATGCGGGCTGTTCCTTCAAACCAAGCTTCAGTTGATTCGTCCTTGCTGAATAAGAGCTTGCTTTGGGAGTGAACTGAATGCTGGAAGGAACCTTGTAACGCCCCCTCCATCGTGCGCTTAAATCGGCTGCGCGAGACGACAGAGGCTGAGATATTAATGCCATCTTCGACCAACCAGAAACATCGGTTGTCCCGTTGCAGCCCATCCCGTTGAATGATGGTGATATCAATATCCGATTTTTCCCAAGCGTCGCCTCGAACCACACTGCCATAGAGAATAGCGGCCAGGACGTAATAGTCCTGTTTGAGTTTTGCCACAAGGGAGTCGAGTGCAGCCCGGTAGCGTTTGCGAGCGTGTTGTGCTGCAACGTCGAACGGCATTCGCCCCCATTTATCTTGGGCATGAACATCCGCGCCGTTTCGTATTAACAACATCACAATATCCGTGTTTTTTTGATGTGCTGTCAGATGTAGTGGCGTTCCCTGCCAATCGTTTCGCACACTGACATCGGCACCATTCTGTATGAGACACTCCACAACGGAAAGGCTATTCACGCTCACCGCTAAGTGCAAGGGCGTATTACCGTCGCTTCGTTTGGCATCTATCTGTGCCCCGTTGGCAAGCAACAACTCGGCGATGTCTTTTTCCCCGGCATCCGCTGCTGCGTGCAAAGGTGTTTCATCGGTAATCAACTCCTCTTCCCATTGCGTCCCCCGATTGTGCTTGACGTAAATCAACATTGGGTTGCGCTTGAGCAGTTCTTTTGCGTTTTCGATGTCGCCGAGTTCGATGGCGTTGAACAACTTCTCGGCGTTGACCAGTTTTCCTTCCTGTAGCTTGTCTCTCACCATTTCAAACATCCCCTCCTTGATTAGTTCGGGACTCAAAGTCGTCTTCAGACGTTTCCGGGAAGCATACAGCCAGTTATTCGCTGTGGTCAACGGCACTTGTAGGACTTCAGCAATCTCCTTCTGTGAATACGCATCAATGTAGAAAAGAACAGTTACCCGACGCTGATTTTCCGGCAGTCTCCTTATCGCCGCAAGAATCTGCTCCGTTACCTCTTCAGCCACAACAGCCTCAGCCGGGTCAATTGCCGTAGACACGACGTTTAGAGCGGCTTCAATCGGTTCAGTCGGCACGTTTTTCCGTCGCGTCAGGCGATTGCACTGCGTCAGGACGATTCGTCGCAACCAGCCTGCAAATGCCTTCGCATCCTTGAGTTGGGCTAAGTTGCGATAAGCGGCGATGAACGCTTCCTGAACGGCGTCTTGAGCAAGATGAAAATCACCGAGGACGGCATACGCGCAGCCGTAAGCCATGTCCTGAAAACGTTCGACAATCTCGCTGAACGCTCGGTGTTGTTCGGCGATGTCGGTATTGGAAAGCATGGCTTTTGCGATTAAGGATTCAATCTCTTTCATGTCAACCTCCATGAAATTAATCGGGGGGGCGAATAAGCGAATTGTAACATATATCTGGAGATTTGCGAACTGTATCCATATAGATAAGAGCCAAGTCAACAGAGAAATCTTTAGAAAAAATAAAGAAAAAATTGGCGAGTAATAAAATCCACTATTTTGAAAGGGAAACGTTTGGTATGAATCCGCCTCATCCGGGTGGGTTTTGTTGGATTGGACGGCAAATGCGCTTCCTGCAAAGAAAAGAAGATTTGTTGTTGACCTGAAGGAGAAAATATGATAAACTTAGAATTGAATAATTCAAAAATGGTAGCCAAAATTGTTGCGAATTTACCTACTGGAATATATAAAATTTCTCAGTTTCTTAGAGGCTTCCTTATTCAAATCATCACTTTGATATTGTACTATGGAAGATAAAATATATCAGAATAAGCGTTTGGACGAGTGGCTAAAAGAGCAGGACAGAAGTTCATTTCCTGGTGGTTTTGATTATGTTGAAAAGCTTGATAAAATGTCAAAATACTTGGAAAAAGAAGTTTATCCCGAGGTTGAGAAGGGGGCAATGTGGAGTGGAATACGGAGTGGCGAAGACCCAATCTACCTTAACGACCACGGTAAGCCGCACATTGATCAAGTCATTTCACGGATGACAGAACTCCTACGAGTGTCTCAATGTGAACTAACACCCTACGAAGCCTATGTCCTATTGGCTGCTGTATACTTTCATGATGTAGGTAATGTCTATGGACGAAAGGGGCATGAAAAGAAGTGTAAAGACATTATGGGTTACTTAGGCAAATTAGCTGGTGATGATGATATTGAGAAGAGGGCTATTCTCCAGATAGCTGCCGCCCATGGAGGAAGCATCAATGGCAACAAAGATACTATTGGAGAACTTGAGGTCGAATCTACACTTTTAAGAAAGATTATTCGTAAACAGTTCTTGGCTGCCCTGCTCAGATTCGCAGATGAACTTTCGGATGATCGAATACGAGCATCGCGCTTCTTGCTCAACAATAATCTTTTGGAGGGTAGCGAAGTGTATCATGCCTACTCTCAATCTCTCCACTCCGTAATGATTGAGCAGGACATTGCCTTGCACTTTGAAATGAGCCGGGAGGCAGCCTTACGGCAGTATCGTAAAGGTGATGAGTCTGTTTATCTTTTAGATGAAATTTTTGATCGTACACTAAAGATGCACCTTGAACGCGTGTACTGCATGCGTTTTTTGCGGACACAATTAAATATTGACAGAATCGGTGTAACGATAGAAGTATTTGAAGATTTCCCTCAATATGACCCTATTGGAGGTTCACTTGAGACGATTTTCTATACTCTTGAAGAAACCGGCTATCCTGCCGCTCCTGTAGGAGGTATTCAGGAATTGTGTCCTGAACTCAAGTGGACTGGAGAAACACTCAAGGAAAAACTTTCATAGTTAAGGAGAGAAAACAATGGAGAAATCTGAGGAATTAAGAAACCCATTTACAGTCACAACGCCGGAAGGTATGTCGGCTGAACAGACCGTCAAGTTGTTTGTGGATGTCTTTTCTGACTTTCCCAAGGTTCTCAGGGAAGGGCATGTTTTTTTGAATGGACCAAGGGGTTCTGGCAAGAGCATGATGTTCCGATATCTACAACCCGATTGCCAATGTCTTGCTAAAAAATGTAATTTACCAAATCTTCCTTTTTACAGTATTTACATTCCCATTAAGAATACCGATATTGGTTTGACTGAATTGCAGCGCTTGGAAGACCAGCGCGCTAGCACACTCCTCAATGAGCATTTTATGATAATCAATATTGCGCTGATCACCTTTACGTCTATGTCCAAACACACTCTTGGGGACACAGATGGTACTTTAGTTGAGCAGGTAAAAACTTTCGCCACAGATTCGTTTATTGAGTTACTCACTGATTGCGGTTGGAATCCTCTACAGCCTCCTTCTTTTGAAAACCTCTCCACTATACAAGAATGTTTTCAAGCGATAGCGGACGTTTGTGAAATGCTATCTAGGCAGGTATATTCTTATCTAAAGAAACTTTCATTTCATCCCCAGATCTTACCATATAATGGTCCACTGTGTGGCTATTTCGATTTCCTATTTCCAATGTTGTGTGAATTGAAAAAATTGGCATTCATGCCAGATGGCCCAATATACTTGCTTATTGACGATGCTGACAACCTCAACATGACTCAGACCAAAATACTCAACTCATGGGTAGCCTCCAGAACGAGTTCTGATGTTAGCATAAAGGTATCTACTCAACTCCGATATAAAACCTTTCGCACTGTGACAGGGCATACGATAGACTCTCCACATGACTATTCAGAAATCAACATCTCAACTATCTATACTACAACCTATCATAAAGGAACATATCGAAAACGAATCGGGAAGATCGTTTCACAACGCTTTAATCTTTTCGGAATTGATTCGACTCCTGAAAAGTTCTTTCCTGTTGATGAAAAGCAAGAAGAAGCGATTAAAGAAATAGCTGAAAAATACCGGCGTGACTGGGAAGATAAAGGACGCGGATATAGGGCAAGTGATGACGCATATCGCTATGCCCGTCCCGATTACATGAAGAGTAAAACAGGCACCAGTAAGTCCAGCTATTCCTATAGCTACGCTGGCTTCGACCAATTGGTTCATATTTCATCAGGAATTATTCGGAATTTTCTTCAAGCTGCCGCGGATATGTATAGTGAGGTTGAAGCCCGGTCAAGCGGACAACTCATTACATTTATTCCGCCACGTATTCAAAATACTGTCGTCCGTAGTCAATCTGATGTCTTCTTGTTTGATACATTCGAAAAGATGCGTGGTGATGAGAGCGAAGAGGCTCCCGACAAAGATTTATTGATGAAACTGTTCAATCTTATCATGGCTCTCGGCGGCACTTTTCGGCAAATTTTGTTATCCGATAAAGCCGAGCGTAGAATGTTTTCGATAGCATTCTCTAACGCACCAAATGAGAATATTCGTAAGGTGCTTTCTCGCGGAGAGCAACTTGGCTATTTTCATGTGTCAGCCATTGGTAATAAGGACGGTACTGGGCGTACGCGACTGTACGTTTTAAGCCGGATGCTTGCGCCCCATTTCAATTTGGATCCGACCAGTTTCGCAGGCTATCTCTTCGTTACAAGCGACCGCGTTGAAGAAGCGATGCGTAACCCGGATGCCCTGTTACGAAGAGTAAAGAAAGACGGTGCTGATAGCGTCTTTGAAGAGCGGCAATTGAAGCTCTTTGACTAAGGAGGACAAATTGCCTATCGTAAAAAAGTGTAAACTTACAAATTTGCTGGACAACCTACAATCAGAGATAGATGTATTTATCTGTTGTGCGAGTTTTGAGGACAGATGTCGTTCTGTCGCTAATATTATTGAGCCTGAATTAATCAAACATGCTCTAATTGCGGAAAACAAAAACCTATCTCATTATGTCGGTGAAAATGCAAAGGCACTGCGAAGTTTGTTTGGGAGTCGTGTGGAGGATGTGCCCATTGATAGCACAAACCCACTGCTAACAGCAGATAACTTAGATAGTGCCCTCAAGTCAATTTCGACGGATAGCCCACTTCATTACCTCGTTGATATAACAACATTCACCCACGAATCTCTGCTCATACTTTTCAAACTGCTACGCCTGCACAAGAAACCTGAAGACAAAGTTACTTTCGTATATACCGGTGCATCAGATTATTCCACAACCGAGGAAACTGAGGACAAGTGGCTTAGTAAAGGGGTAGGTGACATCAGGTCAATCTTGGGGTACCCGGGCGAAGTCTTGCCCTCTAAAAAGGACCAATTGATAATTCTTGTTGGTTATGAGTATCAGCGCGCTTCCAAACTCATCGAAAGTTTTGAGCCGGATAAAATATCCTTGGGGTACGGAAAAGCTGGTAGCGAAACAGTCGAAAAGCATCCCGAAGCCAATTTGCACTTCAAAAAGTTGGTTGATAAGGTAGCTACAACATACGGTACCATAGGAAACTTTGAGTTTCCTTGTAATGAACCTATGGATGCTAAACGGGCTATCTTGGAATGTATTCGGGCAACCCCCAATCATAACCACATTGTCACCCCGATGAATACCAAGCTCTCTACAATTGGATGTGCTTTAGCTGCCATTGAAGATGAAACGATACAGTTGTGTTATGCCCAAGCACTACAGTATAACTACAGAAGTTATTCGTCCCCAGGAGATACGTGTTACCTGTTGGATTTCAGCAATCTCTTGTGAGTCCCGAAATATGAACTACCGATACACAAGAATAAAATACTCTGGGCTATTTCTTCACTATGCTTTCAAGGCGGCGATTCCGGAGTTGTTTGAGGACTTCGATGGTTTGCTCTTTATCGACGATGCACACAGACACATCTGCATCCTTAGGTTTGAATTTGCATTCCTCTACGGTTGCCAAGATGCCGCGCATTTTTGTTCCTCTTTCTAAAAAATCACGCAAAAGCCGGGACTTGTGCGCATTATCCAAGTAACGCCGGATTTGGGCATAGTGTTCCTTCGTAAGTTTCCCACGCTTTAACTCCACCAGAATCAACTCATCCGCCTTTGGGTCAACGAAGACCAAATCGACAATATGCCGGTCTTTTTCCTCCGTATAGATGTAATGTTGCCGGTCAAGCAAGGCGACGGGCTGTTTGAGAAGAAGTTCTGGTGCTTCTTCGATAGCATCTTCCAGATTCCTTTCCGTATCGACAGATTCATATTCGGCGTTCAACACTTTATACATCTCCGCCGCCTTCTTCGCACCAATGCCTCGCACACTACGAAATTCCTCTTCGGTAGCGTTCACTATCCGTTTCACGCTGCCAAAATACTGCAACAAATCCCTTGCCATCACCAT
Organism: uncultured bacterium; assembly: GCA_964601015.1. Classification (GTDB taxonomy): domain Bacteria; phylum Poribacteria; class WGA-4E; order DTYX01; family CAZRLY01; genus CAZRLY01. The sequence goes on from CAZRLY010000106.1 coordinate 13,395, forward strand.
GCCACAACCCGGTAGCATCTCAATAACGCGGCGTTGCATGTCATCAAGGGTAGTCGCTTTTCGTTTGGGGATTAGGGAAATGTCCGGGATTCCTATCTGTTCTTGGCGTGCCATCATGACAATGAGGTTCACTGTTTCCTCAATATTGGGTGTGGATAGAACATTCACCCCATACAACAATATCATAGATGACAAAGCACCCCTGATAGCCTGCGGGTCAAATATTGTATACTCATAATTCACTTCACCTTCGACAATCAGAACGGGGATGCTAAAGTGTTCCCGCAGATAGATGGCGCTGGTGAACAGTGTTTTTTCCATGATGCCTCTTAGGAAGTTGCTTCCAGTCCTTCGTTCGATGGCAAGTTGCTCGCTAAGTATGTATCGGTCAACGTTGCCTTCATCTTCCTCGACAGGGACAATTGTAATGCCCATTTCAGCCAGCATAGCTGCTGGTTTTCCTTTCGGTTTTGTTGCTGAGATAGTCAATACTGATAAATCTACGTTCATTATTAATTATCCTCACATTTTTATAATCGAATTTTATCGTTAACATAATAAAAGAAATGTGCTAAACTTAAACATGATGGCAGTAAAATTAATGGAATTTGAGTTATCAAAAAGGATAATCAAATGAGACACTTGGAGATTACAAGAACGATTTACAAAGTTAGCGATTTCGTATCCTGGCAAAAAGCAAAGTCTCTTGTTCTTAGTCCGAATTTTCAAAGGCGTCCCGTGTGGAAGCCGGGAGCAAAATCATATCTAATCGACACGATAGTGCGCGGGCTACCAATACCTATCATATTTCTGCGTGAGCAAAAGGCGAACCTGTCCAGTCTCGAACCCAACAGAGAGGTGGTTGATGGGCAACAGAGAATACGCACCGTATTATCATACATAAAGCCATCATTGCTTGATGATTTTAATCCGGAAAGAGATACTTTCACCGTCCAACCTGCTCATAACAAGGAACTCTCCGGCAAGAGCTTTTCAGAGCTACCCTCCGAATTACAACAGCGAATTCTGGACTATCAGTTTAGTGTGCATGTCTTACCTTCCGAAGTAGATGACCGCGAGATTCTACAGATATTTGCGCGAATGAATGCAACAGGTGTAAAGCTAAACTACCAGGAATTGCGAAATGCTGAGTACTTTGGAGAATTCAAGACATCAATGTATCAGCTTGCATCTGAACAACTGCCTCGATGGCGAAGTTGGAAGATATTCACAGAAGATAATATTGCCCGTATGCAGGAGGTGGAACTTACAAGCGAATTCGCCCTTCTAATGCTAAGGGGAGTAATAGGAAAAAGTAAGTCAGCAATAGATAGAATCTACAAGGAAAAGGACTCAGAATATCTTGAGCGAGAGGAAGTAGAACGTAGATTCAGGATTATTATGGACACAATTGATGACAAACTTGGAAATGAGATGAGATTTCTTCCACTCAGAAAGAAGACGCTATTCTACAGTCTATTTGCCTTCTTCTACGATATTCAATTTGGGATTGGTTACCCTTTAGAAAAGATGCGTCAGGAGTCCATACCATCTGAGACAATAGCCAAGGTAAAACTGGCGGGAAATAGAATACAAGAGGGAACAGCACCCCAAGAAGTCCTGGCCACTGCGTCCAGGAGAAGTACTAACCAGAACACAAGACTTGCTCTTCTCAAGTATTTTCACAGTGAGACACAACATGGCTAGACCGGCAATTAGTCTTGCAAATAAGTTTATAGGGCATCTTAACTATTTGGAAAAAACACGTGCCAAAATGGAAAAGCTTCTAACTACAGGTGCTATTGTGCGCCGCGATATTGAGCAGATTTATGCGGGCTTATATCTGGAGGCCATCACCTCGCTTGAACGCTTGATAGAGAATCTATTCATTGGCCTACTGGTAGGGCGAATAGTTCCTGCTTCATCGGAAATTGTTCTGAGAGTCTCTTTTAAGTCTGACCGCGTAGCTCGTGATGTTGTATTTGGTGGTCGAAATTACGTTGATTGGCTCCCATACCGATACACTGAGGAACGAGCAAAGGCGTTTTTTCGCAATGGGTTGCCATTCATAATCCTGGACAGGGCAGACAAAAAACAGGTTGAGCGTCTTTTATATATCCGCAATGCTATTGCCCACAAAAGCAGCCATTCCGAGCGGATGTTCGAACAGGAAGTAATCGGAACGCTGCCACTTATGCCACGAGAGAGGACACCTGCCGGATTCTTGAGAAGTATATTCCGTAGGGCACCCATTCAGACACGATACGAGAATGTCGTTGTAGAAATGGTTGCAATGGCATTGAAACTCTGTCGATAAAAATATCCCTCCCAATTCACAGTATACCTTTCCACATAATTCGCAAAAAGCTTGCGCATCCGTTTGCTCCTGTCAGCAATCAACCAGTTCCCCTGCCGGATTACCCGTAAATGATTTATCCATGAATGCGTCAACCTGAAAGATTTTCAGTCCCATAAAACACAGCAAATAAGTTGTCGTCTAAGAAAATAAAAAATCCATTCACTTTTTTTGACCATTTTTCAAAAAAGCCTATCTCTATTTATAGAAGAAGAGAGGGACTTATGACAAATGAACCTGACTCTGAACTCGTACAGAAATCCCTGAATGGCGACAACTCGGCATTTGCAGAATTAATCGCCCGATACCAGGGAAAAGTTTACGCGACTATCATCAGTCACATCAGGAACTTCTCCGAAGCCCAAGATTTGACTCAAGATGTCTTCCTGACTGCTTACATGAAGCTAAAAGCCCTGCGTAACCACAACAGTTTTGGCCCCTGGATACACAAAATTGCGGTCAATCGATGTCGAGTTTATAAAATAGAAAAGGGACGTATGGAGCAAGCAGAAGAGGCGTATGGAGAGATTTTAGCAACGCCGGTTGCCCAAGCAGAACGAGAACCAACACAGGCGGATTTGTGGACTGCACTCTCTGTTCTTCCTGATGAACAGCGGCTTATACTGACGCTGTTTCACCTGGAAAAGCAATCCTATCAAGAGATTGCTGACTTCTTGGACATCCCAAAGACTACAGTGCAAACCCGTCTGCGCTATGCCAGGCAGGCACTTAGAAAGGAGATAATCAACCTCATGGAAAAAGAATTGGCATCAAACCGACTACCAGAAGAATTCCCTGAAGATACAGTAAAAGCGGCTCGTGACTTGATAGACTTACTAATGGGTGCTGTCCCTGCGGAACTCGTCAATTTCATTCGTCAGCCTTTTGCTGATAGAAACCGGGCAAGAAGCCAAATTTTCACGGCTTTCTACGATTCATTGACTTCTGAGCAAAAAGAAGCCATTCGAGACAAGGAAAGAAAACTACATTTCGTTGACCTGACGGTTGACCAACAGGTTTATCTGAAACAAGCAGTCCACCAATTGTGGATGTGGGGGATTGCAGATTTGATAGCCAATCCCCCGTGTTATGTCAGCGCTCTGGAAGAATGCAAGTTGACTGTAAGCGGTGAACCCGGAGAAGGAGAGGCAAATATGGATATCCGCCAGGAAATTCCACGCCCTGATGGAAGAATGGGTTATAACGGCATATCATTTGGTATTTGAGTCTGGCTTCTCAGATTCATAATAGAAACCGAGTTTTTTGGAAAAACTCGGTTTCTATAGAGTATCAAATCTTTTGACAAACCCATAACCAGTATTAACTACTTGATAGCCATAATTTGTATAGAACAACAGTGCTCGGTAGTTTGTTATGTCGGTGCTGATGACGGTGTTTTTATAGCCGATTTTCTGCATTTCCCACAGGTTTCTTTGCAACAGATAGCGTCCCCAACCTTTTCCCCGTTCTTCCTCTTCGACGCCAAGCCATTTTATGAAAACCCAATCCTGTGCCTCCTTCGCCTGACAATATTTGCCGACGGAGACAGAGTAACAAATCCCGACTTCGGTTCCACTGCGAAGTGCCCGCACAGTTAATCCGGGTAGTGCGCCTCGTCCGGGTTGTTGTTTGACGACAATTTCCACTTGCTTGTCGAGTAGCACAGGTTCATCAACGCTGTATTCCGGCTGGTTCATGAATACCTCTCCCTGTTCCGCGCTGTTTATCTCGTAACCATTCATACGAAACAACCCATAAACATGCCCTACCCGGTCAGAAATCAGTCCAAACCCAAGCTGGTAGAAGCGATAGGAAAAATCATCATCGTCGTAAGTAATACGGCAAGCTCCGATTTGACTCATGCCTAAATCACGCAAATATCTCTCGGACTCTTCCAAAATAGCCTGTCCAATAGCACGGCAGCCGGGCTGATAAGTCAAAAAGCGAATGAGTCCTCTGCGTTCCTTTCGCTCATCTTCTCCGCACTCCACCACCACAACATCTGCAAAGCCAACTATCCTGCCGTTTTGCCTGCCGACAATAGTTTTTTCTGCATGTAACTCTTCGTAAGGCTCGTCAGCATCTTTTCGACAGCGAATCCCGATTTCAAATTCGTCCGGCGATACGGGATAACAATGCGGCACCCCTGCAAGCTGCTCGTTGTAGACGTAAGCTAAATCCCCTGCATCCGCAACATCCCAATACTCAATTTTCATATCGGTTTCTCCTTAATTATATGTCGATTTTGGAAAATTGACCTACCGAACATCATATCGCAAAAAGGAAATGTACGCTCCCATGAAAAACATCAAATTATACAACAGCAACAACAGCAAATATGGCACGTCATCACTGATAATCTCCGCTACGCTGGGCTCCTTGTAAGGAAAGATTGGCAGCTCGGAGACATTTGGTTTCGCCAACAACCTGTCTGATGAACCTATCTTCTGGACAATATAATCCACGTATTGCATTTTGAATCGTTCTGCGG
>CAZRLY010000107.1:0-18226 GCA_964601015.1 uncultured bacterium
AAACCGTGTGATTTTGATTCCGTAATGTTATATTGGTCATGATTTAGGCATTTCCAGATAAAAAATCTCCCAAAGATTCCCCAGATATGATATAATACCATTCTTGCAGAGGATAATTCAATGACATTAACAGAGGATGAAAAAAGGCTTTATATTGAGACCGCTCAAAAGCTTAAAGGTAGTGACCGGTGCCGGTTCATGGCTCAAGTAGTTCGCATCTTTGGACCTGTTGGACAGCGACTTGCAGAACAGGAACTTGGGTGGTGTCGTGATACCATTCGCAAAGGGACGCATGAACTAGAAAGCGAAATTCATTGTTTAGATAATTTCGCGGCGAAAGAACCCCTTCAAGACACTTCGTTTCCCCGTCCCATGCCGGATTATAGTTTCAGGATCGGCCGGGTGCCGCTGCTTGTGCTCAGTATCCATGACAACATCGCCAGGAGCCCGGATAAACCAGAGCGGTCCCGGGAATACCGGACGCGAGAGTGTCTTCAAGCTGGGAAAAAACTAACGATTCACTGACTCTCGAAGTTACAATACCCGTCAACAGCCAGGCAAAGGTGAGCGTACCGAAGATGGGATTAGAAAACATTGCGATTGAGGAAGGTGGTAATCCCATTTGGAAAGACGGTTCATATGTTGGCAGCGTTGCGGGAATAGCTGATGGCAGCGAGAGCGATGACTACGTGACATTTGACGTTGGTTCTGGGGCTTATGTTTTCCAGCTAACTGGGGAACTCCTGCACTAACTTGACGCAATCATTTCTGGCAACGCAAAGACTCAAGTCGGGGGACGGCAAGGAAAAAATGAGATGCTCTCCCTATAGTCCTATAAGCCCAATAAATCAGGAGACAATATAATGAATGGCAAAATTGACCTCACAGTAGATAAAGACAGCATTGAGTTTTCTTCACCCGATGAAGCAATAAAAATGAAATTCAAAATAGCTGAATTAGGCGGCATTTCCGGCTGTCCAGTATACAGCGTTGATTACAAAGGTGAAACAGTGATTACCGATTCGCAATTTGGGCTATCCCTCAAAGATATACCTACAATGAGCTCAGGCTTCAGCATTATCTGTATAAGCGACGAACTGCATGATGCAGTTTGGTCTCCTGTTTATGGAGAGCGCAGTGAAATCCGGGACAATTTCAGGCAGGTTAAGATTGAGTTGAAGATGCAGGAACATCCAGACTATTTGCTTGATATAACATTCAGGATTTATAATGAGGGACTTGCCTTTTGCTATACGGTGAAATCATCTCAGGGACAAGATAAGCCTTTTACAGTGGAAAGTGAGGAAACTGAGTTCTGTTTTCTTGCCAACCATACCACATGGACAACCTACAGCGCCCAAGGCAGATATTCAAAGGTGCAGTTGAGTGATATTAAACCCGGCTGCGAACGGCCTTTTGTCATATCAATGGAAAATGGCCCTTGTGTGGCTCTTGCTGAAGCAAAATTAGTGGATTACGCCCGGATGAAATTTAAGCTTTCAGAAAAAGAACCACATTGCGTTGTTAGTGTCCTTTCCGGCCATGTGCAGGGAACTTTACCTGTAACGACGCCCTGGCGTGTGATAATGATAGCTGATACTCCAGGAAAACTCCTTGAGAATAACTTCATCATGCTAAACCTCAACGCCCCATGCGAAATTGATGATACATCCTGGATAAAGCCCGGCAAAGTAATCCGTGAGGTTACATTAACCACTCAAGGCGGCAAGGCATGTGTGGATTTTGCTGTCAAACACAATCTTCAGTATGTGGAATATGACGCAGGTTGGTATGGCGGAGAGTCGGATAAATCTTCTGATGCTTCGTTTGTCAGCTTGGACCCCAAACGTTCAGGTGGCCCTCTTGATTTGCAGGAGGTTATCAGATACGCGGATGAAAAAGGCATTGGCATAATTCTTTATGTAAACCACATAGCTCTTGAGCAGCAACTCGAGCAACTTCTACCCATATACAGAGAATGGGGTATCAAAGGGCTAAAATTCGGTTTTGTCAACGTAGGCTCTCAGCAATGGACAAGCTGGATGCATGAAAGCATACGAAAGGCAGCAGTCTACAATCTTATGGTGGATGTTCATGATGAATACCGCCCCACTGGATATAGCCGCACCTATCCAAACTTCATGACTCAGGAAGGTATCCGCGGCGATGAGGTAAAGCAGCCCACGGAAAACTCGCTGATGGTGCTCTTTAACCGGATGCTGGCCGGTGCGGGCGATCAGACGGTCTGCTACTTTGATTCCCGGGTAGATGAACTTTGGAACCACGCCTATCAGTTGGCCAAATCTGTCTGTTTTTATAGCCCCTGGCAATTTCTCTACTGGTATGACCGGCCCGAAGGAGCACCCCGGCGCACAGGTGGAGCCGGCGGAAATGCTGGGGTAATCTCTGAGACTCCTGAACTGGAATTCTTTGACCATCTGGTAACGGTTTGGGATGAAACCAGGGTTATAAATGGCTCTATCGGAGAGTATGCCACTATCGCCAGACGCAGTGGTTCAAACTGGTTCGTAGGAACCATGAACAATGGCACGCCGCGCCAGTTGGATATACCACTGGATTTTCTCGAAAAAGACACCAAATATACAGCCCACATATATACGGATGACCACGCGGTGCAAACCCGTACAAGAGTTCGCATTGAGAGAAAGAAAGTTAATTCCGAAACAATACTTAAGGCTGATTTACTGGCCAACGGCGGACAGGCTGTCCGATTGGTGCCCGAATAGTTCCTGTCTTGTGTTTCCATGCTCACTCCTGCAAAAACAGTGGGTTGCCCCATCGCTTCTAATTCATATATGAGCTAAGAGAGCTGTGGAAATGTCAGTACAATAGTCTTGAGAAGGTCAGAGACTAACTGCAAAGGACATCACATATGATAATTTTCCTAATATCGTCTGTAACCTCGGCTCTGAATTGCATATTGCCGTTTGCACATGCTGAGTCGCAGAAGCGAGATGGCGAGTGGCGACAGTACCGAGGAGATGGACAGTTGAGTGGCCGTAGTGAACTGCTTGGTCAGATCAATCGCCAACCGGGAATCCTCTGGCAGCACGATATTGGTGGCAGGAAAACGCTGTTGACAGCGCAATTAGGGGTTGGCGAGGCAAGTCTGAACTTGCCGAACAATGCCGCTCAGTCAAACGGATTTTGGGAAGGTTGGCAAGTTCTTAGCAGACGTCTCCGGCTTGCAGAAGATCGAGTGGATATGATATGTGTACCCGACTCGAATCGGACAAGAGAGGGCTGGAAGCATACTGGCGAGAAGTACATAGATACGGTAAATCAGTATGCATATCAAGTTTTTATTGGGAAATGCAGGGATTTCATAGTACAGCAAGATTTTCGTTGGCGTGGCAAAGGAAATATGTTATAATTGAAACTCAGATTAGTCTATTTTTAAACAAGGAGGAGTTAGGGGAGTTTTCTCCCCAAGTATGATGAAAGTACAATTGTTTCTTTCAAGTGTTGTCTGTGTTTCGTTAATGCTAATTTTCTGTCTTTCTGCGTCGGCATTAACCTGGAAATTTGAGAATCAAAAACAGATGGATGATTGGGAAGTCATCAATGGCGATTGGGAAGTCAAAGATGGCAAGCTGCTTGGAACTCAGCAGACAACCTACATTGGTGTTGTAGCAGGTGATGTAGACTGGAAGGACTATCTCCTACAGATAAAATGGGAGAAAACGGCTGGGACATATACTTACCTGATGGTTAGAGTCCAAAAAGAGCCTTTGAGCTATTACACCATCGAAATCTCTCAGAATAACAATGTCAAAGTATTCCGGCGTGATGCTGGAACGCATACAAATCTGTTTCCGGGCAAGCCGTTAGCGGACGCCGGCGTCCGAAAGTACGAAGCAGAGATTACCGTTGAGAAAAAGGACATCACCGTTGTAATCAATGGCGAAGAGATAACCACCGTGACGGATGACACGTATACAGCAGGACGCATCGGAGTTGGAGGCTACGCGTCAAGCAATGCGTTCGATGAGGTTACTGTCGAGGGGCCTGGCATCCCTTCTGCTGCGGTGGCCCCAGAAGGCAAACTCGCTGCCATTTGGGCAAACATCAAAGCCCATTGACAAATGTCGATGTGAGTAAAAAGTAAAGAGTAATAAGTAGAATTATTACTCTTTACTTCCCATTCCCAAAAGTCGTATCATCTCACGATTTCGGTTAGAACAGTTCTTGCAAGTTCTCTGAGGTGCGTGTTGGGATTAGCGGCAGTGCGCTTCGCCTTAACAGCTTCGAGCGCCTCATCGAAACTAATACCCTGTGCGTATGCTAAATACGTCGATACGACTGTCGGCGCTCGGCTTACGCCCGCGTGACAATGTACAAATACCTTGTCATGTCGTTCCAGTATCTGCACCAGCAGATATGCTGCCGCTGCTAACGTTGTGGCTTCGTTGCCCGGGCCGTCTATCATACCCGCTTTATGATATTCAATCTTGAATTTGTAGGCTGGAACATCGTCCTCAAAATAGGAGATGTCTAAATCGTAAGCTACATTCAAAACGGCGGTAATGCCGTTTTCCATCAACATATCAATATCGGCGGACTCGTGTCGATTGCCGATAGCTATTCTTTCATTTACAAAATCCAAAATAAGTCTCCTTAAATAAGATCGCTTAGAATTTGCGTGAATTGCATCAAATTCCGCATTCTGGCTTACTCCGTTTTTAACCTTCCCCACAGCGTAGCGAGTTTTCCCCGCCATTCAACTGCTGCAACACTTTCCATTTTCTGTTTAATCTGCGCGTCCGAAAGCGCCCTGTTAAATACAGCCACCTCGTCGATAATGCCGGTAAATTCTCTTGGCTGCCCGCTATGGGCACCACCTACCTCAAAGTCAGTGCCTACCATAAACGGCGTGTTGTTGTCAAACAAATGGTCAGTTGCTGCGGCATCCGACTCAGCCACCATTTCTCCATTGAGATATAGTTTCAAGAATTCCTTAGCCTTGAAAGTCATAGCAATGTGCTGCCACGTTTTTTCTTTCAGGCTGCCCTCGGGCGTGTTAGCAATTGTCGTACTCACACCGAGTTGAGATTTGCCGTTTGATGAACAACCCGACGTGAACGACAAATTCGAGCTATGGTTCATGTGCAAGTCATAACTCCTTTGATTTCCCGAGCCTATGTACTTGGAAATAACGCCTCCTGTGGGATTCCACTCGTCTAAATATATCCAGGCCATGCAGGTAATTTCCTGCTCTGGATTGAGGCTTGCATCGTCGGGAACTTCGACGTAGTTTTTGTTTTCATCCCCGCTAAACTCAAGAGCAGTGCCGTATTTCCCTTGTACCCATTTGGGCTCCTCCATCAACTGGCCATCGTTGTTATTGCCAGAAGCATCGTATGCAATATCTCCCTTTTCTTCATCAAAAGGAAAGTATAATACTAAGGATGCGTCTTGAGCCGCTACTGCGACACTTGAGAATAATAGGCTCAAGACAAACAGCCCTAAGAACAATCTTTTATCCAATCTCTTTTCCCTCCTTTATATATCTGAACTCCACCTCAACAAGAGCACCAATTATTCAAAATTATACAACACCCCCGGTATTTTGTCAACGGAAAAGGAAGATTCATTTCAGAATGAATAAAATCTTGACAAATCTATCTTTTTGGTATACAATCTCCGCGCTTCACATCGTAGGTTGATTCTCTGACATCAACATCCCCGAGTGTCACAGAGGTGTTCATAATGCACATTGTTACCCCTACCAAAATTGATTCAATTGTCTGGGAGGGCGATTGGAATTTAGAAGAGTTTTTGATTATGGAACCCGGACGGATGGTGGTTGCTTCCCACGACGATAAGATAATAGACGTAAGAAAATGTTTGTAAGACTCAGAACTTCCGATGCATGCCTGAATTTAGAGGGAAGTATCCGAGCAATAGAATTTGGAAGGGAGAGGAGAAAAATGAAGGAAGCGAGAATTGCCATCATCGGTTGTGGCAGGCATTCGACGGCAAATATTTTCCCGTCCTTACGTTTTGCGCCGTTTGACCTGATAGCGACATGTGACTTAGATGAAGAGAAAGCGAAGCGGAATGCCAGAAAATTTGGCACCCGCCGATGGTACACGAATTACAAAGAGATGTTTGAAAAAGAAGACCTGGATGGCGTCATCATCGTAATCAATGCCAAAATGCAGAATCGGTTCGGCATAGAAGCGATGAAGGCTGGCTTCGATGTATTCACCGAAAAGCCGCCTTCCACCACATCTGAAGAAGCGTTGGAAGCAGTAAAGGTGAGCCGTGAAACCGGAAAAACCATGATGACAGCGTTCAAAAAGCGGTATGCGCCCACCTATGTAAAATGCAAAGAGATTATCACAAATAAAGGAGACACATCGGGATTCCACCTTAACATCAGCTACATTCTTGGTGGCTACGGCAGCAGTAACGAGGAGGCTCGTTATTTTCTGTTTGATGCTGGCATCCATATCATTGACCTGGCGAATTTCCTGCTTGAAGATATAGAAGAGGTTTATACAGTAAAAACCGATGCGCATGCTTCATATCTTGTTTCTCTACGATGCAAAAGTGGCTCAATAGGGAGCTTGTCAATGTCAAGCGAAGGTGCTCGAGGCAACGCCTATGAAAAGTTGGAATTGATAGGGCATCAAACCATAACAGTGGTTGAGAATGTCATCAACTTGACACATTATGACGGCAGTGATGGGAGTATGTTTGAGATAAAACCTAAGTTTGCGACATCGGGTAGATGGACAGAAGTGACAACAGGATTCGCAGGAGAATTGCAAGCCTTTGCGGATTTGATTCTGGAAGGGAAGAAGCCACCGTCTGAGATTTACGCTTCTTACAAGAGCATGGTGTTATATGAAGCTATCAGGGATTTGCATGAAAAAGCGGTCAGACTGCAATTTGCTTTGTAGAAGATATTAAATTTATATGGAGGAGGATTGACTTGTCAGAGATTACGAAAGAGATAACCAAACTGAAAAAGTTATACCTATTAACTCCTCTCAAAAGCGATAGGACAATTATCGCTACACCATCGGAATTCTTGATACTTGCGCGAAAGATAGCCTCCGCTATTGGTGAGCGGGTTGGAGAGAAACTTGAGGTTATTGACAGCGCATCCGTAGGCGAGGAAATCCTACACGAACGCAACGTCATTCTCGTGGGCAACTCTCTCCGTAACGCCTTAACCTATGAACTTTACCGACAGAGGTATACATTTGCTGATGGCTACCTTCCCGGCAAGGGCTGCTACCACATTCACACAGTACATAACCCGTATGCGGCCGGCACGAACGCCGTCATCGTTGCTGGCAGCGATTCTAAGGGCACTGCAAAAGCTGCTGAGATATTCGTCGGCATCATTGGGGGGCTCAACCGCGGCGAAAGCTCCCTGCCAAGAATTAACGAGACCGATTCAAACCACAAGCCCTTTTTTGAATTCAACGGCGATGTAAGCAACGCCGCCAACATCGGACAGCCGATGGCCGCTTATTTCTTCACCAACAATCAGAGACAAGGCGAGATAGCCAGGGAAGCGCTTTATGCGCGCATGAAAGATGTCTACGCGGACTTCAACGGGCACGATTTCTTCTTCCGCGGCAAAATCATGCTCCTGTTCTGGGACCTGATAGAAGAGGGTGATGTGTTCACCGACGACGACCGGCTCGCCATCGCGAATATGCTCTTAACCCTCACCCGCCACGCCAGTCAGGAACACCACGGCTGGCATTGTCACAAGCCTTGCCCCGAAGGTAGGTTGATGCAGAACCACGCCAGCCATGCTGCGCTGACCTTCTTTTGGGGAGCAAGATATTTCAAGAAATATTACGGCTACACTGAATTTGACGATTTGCTTCCTTGCGTGGATAACTTCTTTGAGATGTGCTTCCGCTCGTCCGCCAACCTTGACGACTGCGGCGGCTACTATTATTGGCCTGGCGTCGGCCACTGCCTCGGCTACGATGCGCACCGCGGAAAAAAACGGATGATTGAAACTGGATTCTTGAAAGAATGCTCTCAAAAGGCAGTCGCGGTTCTCGATAATCTCCGCCACGAATGCGGCTACGGTGAGTGTGAATACGGGGGCAGTCCATTGCTCGGAAACGCCCTCCGCTACGGGGCGATGTTTCTCAGGAATCCGCAACTCAAGTGGCTGGAACACTGGCTTGACGAGCCTGAACTCTGGGCCAACGCGGGAAAAAACGGAGCGGAACTCCCGCCGGGCTGGATAATGATGGTCAACGACGGCCTCTACGCCTCCGACATCAAGCCAGAACTACCGGAGTCTTATTGTGGTGTCCTCGTGGTTCCACTTCCCGAATACTTTGCAAAAGTACAAGGCGGCAAGCCCGGGCTCCCTTACTTTGACAAGATAACCTTCCGCGACAAATTTGATTCGGATGCTGAATATCTCTGTCTCGACGGCTACTGGGCGAAGAATCCCGGAGTCCATCGCGACGCCGATACCAATGCCATTCTTGGTCTGACATGGAAAGGCTGCAACTTCCTTGTGGACAGTAGGCACGACGGTTCTATCTACTTCAGAGCCATACCGCCGTCAATGCACAACTGCGCCGTGGTGAGCAAAAGCAACGAAACCGCCGCACCGGAAGAGTCTGTCCCAGACGCGACCGAGGTATCACTTACTTCCGAGGACGCTACAGCACTCCGTGAAGCGCCCTTTCAAACCAACATTCCACCTCTCGCAACGCTCGAAGCCCTCGGCAATTTCAAGCGCTCCGGCATTGTTCGGTCGCGATTGGCTGACTACGGCGGAATGGACTGGACTCGTAACATCCTCTGGATGCGAGGCCGCTTTTTCGTGATAGTTGATGATTTTGTGGCGCGAGAGGACGGACTATTCGAGGTCAGCGTCCACTGGCAGACTCTCGGCGATGTGGCTCTGAACGGCAACTGTTTCAGCGTCAGCCAGGAACTTGACGAACCCGTTCCGCACCCCGATGACAGCACCCTAAGAAAACATAGCATCGCAACCCTGCACATCAACAACACCGGGGGCGTCATCTTTTCGGTCTACCCTGACTACGGCTACGGACGCTTCGCAAGTTACAACGAGCAACGGGTAATCGTACTCAAGCAGACCAAGCGCGCCAAACTCAAGACCGGTGAGCACATCCGCATTGCGAACCTTCTCTATGCCACAAGCAATAAGGACTCGTCGAAAAATACTGTCATGACAATAGAAGAGGCGGACGGCAGTGTGTTCATCGTCAAGGAAGGAACACTGTGCTCCGGCGCGAGTCAACCGAGTTTCGTCCACACCGTGGCGTTGGGCGTCACAGACATGCTGCTCGAAAACGACGGGCTTAAACTTAATCGTGGCGCGTTCATCAGGGAGGGAGAATACATCGCGGTGGTCGGGGCGAGCCAGGCGAGTTTTCAGGGCGAAACCATTATTGATTCGGATGAGCCATCCGTAATTGAAAGAGGCTTTTGAGAAAGTGAGTTTTCCCGAACTCATGTTAATAATCAAGGCCGGCGAATTCAAAGACGATATAATCCTCAGATATTCAGAGGGAAAAACCTCCGTTACTTTCAAACGAGAAACAATATAGGCCTGTGTGAAGAAAGGAAAAAAGGAATGAAACCACGGGATAGGATTCTTACAGCGTGCAGGCGCGAAGTACCCGATAGAGTGCCTTGGGTGTTGAAACTCACACCGCGCAAGTTTTCGGAATTTCGCCGTCGGACCGGCGCGGATAGCCCTGCGGATTATTTTGATTTTGATATTCGTAATGTTCGCATCAAACCAACACGGTTGCGCACCGACTTCTCATCCTATCTGGGCCCTCCCCCAGGCGCGCATCAATGGCAATGGCTCAACGCGGACTATACTGCTCCTCCCAGTCCTTCGGTCAACGAATGGGGGATAGGCATCATACCTGGCTCATCCGGGCTGGGTTATTATGACTATGTACACCCATTGCGCAACATGTCTAAGCCGGACGAACTGGACGACTACCCCTTCCCCGATGTAACAGCCTCCTATCGCTGGGAGGGATTAGAAGGAAGGGTGGCCTATTGGCGTCAGAAAGGGTACGCTGTGGGTGCCAGTGTGGGCCACTACAACGCCACGCTTTTCGAGCCGGCTTATCTCCTGCGTGGCTTTGAGAACATGCTACGCGACTTCCCGATTAACCCTGATTTTGCCGCTGCTCTGCTTGACCGCATAAACTCCTGGGCAGTCACCAACGCAATACGGCTGGCTCAAGTCGGCGTCGATATCCTCTTTACGGGTGACGATATTGGTACGGAGCGGGGTATGTTGATGAGCCCTCGGATGTGGCGGGAGTGGCTCAAGCCTCGGATAGCAGAGATGAACACCGCAGCCAAAAAGGTAAAGAACGACCTGTTGATTCACTTCCACAGCGACGGGGACATCAGGCCCATCATCCCCGATTTAATCGAAGTCGGGGTGGACATCCTGAATCCCGTCCAGCCGGAGTGCATGGACCCCACTTGGCTCAAGCGGGAATATGGGAATCACCTGGCCTTCTGGGGTACCGTTGGCACACAGACTACCATGCCCTTCGGCACGCCAGAGGAGGTGAGGGCTGTGGTCAAGGAGCGGATAGAGACGGTAGGTGGTGGTGGGGGCTTGGTCCTGGCTCCCACTCACGTCTTGGAACCAGATGTGTCTTGGGAGAACATTATGGCCTTCGTTGAGGCAGTGGAGGAGTATGGCTGGTATTCTTGATTTAAGCCGGCACATCCCCCTGCCGGTGGGTGGAAGATGGCGTTAAATCCTTTCTCAAAGAATATACTCCGGGGATAGCAAAAATGAGACATGAATCTCCAGTATGGGTTTTAGAAAATAACAATATAAAACTCACTGTCGAAAGAGAAACAGGTTGGCTGCGGGCATTGATTTACAAGGATAAAAAAATCAATTTACTTGGGGGACAAATCGGCGGAGTAAAAATCTATGATGGGCTGAAGGATGAGTGGTATTCTGACCTTCAGACGCCTTTCCGTATATCTTCAGGAAAATGTGATAGCAAGAAGTTAGAGTTTATAAAACACTTTCAGTCCGCCGATTTTAATCTCAAAGTCATGCTTTCCGTAGCCGAATTCGCCAAGAATGTAGCCGAAGTCTCTAAGACTTCGGTAGAGGATTATATAAGATGGGAAGTAGTGCTACAAAAGAATCAGGGAACTTCCCGAACGATAGAAGTTCACTTCCTTCTGCCGCTTCTTATTGGCTTCCAGTTTTGGGCCCCGGCCGCAAATACACCTTTTATTATTGATGGTGCGATACCCTTTGAATATGTATACCTCCAACCAGGTTGGGAGCGGGAGATACTGGTACCTATAGTGTGTATGTATTCAAAAGAATTGGACGTAGGAATAACCTTTAGTGAGGAACTGGATAAGCGGTCCCCCGGAAGTCGCTATCTTTTCGAGCCTCAAAGCGATAAAGATGCCTATTTTGAAGTGGCTCACCCTGACATGGGATTAAGAGAGGAAAAGCCGCTTTCAACATCAATCTTGATGAAACTCCATGAAGGAGATTGGCGTCCGGGATTGGGATGGTTGTACAACAAATACAGGGAATATTTTAATCCAGGTCTAAGCAAAATAAACGAGCAAGTAGGAACGTTCCTCTGTGGCAACATAAGGTTGGAGGATAGCTGGGAGACATACATTACAAAGCAACGCCCGGATAATGAAATAGAAGACAGGATGAAGCGTCTGAAAGAGATAGGCTTTCAATTCATGGAGATACATGACCATTTTCCTTTCTATGGATTATATGCCCCCGAAGCGGAAGAATGGGAAAATGTGGCTAAATTGGAAAATCCAGATAGTGAGATAGGATTTGTGGTCACTTATCAAGCAGTCGGGGATTTCATCAATTACCTTCATCAACATGGCATTTATGGAAACATATACTTTCAGTTCAGTCAATGTTATGAGCGATATGCTGAAGGGAGATTCCCGGAATCTATTGCCGAGGATGAAAATGGAAATCGCATCCCTGCCGGCTGGCCGTACCTTTACGTCATGAATCCCGATGTAAATCTGCCTTGGGGGAAATATTGCGTTGAGCAGATGGAAAAACTACTAAAAGCGTATCCAAAGGTTGACGGATTTTTCTTGGATTGTTTCAGGCATCAGGAATTAGACTTCGCCCATGATGATGGACTCACAGTGGTAGACAACAAGCCGTGTTATAATATCAACTTTGCTTACGACAGAATTACTGAGATTATAACCGAAAAATTGCATTCCAAGGGGTTAGTGAATTTTGCTAATAAACCAAGAACAATTCAACAGACAAAAGGTATTGATTGTGTGCTTTTAGAAGGTAGTGGAAAGGTTGCATTGACCAAACAGTTCTTCTTGTGTGTGGCCAGGCCGATGATTTATATGTGGATGGATGGAAGACCGATTTCAGGTAGGGCTGAAGAAGAATACCTAAAGCAATGTTTGTTGTATGGCGCTTTTCCGCAGGTGAGTTGTTATCACAATGTCGCTACAGAGGAGGAATGGATTGAAATAGTGAAAGTTTATCAATCGTATTTACCGCTTATTGAGCGGTTGAGAGGAAGGAGATTGGCGTTTGACCCCGCCCCTTTAGAACTTCCACCCTTAACTTCAGGAGAGATATTTGTCAATCCCGATGGTGATTATGTAATCAGCGTTGTTTCAGAGCATCCATCTATCAAGGACGGCTCAAATGCCCAAAGAGAATTAGACATAAAGATAACCCCAAAAGAACCAATTGACGAAGCGTTTTTGATGCTTCCGGGGGATAAAGAGCCCAAACGAACCCAATTTAGCAGGGAAGGGAAATCAATCAGAGTGTTTATTCCGGAGTGCAAATGCGCCGCTTTAATCGAATTAAGAAAAGGTCAACAATATACATCAACTACCTAATTTCATTGTCCGTTTTCAGGGGCTAACCTTGCTTAAATCAAAGATGGCTCAGTTACTCTTTACTTTTTACTCTTCACTTGACAAACACAGCCCATTCTGGTACAATGCTAATCAAGCTACTCAATTATCAACGAAAGGAACATTTTATGAACAACGTAATTAAATCAATCCATGTTGGCGTAGCCGGGCGCGGGGGATGGCCAATTAGCCTCGCTACGGCCGACGCCTCCTGGCAACCTGTTGCCCTCGTAGACGTGAGCGCGCATGCTCTGGAAAACGCCCGAAAGGTAACAGGACTCGGCGAGGAAAGTTCTTTTGGTACGCTTGAAGCGGCGTTGGAAAAGGTTGACGCCGATGCCGTGATTGTTTGCACTCCAACGGTATTCCACGCTCCCGTAGCAGAGGTGGCTTTCGCCGCCGGGCTGCACGTTCTGGTCGAAAAAGGGATGACAACCTCCCTTGCGAAGGCGAAGGAGTTGGTAAACATGGCGGTGGAAAAGGAGTTGGCTTTCTGCGTGGCGCAAAACTACCGTTTCCAGCCCATCCAGGAAACGATGAAAAAAATCCTGGACGAGGAAACCTACGGAAAGCCAGCCATCCTTGACTTAGTCCACCACCGCCACCGCCCCAACCCACGGACGCTGAACTACAAAGATGCGATGGTGTGGGACATGAGTTGCCATCATTTTGACAATCTCGTGTTCTGGCTTGGCAATGTAAAATCGGCTATAGCTCGCACGTACAACACGCCCTGGAGCAAATACGAACACGACGCGGGTGTCTCGGCTGTTTTAGAATTTGAATGCGGCGTCATCGGAAACTACTGCCTCACCCACTGCGCGCAAAATGGATTCTATCATCTGCTAATCCAAACCGATGCTGGCACGTTGCGGGCTTATGATGTGCAAGGGATTCAGTTTCAGGCTGCCGGCGGTGGGCAATCTGAGTCAGTGGAGTTGTTCAGTGTGCCGCAGTCAGAACAAAGCGTGTTGAACGCATTCCGAGATTACATCCTTGAAGGGAAAGAACCGGGCATCTCCGGTCGCAACAATTTGAATACGCTGGCAGTATGCCAGGCTGTATGCGATGCAGCGGAAGAAGGGAAGCCTATATATGTTAGCGAACTTTTGGGGTACATGCGTATCATCAAGTTAAGACGTTTTGAGGTATCATAAGTGCTTTTAATAGCAGGAGTTTCTCACCGGTCTAAAGACTACATCTAAAGATACGGTGTTGGCTATTATCAGTCAATCTATTAAGCCAGCACCTTGTCTTTAGACTAAATCTTTAGGTAGGTGAAAATCTGGGAAGTGGTTACTTCGTGAACCACCAAAAATCAACAAAGTGTATTTTTGCAAAGCTGATTGCGCAACCAAAAAAGGGGGATTTCAATGAACTCTGAATTACTAAAGGTTGGCATTCTGACGTGTGGGCCAGCCAGTCATGTGATAAATGTCTGGGGACCGGTTATCAATCCCACAGACGGCAGAATCAGAAGCACAGGCATGATGATGACGCATGTTTGGGACATCAACAAAGAGGACATGGATAATTTTGCCGAGAGGTATGGCGTTCAGACTGTGGAGAATTTCGACGATATGGTGGGCAAGGTAGACGGCGTCATTTTATCGGATTTCGACGCAGTGCCGGTTTTCAAGCATTTAGCACGCCCCTATCTTGACGCTCGTATACCCATCTTCATCAATCGTCCCTTCGCCTACAGTTTGGCAGACGCGTCGGAGATGATAAGTCTTGCAAAGAAGCAGGACACTCCGATTATGTGCGCTTCTTCCTTTGAGTACGTCAAGGAGGTTGAAGTAATCAGGAGTAAGATTAAGTCCATTGAGCCGATTATGGGTTATGTGGCGGACAATTCGATGTCCGACTACGCTACCCACGGCGTACACGGGTTGTACTTCGCTTATGCTTGCGTTGGCGGGGGCGTGAAAAGCGTATCGTATCAAACGCCCGATTGGAAGTCTCCCAACGGCATCGTGATTCTGGAACACGAGGGACGCGACGGCGGCAAGCCGTTTTACGGCTGCATCCAGGAAATATCAGGCGCTGGAACTAATGCCTGGATTAAAGTCTACGGAAGAGGGTTCGTAGAGCAGTTTCTCTGGTGGGAAGCGTCTGGTTGGGACAGGGACATATTCCTGTGGCTGCCGACGTTGCTGAAGATACAACAGATGTTTGAAACAGGCGAGATGCCCGAAAGTTACGATAATATCTACGAAAAAACTCAGATATTTCTGGCAGGTTTCAAATCGCATCTCGTCGAAAACGGCGCGCCCGTAGCCCTCAATGAAATAGGCGACTGGACAGCCCCTATTTTAAATCCGGGAAGATATCCGGAAGGATTTGGAGGCTAAAAGTTTTTAAACACCAAATGTAAGAGACGAGGATGCGGGTTTATTCAATGGGTTAAGAAACCAGGTTTTTTTCCGAAAAAACCTGGTTTCTATGTATGAATTAAGCAGCAAGCGAGACAACGCGAACACGCGGATAATTCGCTGTACCCTTTTGTTTCATATCACGTTCAAAAGTGATAATTTGATTTACAAGACTGCTGACGTACTTTGCTACGGCAAGTCTAATTCTGCTTTCACCACAGGAGTCGCAGGTTATTGCGGGAATATTGGACACAGTAATTTTCAATCCGCCGTTCTCGAATTCCATATCGGTAGTGCCTTCGCGCATCTCAGAGCGGCATTCATGGCAGGTGGCCATATCATTCACCTCCCCGTCTTTTTTGGCTCTCTAATTTGTCCTGCGAGCCATTCACCGGAGTCAGGAACATAAACAGTGACTACTACAATATCCGCCCGGTCATCTAACAGATAATCATAGTATTCGCATAAAACGTGGACTGGTATGTTATTCTCAATAATTCCGTATACCAAACAGCGACAGCGTTCGGGGTACTCCTCAATGATTTTTCCGCTCAATAAAACTGCCTCTATATCTTCTGGCATAACACCATCTTTGCGTGCTTCAACAAGGGCATGTGTAACTATCGAAATCTCTTCCGCTCTTGCCTTTTCGCGTATAATTTCAATATCTATCATAATAGCCTCCATCCTTTCATTCGACAGCGGCTAAAGATTTTGCATTGGATAGCCAGACACGATAGCAAGTCAGGAACGTTAATCGCTATAGGCTATAAATCCGCTTCAGGTTTTCCCCGAATATCAACCTTTCTGCGTCCTCGCCGAGTTGTAGTCTCTGGATAGCTCGCATCACCTGAATCGGACGGTACTCTGGCAGGTTAGAACCGAAAACGATTCTTTCTGGCCCGAGTCGTTCCACTGCCTCTTTGACTTCAATCGGCGTTGCTTCATCCGGGTTTTCAGCCCACCGCCGATAAAAGCGCAAGATGGTTGTGCCTAAGTAGGTGTTCTCGTTTTGTTCAGCAACTTCGATTGCGTCCTGAACGTTGTCTGGAAAACCCATGTGGTCAATTATGATGGGCACTTGGGGAAAGCGACTGGCAACCTTTCCAATCCGTAGAGGATGACAGTTGTCGGGGCCGGAATGTATTGAAGCTGCGATTCCCAATTCTCGCGCCATATCCATGAGCGGAAATACCATCTCGTCATCTATGTTGTATTCATGGATAACAGGCATCAGTTTCACAGCCTTCAATCCCCACTCAGTTACGGCGGCTTTTAGTTCCGCTACTGCTTCTTCGCCTTTGTGCGGGTTTATCAAGGCACAGCCGATGGTTCTCGGATTGCCTCTTAAAATATCGCTTAGTTCCCTATTTTTCGGTTCTATTTCGGTTTTGGGCATCACCACTGCAATGTCGATGCCCGCTTCGTCTTCCATTTCCAATATTTCGTCTAAACTGATGGTCAAATATGTTTCAAAATCACCGCGCATTTTAACCTCCTTTGCAAAAGGCAGACACACAGTTCTGCCGCTACGTTGATTTTTGCACTCCAAGTACGCAAAAATACACTTCATTGATTTTTGCACTCCAAGTAGCTCCGAACCTTAAAAGACTTGCGCTATCACGCACTTCAAATATCTGCTTTCTGGATGATTTGCGTCAATCGGGTGGTCAAACGATTGCCCCCTGATTTCTAAAAACGTGAGTTTTCGTTGAGCATCTCGTGCTGCGAGTCTTAGCGTGTTTAAAAAACTCAGTTCCCCAACGTGTTGTGAACAGGAGCAACTGACGAGAAATCCGCCTCGCCTCAGAAGTTTCATCGCACGCAGATTTACCTCTTTGTAACCGCGTTTTGCGCTTTTGAGGTAACTATGTTTTTTAGCAAAAGCAGGTGGGTCAATCGTTATGACATCAAACTGTTCTTTTGCGGCGTCCAATTCTCGAAGTTCGTGTAGGACGTCGGCTTCCTCAAAATTACAATTGAGATTGTTCAACCTCGCTGCTTCCTGCGCTACTTCCAAAGCTCGGCGCGAAGCATCCAATCCTATACATTGCGCGCCCTTCTGGGCTGCTATCAACGCAAAACTTCCCGTATAGCAGAAGCAATCCAGAACTCTATCCCCCTGCTTGACGTATTTTGCGAAAGCCCGCCGATTTTCAGCTTGGTCGAGAAAAAATCCCGTTTTTTGCCCCTGTTTTACGTCGGCTAAAAAAGTCAATCCATCAAACTGAATTTCTATAAGTTCAGGCATATCGCCGTAGACTACCTCGCTTTTTGCGTCTAACCCTTCCGGTTCGCGGGATTTGCCACTGCTCTTTTCAAAGATGCCCACTGGATTAAATAGGTCAATTAAAAGCGAGATTATGGTTTCCCTGCGGACTTCGATTCCTAACGTCAACATTTGCACCACAAGATAATCGTTGAATTTGTCGACAATCAATCCGGGGATGCCGTCCGATTCGGCAAAAAACAGCCGATAGGAAGTGTTATCGCCGGCAATGCGTTTTCGCAGTTCCATCGCGCATGCCAATTTGTTACGGAAGAAATTTTCATCTATCGCTTCTCCCTGCTGTCGTGAGAGAATTCGTATAGTCATTTTCGACATCGGATTGATGTAACCTGCCGCTAAGAATCCGCCCGCCGAGTCGTATACTTCCATTATATCCCCCGGTTCAAAACTGCCGTGGTATTCGGCGATGTCACTGCGAAAAACCCAGGGATGTCCATCTTTGACGCGTAGTTCTTTCTCTTTTTTCAGGATACAGGATGCAAGAGACAATGGAAACTCCTTTCTAACACCCAAAACCGTTGGCTTTCGTTGTGAAATCGGCAGTGAATTCTTGGCTTATAGTATACACTATTTTAAGAAAATAATGCAATATCATTTGTACTGCTTATTTATAAAGCAGGTAATG
>CAZRLY010000108.1:0-18167 GCA_964601015.1 uncultured bacterium
GGGGGAGTAATACGGGATTCAGCAATGAAAATCGAACGGAACTACAAACACACGGGACTAATGGAAATTCCGTTTCTGACCTGAATGGCGATGGGTGTCTGGACATCGTCTTTTCAAATTTTTATGATGGCACAACCCACAATATCAACTCATTCGTCTACTGGGGAAGTGAGACTGGATTTAGCGAGGATAACCGCGCAGAATTGGAGACTCATGGAGCGTTTCTCGGCACAACAAAAGATTTAGGCGATGTCTACAATCGCGGTCGAGAGATTGTTTACACCTCCAGCGTCTATGACACCGATTATCTCTGCACTTTCGTATCTATCTCGTGGGTTGCGGATACACCGTCGAACACCGCTGTTGAGTTCCAGATCAAATCTGCCAAGACTGAAGCCGAACTCGCTACCGCGCTGTGGTATGGGCCCACCAGCACGGATGATTGCTACACCGCCTCCGATACGCTGATAAATCCCATCCATAACGATGCTCGTTTCGTGCAGTATCGCGCTACTTTTCTCCTTTCCAATCCAATCGGGTTGGCAACGCCGAAGCTACATGAAATATCTATCAGTTACACTTATTCCACCGATCCAGATATTGTTGTAAATCCGAATCAGATTGACTTTGGCGACGTGCCAGCCGGATTGTCAAGAAACTTGATTTTAACCATCGCCAATCAAGGTGCGGAAGATTTAGCGATTACCGACATCACATCCGACGACAACCGCTTGACCGTTTCGCCCAGCTCATTCACGCTCACTTCGCATCAGTCGCAACAGGTCAACGTCCGCTTTGCCCCAACGGACGAATTCGCCCTTTCCGCCACGCTGACAATCGAAAGCACTGACCCAGACGAGGGAACGCTTGAGATTCCTGTGACTGGTTGGGGCGTGGGGTATGTTAATCGGGCGTTGAGTTTGGATGGGGATGGAGATTATGTTAATATTGATGATAGTGATGTTTTTACGTTAAACGATTTATCTATCTCCGTCTGGATTAAAATTCCTCCTGGTGGGAGTGTTGATGGCGTTGTTCACAGTTGGACTTCTGATGCTGGTAGTAGCGAGTGGTTTGGATTTCAGGAGTCAGATGGTAAAATTGTGTTTAATGTTGATGATGGAATAGCAATTACAAGTGTGACTGCTGCTACTAATGTTAAAGATAATGTTTGGCACCACATCGTCGGCGTAAGAGATGAAGACCAAAACATGTCAATTTTTGTTGACGGTGTTCTTGAAGCATCAACAGCAGAAACTGCTGCACAAATAAATCCTGAGAACTTTCACATTGGTAAAGTCCCAGGATTCTCTCGATACGTCGACGGAACAATCGACGAAGTCCGCATCTGGAACTACGCCCGCACGCAAGAAGAAATCCAAGCCACCATGCACCTCCGACTAACAGGCAACGAACCCGGCTTAGTCGGCTACTGGCGTTTCGATGAGGAGCCTGGAACACCCACCGCCCACGATTCATCACCCAACGCCAACGACGGCACATTATTCGGCAATGCTTCTTTTGTAGAATCCGACGCTCCTATTGCACTGCGAACAGTTGAGCCGAACATCATGGTATCTCCAACTGAGTTGGATTTTGGCGATGTGGCTGTCAGGACATTTGAGGAGCGAACATTGACTGTCATCAACACCGGCGAGCAAGCCCTGCACGTCACGGACATTGCCATTGACAACAATTACATAACCGTCATGCCATATTCCTTTTCGTTAGCTATGGGACAAGAACAGGAGGTGCGCGTCAGATATGCGCCGCGTGCTGAGACGCCATTGTCTGCTACGCTGACGATTGAGAGCAATGATCCGGATGAGGGGCTGGTTGAGGTTGTGGTGACCGGTCAAGGTGTGCCGTATCAAAATAGGGCGTTGAGTTTGGACGGGGTGGATGACTATGTAGGAGTGGCAGATAACGATATTTTAGATATTGGGACAAGTGATTTTACAATTAGTTTTTGGATTAAAATGAATACAGCAGACACTACTAATGGTTATAGACTCATATGTAAAAGAACTGGTGTTATTGGATATGAAATATATATTAACCCAAGCGAAACAGATGTAGAGATATTCATAGGAGATAGTGGTGGTTATATTCATGAGTTAGGAACAACAACGAACATACGAGATATGGCTTGGCATCATATCGTGGTAGTATTTGATAGAGATGGAAATGCTACGGGATATGTTGATGGAACAGCAGAAGGTGCGCGAGATATAAGTCTTATAAATGGTTCAATAGCAAATGCAGGGATATTAGCAATAGGTAATAGCGTTGGTGGAGGCAATGAATTTTATGGCAAAATAGACGAAGTCCGCATCTGGAATTACGCTCGAACCGAAGGACAAATCCGTGCGAGCATGGATTTAACGTTGCCCGGCGATACGCCCGGTTTGGTCGGATATTGGCGTTTCGATGGGCAACCGTCTTCAAAAACGGCATACGATTTTACGCCCAATGCCAATCACGGAGCGTTGGTTGGCGATGCGGTTTTTGTGGATTCTTACGAGACGTTTATTTTCCCGTCTTCGCAGCAGGACATCGACATTTCACCGTCGTCGTTAAACTTCGGCGAAGTACCTGTTGAGTTAGTTGGCGAGCAGAAAATCTTTGTCAGAAACATCGGCAGGGCGAATTTGCAGGTGGCATCAATCTCAAGCGACAACGCACAATTCACTGCTTCCCCGCAGTTTTTTACGCTTGCGATGGGTGAAGGGGTGGAGGTTTTAGCAAAGTTTCGTCCCGAAAGCAGAGGGGGCCACACCGCTACCTTTACGATAGAGAGCAACGATTTAGATGAAGGAGCGCTCGAACTGTATGCCGCAGGTTTTGGCGTACCTTACGAAAATATGGCGTTGAAATTGGATGGCGAGGGTGATTACGTGCAGGTTGGGCATTCGGAGTTGTTGAATTTTGATTTGGGAGATTCGTACACCATCGAAGGTTGGTTCAACGTAGCCCAAGATTCTATCTTGGCTGATGCCAACTGTGTAGCCCAAGATTCTATCTTGGCTGATACCAACCGTGTAGCCCAAGATTCTATCTTGGCAGATGCTAATCGTGTAGCCCAAGATTCTATCTTGGCAGATGCCGATTCCAAATCCCCCCTACCCCCCTTTTTCAAAGGGGGGAAAGGGGGGATTTGGGCTACAACATCTCCGCCGAAATCTTGGGCTGGCGTTCGCGCCGATAGTTGGGCATCGTCGGCGACAACCAAAACCATCATCGCCAAAAGAGCAGGCGCAATCGTATTTCCCTTTGACATAAAAATATCATCAAGCGGGAGGATAAGTTTCTTCATGCAGAGCGAAGAGGGTGGTGCGAGCGTTGGTTCAGAGCAGGCTCTCAACGATGGTTCGTGGCACCATTTCGCAGTTGTGAAGCAGGGGACGGAGAGCATCTACTTTTTCATTGACGGCAATCATGTCGATAGCAACACGCATCTGCCTGAATCGGGTTCAACCCAAAACACTTCCGACATTTTCATCAGTTGGCGCGGGGAAGGCGATAATTTCTTCAATGGGCAATTGGATGAAATCCGAATTTGGAACGCAGCAAGAACGCCTGCGGAAATACAGGCAAACAAGGACGAGCTTCAGGAAGGTAGCGCAAACGATTTGGTTGCTTATTGGCGTTTTGACGAAGAGAGCGGTAGGAACACCGCCGACGCCTCTCATCATGGACATGACGGAGCGTTGTCTGGAAATGCAAACTTTGTTTCCGTTCCCTGGCCGCATCGCCCGGCGTCGCGTATCACCGAACCTAAGCCGGGCGACTACATCAGCGGCGAAATTAGCATCATCGGTACCGTTACTGACATCAATCTGCAAAGCTGGATACTCGAAGTAGCCTCTGGTGCTCCGCCCGAAGGAGCGTGGAAGGTTCTTGCCATCGGAAGTGCCCCGGTAGCCGAATCTGAACTGGCAAAGTGGAATACCAAAAGCGGGGAATATCCAGATGGTGATTACACTTTGCGACTCCGGGTTACGGATACGGGCGATAACGAAAGCGTTTTCACCGTTGCCGTTATCGTTGACCCAACGCCGCCAACTGTCGCATTGCAAATTCTGTCGCAGGGGGCGGAAGGAAATTTCACCAAAAACAACGCTTCACTTTCTGTGTCAGGACAAACGGAAGCAGGCTCGGCGGTAACAAGCAAAAAAGTTGTTGACCAAAATGGTGCGGAAGTGCCCGGTGCCAAAGCGATTGTCAACATCACCCCCGAAGGCATTATCACAGGCACTATTTTGCTCGGCGAACTCAGCGCTGTTACCAGCGTCAAACTCGTCCTCAAAGTGGCTGACAGGGCTAAAAATGAAGGCGAAGGCTCTTCGGGTCCGCTCATCGTTGATAACATTCCACCGACAGCGCGAATCTTAAATCCTGCGCATCTTTCGTACTTCCACGTAGCTCCCATAAAAGTGTCAGGTTCTGCCTTTGATGAGCCGTCCGGTGTGGCGAAAGTCGAAATAGACTACGGCGCAGGTTGGGTAGAAGCGACTGGCAAGGAAAGCTGGACTTACGAGTCTCTTTACCCCTCCGCAGAGAAACAGTTCAGCTTGAAGGTACGCGCTACGGACAAAGCAGGCAACGTCTGGGAATCGCCACAGGTAATCAAGGTAAACTTCTTTTATAATTTGCCAATGGCAAATATCAGTTCACCTTTCGACCACAGCGAGGTTGCAAGAGGGTTAGTGGATATTTTCGGCAGTGCGGCAAATAGCGGAAATAACCCAGGTGAAAATCTCGCCTACATTCTGGAATATGCACAAGGCGCGGATGCGACAAGCGGATGGGAGGGAATTTGCCAGGTGTACAATACTGTCGTGTTTGAGGATTTGATGTGCCAATGGGATACATCGGGTTTAAAGGCTGACACCTATACTCTCCGCTTGCGCGTGGAAGGAGACAGCAAAATCGAAGTCAAACGCCGCAACATTACTGTTGGCGAACCACCGTCCATTCTGTATGGAGATGTTAATGACGATGGTGATGTCAACGCTCTTGATGCTGCCTGTATCCTACAGCACATTGTGGGATTGCGCTCATTGACACCGGCTCAACAGACGGCAGGCAATGTCACCGACGACAACACACTCAGCGCTCTGGACGCCGCCTTGATTTTGCAGTATGCCGTCGGGTTGATTTCCAGCTTTCCCGCGGAAAGTAAAAATGTCGCGCCGTCTGCAAAATCCCCCCTTTCCCCCCTTTCCCAAAGGGGGGTAGGGGGGATTTTGCCCCTTTCCCAAAGGGAGGTAGGGGGAATTTCGCAGTCCGATATTGTCCACCTTACGCTTCCCAACGTTACAGGCAAAAGAGACGAGGTTGTGAAAATACCCATTGAAATTGATAGAAAAATATCAGGTTTGCTGTCTGGCGAAATTACTCTGACATTTGACCCATCTATCCTAAGCTCCCTACAAGTTGAACCGAACAAAGAGCTTGAGAAGTGGCAGATTCTTTCTCAAATTGACGACGGAAGGATTTGCGTGGCGTTTGCACATTCCCAAGCCGCCGTTGTTGAAGGGAATCTGTTCAATATTCATTTCGCAGTTTCCAAAGAACAAAGTAGCCGTAACCCCGTGTGGTTGCCTTCGCCCTTGAAACTAACCAGAGTTCAGTTAAACGAAGGGCTCATCAAAACTTTAACGACACCAGGTACCTTTGAAGTTGCGCCTGAACATTCTGCGCTACTAACTAACTATCCAAACCCATTTAATCCGGAAACGTGGATTCCGTATCAATTAGCTGACGCTGCCGATGTTGAACTACGCATCTATAACATCAACGGACAGTTGGTACGAACCATCCATCTGGGGAGGAAACCCGTTGGCACTTATGCCTCTAAAAGCCGCGCTATTCATTGGGATGGTAGAAATGAGGCAGGCGAAAGGGCAGCCAGTGGTTTGTATTTCTACAGGTTGCAAGCAGGCAAATTTAGGGCAACACGACGGATGTTGATAGTCAAATAGCGAATCAGCGTGGTTTAGCAAATGAGAATATGGGGAGATATTTATTATGGCTTTTAGTATGAACCTATGGAAAGCTAAGGGAAACGAACTTAAGAAGATACAGCGGGTAAAACTTGACTCTGAAAATCGTCTTGAAAACTGGATAGAGAAAGAACCATCACTTCTTGGAATAGAGGTACTTTTCATCGGTAGGCAAGTTTCTACTGATTATGGCGGAATAATTGACCTTTTAGGAATTGATAGACAGGGGGACCTGATTATTCTTGAATTAAAGCGGGACAAAACCCCGAGGGATGTTGTTGCTCAAATTTTAGACTATGCCAGTTGGGTAAAGGATTTGACGTATAAAGAAATAAACATCGTCGCATCCGCATATCTCAATAAAGACTTGCCAAGAGCTTTTAGTGAATATTTTGGTAAAGCTATTCCAGAGAAAATAAATACGAATCATAGAATGATTATTGTAGCTGCGGAATTGGACGATTCATCTGAGCGGATTGTTCAGTATTTAGCGGAAGAGCATGATGTTGATATTAACGTCATTTTCTTTATGTTTTTTAAAACGGAAACAGAAGAATTAATCGGAAAGGCGTGGTTAATGGACCCTGAGGAAGTACAAAAACGTTCAGGAACACGAGCTCCATGGTCCGGTTTTTGGTTTTTCAACGTAGGGGAAGGAGTTCACAGAAACTGGGACGATTATTGCAGTTATGGATATATTAGTGCCGGTCAAGGCGAAACATATTCGCGTGCTCTAAAGAACCTAAAAAGAGGCGATAAAGTATTCGCATACATGAAGGGATGTGGGTACGTGGGGTTCGGTGAAGTCGTAAAAGAGGCGGAAATGATTAAGGACTTCATAGTGGAAAGTGAACAAAAGCCGTTGCTTGAGTTAAAGCTTGAAGCACCCAAGGCAAATGAAAACAGCGATGTCCCTGAGTTGTCGGAATGGGCAGTTGGCATGAACTGGATAAAAAAATTCTCCAGAGACGAAGCAAAAACCTTTAAAGGTATATTTGCTAATCCGAATATCGTTTGCAAATTACGTCATCAAGCAACGGTAGATTTTCTTAAACAAGAATTTGAATTAGAGGAATGAGGTATCTAAGCCAATGCAGCGGAGGTGTGATGTCGCAGTTCCCTGCTCGAAAAAGGAGGCAATCACATGCCAAAGAACATATTACCAAATAGTAACACTCAGAACGATAAATCCGTCGTTGTGCAGGCGAATAGGGGGCCGAATGTGGTTTTGGTCATAACCGATGACCAAGGATACGGCGACTTAGGCTGTCACGGCAATCCGATTATCAAAACCCCAAATATCGACAATCTCTACAACGAAAGTATACGCCTGACGAATTTTCACGTCGGCCCGACTTGCGCCCCAACTCGGGCCGGTCTTCTGACAGGACACTATTGCAACTGTACCGGTGTCTGGCACACCATCATGGGGCGTTCCTTGCTTCGTGAGAACGAGGTAACGATGGGCGATGTATTCAGGGCAAGCGGCTACCGAACGGGCATCTTCGGTAAATGGCACTTGGGGGATAACTACCCATTTCGACCGCATGACCGGGGATTCGACGTCGCCCTTGTTCACGGCGGTGGGGGCGTCAGTCAAACGCCCGACTATTGGGGTAACGACTACTTCGATGACACCTACTTCCGCAACGGTGAGCCAGAAGAACACACCGGCTACTGTACGGATGTCTGGTTCGACGGGGCGATGAAGTTTATTGAGGAGAACAAAGACAGCCCCTTTTTCTGTTATCTGCCCACCAACGCGCCGCATGGGCCGTACAATGTAGCCGATTCTTACAGCGCGCCCTATCGCGGGCAGGTACCTGACTATCGGGCGAATTTCTACGGTATGATTACCAACATTGACGATAACATGGCACGGCTCAGAGATAAACTCAAAGCCCTGGGTATCGAAGACAACACCATCCTAATCTGGATGACCGATAATGGTTCATCGGGCGGGTGTAGTTTGGACAAAGACGGGTTCGTCAAGGAGGGATACAATGCAGGAATGCGCGGCATGAAAGGCTCAGAATATGAAGGCGGACATCGCGTCCCCATCTTCATACATTGGCCCGAGGGCGGTTTTACGAAAGGTCAAAACATCAATCAACTCACCGCCAATATTGACGTTCTGCCCACGCTAATTGACCTTTGTGAACTCAAAGCCCCGGAAA
Source organism: uncultured bacterium (assembly GCA_964601015.1). Classification (GTDB taxonomy): domain Bacteria; phylum Poribacteria; class WGA-4E; order DTYX01; family CAZRLY01; genus CAZRLY01. The sequence continues at coordinate 8,186 of CAZRLY010000108.1, forward strand.
ATGTTACTTTCAACGGTGTCAGCTTCAAGCCACTTCTGATGGGGCAGGCCGACAATTGGCCTGACCGCGTCGTAGTGACCGATTCTCAACGCGTTGAATATCCCATCAAATGGCGGAAAAGCGCCACCATGACGAACCGATGGCGTCTCATCAATGGTGTGGAGCTTTACGACATCCTCGTTGACCCGGAACAGAGAAACAACGTTGCCGACGAACATCCCGATGTGGTTCAAGAACTGCGCAAACACTACGAACAGTGGTGGGAACTCGTGTCGGCAACTTTCGATGAAGACTGTCCAATTGTGATAGGCTCTGAACATGAGCAAACGTCCCGCATAACTACCCATGACTGGCACGGTGAGCAATGCGCCTGGAACCAAGGCCAAATTCGCCAGGGACTCAATTGCAATGGCTATTGGATTATCGAAATTGCCACCGATGGTGAGTATGCTTTTGAATTGCGACGCTGGCCCAAAGAAGAGGACAAAGCCATGACTGCCGGCATCCCCGGTGAAATAACGGATTGGTACCACGGCGGCAAGGCTCTTGACCTGAAGACTGCTCGAATTGAAGTCGGAGAACAGGAAGAAACCCAAACAATCGCCCCCCAAGCAAAGGATGTCACATTTACACTCAACCTGAAGGCAGGCGTTACGCGCCTACAAACATTCCTTACCGATGCTAAAGGTATGCCAATAGGTGCCTATTATGTTTACGCTAAACGGCTGAGATAGAAGCGCAGGAAGTCAGAAGAATAGAAAGGAGGGAGAGCTAATTATCCAATTTCCGCATTACAGAAAACAGGCGGGAAAGCTCCCGTTTTCAAGCAGGGGTGTCTCGTTTTCTCGTTTTCCCGTTTTCTCGTTTTCGTTGTTTCTTCACCCATCCTCCAACTCGTTCGCTTGCGATGAGAAAAATAATGGTGGATGCTTGAATAATCAGAACTATCTCCCGCGGTACATTGGTAAATATGTTGATGTCGAGCGCACCTTTCTGCAATAATCCGAAAAAAAGCGCAGCTACGACAACGCCCAATGGATGGTTTCGTCCCAGCAACGCTACGGCTATGCCCGTATATCCCAGTCCGGGCGAGAAATTATCCAGAAAACGATGCCTGTAACCTAACACATCCCAGACACCGGCTAATCCGGCTACCATTCCGCCCAACGTCATTGCCAGCACAGTGTTGTTAGATACATTAATTCCGCCGTATTCCGCCGCTGATGGGTTATGTCCTACCATCCGCAGTTCATATCCCCACTTTGTCTTCCACAGAAAAAAATAGCTGCAATACGCAATCAAAATGGCTATCAAAAACGTCACTGTGAGGGGGTTGCTTCTGGGCAAAATCGGCAGGATATGCGCCAACCGGGGGAGTTGCGCTGGTATGGCGATGGGAGGCGTTTGAGGTGTCATCTGTCCCGCTTCCTTGCATACTGTCGTAACCAGATAGTTTGTGAGGGCGATAGCGATAAAATTCAACATGATGGAGTTGATTACCTCATGCGCCCCAAGCTTCGCCTTTAGCAAACCCGGAATCGCACCCCAAGCGGCGCTTGCCAAGAGCGCGAAAAAGATACATGCGGGCATCACAAAAAAGCCAACGTTAAGCCTGAAGCCCACCCATGCTGCTACAAACGCCGCTACATACAATTGCCCTTCACAACCGATGTTGAATAACCCAGCGCGAAAACCTATCGCTACTGCCAACCCTGTAAAAACTAACGGCGTCGCGTTGAAGAGGACATAACCAATGTCGTCTGCGCTGCCGAAGGCGTTAAGGAACAATATCCGATATACCACAAACGGCTTCTCACCAACGGCGAGGATAAACACCCCGCCAACGCTTAGAGCAGCTAACATCGCTAATGTTGAAGGTAGTATTGCTCTGAAAATGCGACGTTGGTATGTCATGATGTTGGTATATTATCAGAAGGGGAGGGAAAACTCTCTTTAGTTCCTTGAATGCCCACGTAGGTTGGGTTGAACGAAAGTGAAACCCAACAGGTGAATATCTGGTGTTTGTTGGGTTTCGTGCCTCAACCCAACCTACTTTTCACACAGCCTCTTAGAAATGAAATTCCACAATATCTCCATCCTCCAACATTTGCTCTTTTCCAACTGTTTGCCCATCAAACTTGCTCGAACCCCATAATTTTGCATACCTCAGATTGGCAAACTCCTTGTGTATTTTCGTAGCGGCATTAAGGACTGTGCTTCCGATTGGAAGGATAATTGGGTCAATTTTGTCAGCTTTTTGTCCTGGGGTTTTTGTGTAGACGCGAATGATGGAAAGCGCTTTGAATATTTCCTCTTGAAGTACATCCAAGCCCTTCCCTGATTCTGAGGTAGTCACAGAGCCAAAGGGCGAACACATAGCTTCACCCCCACGGGCTTCTTTGGCGGAGATGGATATTATTGGGAATCCCTCAGAATACAAATCTCTTAAAACTTCGAGTCTTTCTTGAGCCTTCTTAGCGTCATCTTTGTTGGCAACTATTATCGTCTTTTTGTACATACGCCAATCTAACAGCCCTTCCTCATCTTCCAATTCTTCTTCTGGTTCTGGCTCTCTCTCAACCAAATTGATTCTTGAGGATGTAAGTTTTTCTATGACATTTTCAATCTGTTCGAGTACCTCATCACACGAAAGGTCAATAATAAGCAGAACCATGTCCGCATTTCTTATGATGTCCAGTAACCAGGGTTGTGGAGGGCTGTCGGTGATGGGGGGGGTGTCAATCAGTTGTATATGAATATCTTCGTAGGGCATCATCCCTACAATCGGTTTAACCGTCGTAAGTGGGTACGGCGCGACTTCAGTATATACATTGGTAAGGCTCGCAACTATTTGAGATTTTCCCACATTTGGCGCACCAACCAGAGTAACCTGCGCCGCGCCTTGTCGTTTGACAGAATATTCAGAGAGTCTTCTACCGCCAGCTTTTTTCTTAGGTTGTTTTTGTAGTTTAGATAATCTTGACCGCAAGTCAGCTCGAAGCTTATCAGTACCTTTGTGTTTAGGTACTAAAGCAATCATTTCTTTCAAAACCTCAATCTTTTCCACATCGGTTAGGGCACTTTGAAATCTTTTTCTTGCTGACAAATATTGTGGTGTAAGATTAGCTGGCATAAATAAACACCTCTGTCAGAATATCAATTTAAAGGAGAATCGGTGTGCGCTATTTAGGTCAACAAAAGGGCTATACGCGTAATCGAATTGAAAGTTGAAATACCGAATGCCGAAGCCTGCTACAAACCCGCTGGATATATCTGTTGTTCCGCTTTGATACCCGATTCTCAGAGCTAACAAGTCGTCTATATCACTGGATGTCCTTTCCACCGGGACATCAAATCCTACTTCATCAGTTGTCCCCAGTGAAGAAAATGATTCACGCAAACCGAGCGGAAAAACTTCAACGCCCAAATTAAATTGTAGCTCGCCATCAATAGGGCGCGATACGTCAAGCGCAGTTAGAACATCGGGTAGCATAGAAGGCCTGTAGGCGGCGCCAAATTTCATCGTCCAAGGCAAATTCTCACTTTTTTGACCGTATTTCATCTTTCCGATGTTTTGTAAAGCAAAACCGAGTTTTAAACCTGGAAGTGCTGTTTCATAAAGGGCGGAAACATCTGCCGCTAAACCGTTGACAGAAGCGGAAATATCTTCTCCACTTTTGTAGTTGGAAGAGTTAACAAAGTCGCTTCTGATGAATTTTCCGCCGACACTTACGGCTAAAAATTCCCCTACTGTGCTGGCATAGCTGAATCCGGCGGCTATGTCCTGGGGAGTAAAAGTGACATCTGTCTCCTTACCCTCGGAATCCGTGACGGTAAACTCGTCCATGCGCAGGAACGTTACGCTCAATCCGACCGGTCCAAACGCACATCCCAAATAGCCGTAATTAACTCCGTCCCACCATTTTACATAGGACGTTTCTAACTCAACGCCGCTTAATTTGGCGTTCGCGGCGGGATTCCAGTACAAACACTCTGCGCCAGCGCCGGCTCCAGCCACTGCCGCTCCTCCCATTGCCGCTGCACGGGCGTCGGGGATGAGTTTTAAGAAGGTAGCGGTGGAAGTGCCGGAACCGCCAGCTATGGCAGTGTTCGTCGCTATGAACTGATATGAGATAAACAGTATGATTATTAGAATTGTTAAGCTGGTTCTTTTTGGTAATCTCATTTGTTTCTCCTTTCTTTTCCTCCATAATCCTTCCGTTCAAATATCAAGTTTGTTCTTGGAATTAACCAAAAAATTTCCTCTTTACAAACAATTCACCCCGTTATTGACCGCGTTGAACTTTAGCAATCTGCCCCGTCTTGGCATCCACAGACACCAATAAGTCCCCGCCTTTTATGACTGTACCTTCGGGTGGTATCGGCTCAAAATAAACTATCCAGTCGCCCGTATTAACGCTATTTTGACGTCGCTCTACGCCAGCCCGATAAGACTTTAGAGAGTAACCAAGTTTCTGTGCTTCCCGTTTTGCAACCTGAATGGCTTGCTGCTCGGAAATCAAAGTGGTTATTTTACCCATTATCATTATAATTCCAGTAATTCAGTTGTGTTTCCTAAGATTCAAAGATAGCTATCGCTTCTATTTCCACCAAAAGCTCATCTCGACAAAGATGAGCCTGAATTCCAGTGCTTGCCGGAAGCAACTTCAGCCCTTCCTGCTCATAGAATTGAGTTCGCACTTCGTTGAATTCGTCGTAATAACACATATCTTTGAGATAGCATGTTGTTCTTACTACATTATGCCATGTAGTATCTTCGGATTCCAACAGGGCTTTAATATTTCTAAAGGTTCTCCATGCTTGGGCTTTGAAATCGCCTTCGTGGACAGATTGCCCTCTTTCATCAACGCTGGCGGTACCAGAGATGAGCAAAATTGTGACTCCACGAATATCTATTCGCATTCCCCTTGAAAACGAGGAGGGGTGCGGTTTGTAATCGTAGGCTTCGTTAAGGAGTTCAGGTGCATGCATTGCTTTCTTTTTCATGTTTTTTCTCCTGTAATTTTACCAACTTTTTCTAAGAGGCTCAAATAGTATAACATCAGGTATCAAAAAAGTCAATGCCGAATTACGATTAATGGCACATTGAGAGAATGGGAAAACACAAGGAACATCGGAAAATCTCTTTAATGTGAAGGAAATTTTGGGTTGTTGCAACAAAAAGTTTATTCGAGTCAAAACTCATTTCTTTGTCAAGGACGGCTCGCAAAGGAGAAAAAACAATGCGTCTTGATAAATTTTTGCAAGTCAGTAGAATAATCAAACGTCGAACAATTGCGACGAAGGTTTGTAATGGCGGAAATGTTAAGGTAAACGAGCAAGTTGCAAAACCATCAAAAACGTTAAAAGCTGGAGATATTTTAGAAATCAATCTCGGTTCGCGGGGAATTTTGGTCTGCGAGGTGCTTGACGCTCCACAAAGAGGCGTCAGAAAAGACCAAGCTGCCTCCCTGTATAGAGAGTTATCTTCGGAAACTCGCCCAACAAGTTTAGAGGAGTAGTAGATGACAAGGTATGTACTTTTCGTCACAGTTCTTTTGGTGTTGGTTCAGCCCGCATTAGCGTCAGAGGTACCGCTAAAGATGACGGAAGCGGGAACTGACAGCAGTTTGTTTGACTTTGAACTTCCAGAGATTCGGTTTGAAAAACGGGAAGCTAACGGACAGACTTATGATGTTATCTCCCTTGTGCCTGACCAGAATGTAACTTTTACTTCTGAAGTGGGCAAACCCCAAATGCCCGCATACGTTGAACTTGTGGGCATCCCGCAGGACGTTTCGCCTGAAGTGAGCGTAATTCAGTCTGAATTTGAGATGAGGGGCAAATATAAGTTATTTCCTACCCAACCCCCTCGCCTGCATACCGATGAAGTGGAATTTGTCATTGATGAACATGCTTACGGGAAAAATCGCTTTTATCCCCCAAAATTGGCAGAAATTGAACCATTAGGATACATCCGCCAGCAACGAGTAGCCCGGCTAAAGATTATGCCTATTCAATACAATCCATCCACGGGACAGTTGAGGATATACAAGCGGTTACAAATCAGAGTGAGGTATCCTGTTCCAAAAAGCCAATTTGCCCCTGCTAAACAAACTTCGTCCCCCCCCATTATACAACAGGACTCGCCATATTTTGAAGGACTTTTTTCAGGTGCCCTTGCAAACTACCAGCAGGCTAAGAGATGGCGCGAAAGCAGAAGGGGACGTGTCCTTCCAAATAGAATAACACAGGCAGAACCGCCTGCTGCTACAAAGATAGGTGAAGCGGCAGTTTCCACCTATAAACTTATAGTTGACGAGACCGGATTGTACAAGATAACTCGCCCTGAATTGGTGGCATGGGGCGCAGATGCTGCTAATATTGATTCAAGGACGTTTAAGTTGTACTCAGAGGGCGATGAGGTGCAAATATACGTTCATGGGGAAGCGGACGGGATATTCGACGAAACGGATTACATCGTATTCTATGGGAAGAAGATTGACAGTAGCAAATTTACCACCTCCAATGTTTACAAACTCACTTGGGGGGGGGAGGAAGGATTAAGGACGCTCACCAAAGATGGAACGCCACAAAAAGCGGAGGCTGTTATTCCCATAGCGTTCAAAAGGAAAGAACATTTTGAAATAGATAACTTTCACGATGAGCTTGAGAATGTTAAGTCGGAAGTGGTTGACCACTATTTTTGGTCGGTTTTTACGGGCGAACACCCCAATCCCAAGCGCGTAGAAAAGAACATGCGAATCCTTCTGCCGCATTTAGCCAAAAAATTAGACGAGCATGCCGTCTTTCGAGTGAGATTTCAAGGGATTACCTATAAGCGAAATGAATTACACAGAGCTTCAGTGTATTTGAATAGCGCGTATATTCTCAGTTCGGAATTCAACGGGCAGGCCGCCCCGGTATCCGAGAATCAATTTCCCCAGCGTTATTTAGATTTTATAAATTGGCTTACGATAGTTTGCGAGGATAAAAACTCCACCCCAGAAGGTCAATATGATTTCATGCTCGACTGGTATGAACTGGAATACTACAGCAAATTTGAAGCCGAAAATGGTTTTCTTGAGTTTTCCTCTGAAACCTCACCTGAAGTGAGCGGCGATGTAAGGTACTTAGTTTCTGGCTTTTCCAACCCGGACATATACCTTTATCACATCAGTAATTCCCAAATCGTTGCGAGGATAGAAAATTTTGAGGTTACCGAGGAGGATGGCAAATACCAGTTGGCTATGGAAGACAAAATCGCTCAACCCACCCGCTACTGCGCTCTGCAAGCCAACGCGTATTTGAAAGTGAAGCAAACGAAGTTAGATAAACCTTCCAATTTGCGCAATCCTGCGCACAAGGTGGATTACATTGTCATCTCACATGAAATATTTCTTGATGAAATAAAACCGCTGGTTGAATACAGGAGAAAAGGGGGGCTGGACGTACTGGTAGTTGATGTGGAGGACATCTATGACGAATTCAGCAATGGCGTTTTCAACCCGATGGCGATAAAGAGCTTTCTCCGCTATGCCTATCACTACTGGGACAAAGCGCCAGCTTATGTGTTGCTTGTTGGAGATGCCCATCACGATTACAAAAACACCATCGTTGAATACTTCAAGAGCGCTTACAATAAAGATTATAACCTTTATCCGATATTCGTGCCAACCTACCACGGTTGGTCACCTGAGGGCGGAGAAACCGCAATTGACCACAGATTTGTCACCGTATCCGGCGACGATACCCTCCCGGATATGGCTATCGGCAGGCTCAGTATACAAAGGCCGTTAGAATTGAAAGAGATAGTAGCGAAGATAATAGCGTATGAAGAATCACCAGAGTCCAGTCCATGGCGTACGAGGATTGTGCAAGTAGCCGACAATGAAGTTGACCACGTCGGTGATGAAAAGTTTGAAACGACAAGGGAAGAACTTTTCAAATATTATATCCCCGTAGCTTATGAGGGACAGAAAATATACCTTCGTAAGATTGAGAGCCCTGAGAGGACGAGGCAAATGATTATCGAATCCATTAATCGGGGCGCTGTTGTCCTGCAATACGCTGGACACGGCGGAAGTACGTCATGGGCCAGTGAATATATTTTCGGCACTAAAGAAGTCCAATGGTGGTTGCGAAACAGACGCAAATATCCCTTTATAATAGCTACTACATGTTTGAACGGTTTTTTTGACCGTCCGGAAGAATACGGGGGACGTTGCCTTGGAGAAGAATTGCTCTTAAACGATAATAGTGGTGCTATCGCCATTTTGAGCGCCACCAGATTGACTTTCGCTACGGCAAACTCAAAATTTGACAAGGATATTTTCACACGTATGTTTAAAACCAAACCCGCCCATCTGGGTTTGATTATCATGCAAGCTAAGATAGACTTTCTAAAAAAGGCCTCTGCTCTCTACATACCCGGAGGCGAGCAGTATACGCTCTTTGGTGACCCGGCGACTACGCTTGCTTTGCCACAGTTTGAGATTGTAACCCAACTGGAAGAACAGTCGCTTGATTTGCAAAAACAGTTGGTGATAAAACGCAATATCGTCGGCGAATATCAACCGGACGGTACGTTCGCAAAGGCGGATAACTTCAGCGCGGATATGAACGTCTATATAACCTACCCAAATGACCAAGATGATAACCCACACAATGACATCGGCATTCGGGAGGTGTCCGCACCTATATGGCAGGGAGAATTTGGCGACATCAGAATTGCCCTCCCTCCAGAGGTAATCGCCGGAGAGGGGATAATCAGGTTGTATGCAGAGGCGGATGGTTCTGCTGCGGCAGGAACTACCCCCCGCTACGCTACAGGCGGCACAAGGTTTGCCATGTATCTGCCGGTGATATTGGAGTTCCGCCACGAATTAACCGATACGTCACTTTTAGTTTACGCCAAGGTAACGGATAATGAGGGACTGGCTGGGCTCAAGGATGTCTCCTGTTCCTGGCACGATACCGTATATTTCGCAAGAAAACAGACGAAGATGATTCAAGACGAAGGGCTGTGGTATAAACTCCAGGTACCTATTCCGTTGCCTAAAGGCGGGCAGTTCATAAAATACAGGGTGGTGGCGTTAGATTCCGAGGAAAACGAGATTGAAACCGAAGAGGTAAGTGTCGAAGCGCCCATCGGCGCTAACGTGGCTGTATCGGTTGATGCTACATCACGCGCTCCGCAAGTATCCTACGGATTCTCACAAGAATACAAAAAATGGACGCTACAAGCAAAATTGGAAAATAACGGGGGTAAATCTGTCAGAACAAAATTAAGCGTATATTTCTTTGACGGAAGTCCTGATAAAAACGGAGATGCCATCATCGACGAAAATGCACACATCTTAGGATATACAAACATACTGCCGGAAGATTGGCAAAAGGGCGAGGAGGTTTCCCAGACTGTTGATGTGGTGGTTACTTTGAGCGAGCCGTTATCATCCGGACTGCACAATATCTTCGTTTGGATTGACCCGGAGATGCCCTCTTTTGACCACAACGACAAGATTATCGGCGAATTGGACGAACACGACGAGTCCGACAATAAGCTCTCCAAAATCTTTCCCATCACCGACTTCAAACTAAAAGATGAAGATTTGCACGCTTATAGTTTGAACAGGATAATGGACGTATTCATCCCAAGCGGGGCGGCTGAACCCACCACAATTTCGATAACTTCTGTCGATATTAAAAAAGAAGGACAACCGGATATCCTACCCGCGCCCCTACCAACCCTTTCAGTAGATGACGTTCAGAGCGAAGAGGAGATGCAAAGCGTCTTTTCATACAAAATTGATTTCCATTCCGGCGTCGAATCCCTCTCCATTCCCGCGCGACTGCAACTGAAATTTGATGAGCAGTGGCTAAAGGAAGAGGTAAAACGCAAACTTTAACTTGACCGGGTAGCTTCCCTTACGCCAGAACAACACAAACTGCTTGAGGATGCAACACAGGAGGCGGCTAAAAG
>CAZRLY010000109.1:0-15563 GCA_964601015.1 uncultured bacterium
CAAGGCATTTGTCACGCACGAATGGCACGAAAAATCTGTTAAGTTGATGCGTATATTTTTACTCAACATAAGTTTCGAGCAAAAACCTTTTTAATTCTTCTGGCGTATCAAATATCTGCTCGCAGAGGTTTTCAAAAAACAAACTTTTAGCGTGCGTATAAACTGCATAGACGGGTTTATTGTATCTAACGGCGAAATTCATCTCGCTCAACACACCCGGCGACAGTTTATCGGTTGGATAAATCACTACGACAAAATCGCTCTGGCGTATAAACTGATAGTCCCGGGATATTGTGCGGGTTTTTATGCGTTCGATGGTGGTTTTGCTTATATCGTATACCCTCGCGTTCGTATCGCCCTTTTTAAGTACCTTTGCCAGTTCCATGTCCTTAATATCCAAAGGGTCAAAAACTATAAAATGCTCAGAGAAGTACGCGCCTATCTTCCTGATATTTTCAATTTGTTCGGGGGTATCTTGCAGAAGGGTGATAGGGTAAGAGAGATAAAATTTCTTCTTCTGCGAAAACAACAGGGCGAAGAAAGCCTCCAGATTGTATTTTCTGGCGACAACATAATACGGTTTGTTTGAAAAATGCGCTAACTGTTTTGTGAAAAATTCTTCTTCATCAAGCCAGACATTAATTTCATCCCTGTGCATCCCTGCCCACTGTGGATGTTCTGCCATTCTTTGTGCGATATCTTCCAGATTGTCCACCACATTGATAAACAAATCGGGAGAGAGATTCAAAATCTCCCTGAACGTAAATCCCTCCTGCAACACACCACGCCAGCGAAAACAGGCGTGTATTCCCACGATGGTATGCTCAAAATTCTCAGCAAGGTTGGCAATCTCATAAAGAGCCGCTGTTCGGGATAATGCGAGAACCGCCCGGTCAGAATCCAAAACCTTCTCGGTAAACACCACACCGGCTTCCGCCGCAGCCTGCTTCATAAAATCCCCTACGTTGAAGAAACCGATGTTAAGCCCTTTTTGTTTGCACAGCCCTTCAAAATCCTGCATCAGTTCCTTCCTGCCTGAACAACTGATGCCCGTGCAGATAATTTTCATCGGCAAGTCACCCCCTTTTCGGAAATGGGAAGTTGAAAAACTCAAACCTTTTTAGCCCTTTGCTCCTATTACGAATTCACAAAAACGTTTAACCCCTTCGACCAATGATTCCTCATCGGCTACGAAACAGATTCTAACATAATTCTTTCCCTGTTCGCCGAACGTTATGCCAGGGGCAACGGCTACCTTCTTCTTTTCCAACAGTTCCAAAGCGAAATCGAAAGAGTCCATTCCAGCTTTAGAGATATTCACGAACAAATAAAGTGCGCCCTGTGGTATGTAGGTTTTTAGTCCGTAATTTTGCAATATCTTTAGGGCGGCATCTCGACGGCGACGGTAGGAATCTACCATTTCACGGACACACTCTTGTGGGCCGGTCAACGCGGCTTCGGCGGCTTTTTGAGAGACAGAAGAGGCGCAAGAGACAAGGGGTTCCTGTATCAGCGTCAGTAGTTTCGTAAGTTCCTCGCAAGTGGAAACAAGATACCCCACACGCCAGCCTGTCATCGCGTAGCTTTTTGAAACACAGTATACGCTTATCACACGCCCGTCGGAATCGAATTTAGCGGGGCTGATGTGTTCGCCTTCAAATATCAACTGCTCGTAGGCCTCATCTGATAGCACATAAACGTCGTGTTCAGCCGCTATTTGAACAATCCCTCGCATAACCTCTTCAGGGTATACAGCACCTGTAGGGTTGTTCGGGCTGTTGACGATAATGACTTTGGTTTTGTCTGTGATGCGGCGTTTTACATCCTCTAAGTTAGGAACGAATCCATTTTTCTCATAACACGGGTAACTAACCCGTTTAGCGCCGCACAGCGCGAGAATCATGTCATAGTTAGGCCAACTTGGGACAGGCAGTAACGCTTCATCGCCCGCATCAAGCAAAGCAAAGAAAGTAGATGCCACTGCGCCAACTGCACCTACAGTAACGACAACATCCTCTTTCGTCGTTTTAATACCGTTGACCTTAGTAACTTTTTGGGCGATGGCTTCTCTGAGAGAAGCTAAACCAGCGTTCGCCGTATAACCTGTATAACCCTCCAGCGCCGCTTGATATGCAGCATCAATTATGTGTTTCGGGGTATTAAAATTCGGTTGTCCGGCTTCAAGATGGATGGCATCAGGAATTTCCATCGCCTTCGCCATCAGCACTCTTATGCCAGATGGCGGTATTGCACTGGGATGTTTTGCAAATGGTTTCATCTCTATTTTGGGGGAGACAGGTTTCCTTTTGGTTTCGATACGATTCTTCACTTCGTTCCGAATCTACTCAACCCAAGCCCCCAAACCCCCTCTGCACTTTTCATAGAAATCTAAAGTGCCGCGGTACACCCAAATTATCAGGGATTTCGTGATGATATATTTTAACAAAAATGCAACGGATTTGTCAACGATAATTTTCAACAATTCAGTATACATAATCACATTAATTCAAAATTTTCCTTTCACATCGCCATTTTTTATGATATAATCAATGTCAAGTTATTTGTTGGTACTTATGAAATTGGAAATATTAGAGAACACGAAGGAGTTAGCTGTGTGAAAAGTAGGTTGGGTTGAGGCACGAAACCCAACGAAAACCTTCTCACACACGCTCTTAGAGAACACGAAGGAGTTAGTAAATGAGTGAACAAGACAAAGTAATTCGCGGTGCTGTCATTGGTTACGGCGGGGCTTTCAATATGGGAAAACATCACGCAGGCCAAATCAACGGCACTGAAGGTTTAGAGCTTGTAGCTGTTTGCGATATTGACGCGGAAAGAACCAAAGTAGCCAAGGAAGATTTTCCGCATATCAACACGTACAACTCTCTGGACGACATGCTGGCGAAGGAAGAGTTTGAGTTGTTGGCGGTTGTGTTGCCGCATAACCTGCACGCTCCTGTGGCTATAACTGCGTTGCGCGCTGGCAAGAACGTAATCGTCGAAAAGCCGATGTGCATTACAATTGAGGAAGCCACCCAGATGATAGATTCGGCGCGAGCAAAAGATTTGATGCTTACCGTCTACCACCAACGTCGCTGGGATTCCGACTTCTGGGCGCTTAGAGATTTGACCAGAAGCGGAGTAATCGGCAAGATATTCCACATCGAAATGTGGGGGGGCGGCTATGGCAGAGCAAATCCCAATTGGTGGCGTAGCGTTAAGTGGGTATCCGGCGGACATTTTTACGATTGGGGTGCGCACTTCATCGACTGGCTGTTGAACATCATGCCAGACAGAATGGTCAACGTCACTGGCTATTTCCATAAACGCGTCTGGATGGACATTTCCAATGAAGACCACGTGCAGGCGGTAGTCCGCTTCGCAGACGGGGCTGTGGCTGACATCCAGATGTCCAGCATCGCCAAAGTCGGCAAACCAAAATGGCGCGTACTTGGAGAATACGGTGCTATCGTTGCTGAGGGAGGTGGCTTCAAGGTTTACTCTGAGATTCCAGGCGAAGAGAAAGAACGCCAGGTAGGACATCACGGCAGACCGGGGCCGGGCTACTACCAAAACATCGTCGCGCATCTACGCGAGGGCGAAGAATTGATAGTCAAGCCGGAAGAGGCGCGCCGTGTGGTTGCCATTATGGACTTAGCGGAAAAGTCGGACAAAAGCCATCGGGCAGAGGCAGTGCCTCATGAACATGAGGTAGATGTGCCTTATAAGTATTCAGTGGATGAAGATTAACGTGTGTTACCACTGAATAGTAATGAGTAAAGGGTAATAGGTAAACTGTCCGAAGAGGCGAAGCGGTAGTTCATTATCACTCATTACTCTTTACTCTTCTCCCAAGGTTTTAATTTGCATTATCAAACGATTAGCGAGAATCACAATTCACACGAGTTTTGCAGTTATGTTGGAAACGAAAGATAATACGAATAAATTCGTTACTACCATTGTAAATATCCTTTGTAGTAACGACTTTCAGTCGTTTAAGTGCAAAACTCGTATAATTCATAATTTTTTCGATATGGCGAATTTCAATTTTAACACACAACACAACCTCACAGATTGGGTTATTGTGTATGCAACCCGGGATGAATGGGAGGCGCGGTTGATACGCACTGCTTTGTTGAGTGCTGGCATCCGTTGTGAAATGCAGCCGTCGAGGGAAATTGACGGTACAGAGAGAACTATCATAACGGTGCGAAGAGAAAAAGAATTGGACGCCTTAGAAGTTGCGGGCAGGGTAACCTGGGCGATTGCTGACGAGATTTCTGCTCGGAGTGATATGGAGGGACAAAACGGGCTTTTAAGAATGGACGAATCAATTGAATGGGAGCAAACAGTAAGCGAGCCTGTGCCAACTGAACAACAAGAGTGCGTCCCTGACGCTCTGCCTACAACGGCTCCGGCAATATTTCAGCAAACGCTCATCGCGAGCAGAGAAGGCATCGGTGAGATAGTTCATATTGTGGGCAGAGGATATGAACTCAGAGTTGGACAACAACCTTACTATTTGGTCGAAGAGGGACGTTGGGAGGAGTTCACGGATTTTAGCGCGCAACGGCAGGAGTTTGCTATCTTGCTCAAGGGAGAATATCCTAAACTTTTTAAGTGGCTCAAAGATGAAAAACTGATGGCGGAATTTATTAAACTTGTGGAATCTACCTATCGAGAAGTACCACCTCCCCGTCCGAGAAGACGAAAGAGGAAGCAAAGAAACGAAAGGCAGGATACCCACACAAACAAATATGCCATAGTTGGCTTCTGTTTATCTTTAATCTCAATTGCCGCGTTTATCCTTGAATCGCCTTGGTATGCAATATTTGCCCTGGCGTTTTTAGCTTTTTTCACAGGCTTCGTCGCCAAATGTCAAATCGGGGTTAGCGAGGATGAAATGCGGGGTAATCTGTGGGCGACTATCGGTTTGATAATAGCATTTTTTGTTATGGTTTTGTCACTTATCCAGCATTACTGATATGATAACACAAAACTCTTCAAATTCGTACTGCTACGGAAAAAAATTCTTCCCCAAAAAAACAATAAAAGCCCCCAAGCGTTGAGGGGGGTTGAGGGGGTTTATTATTTATGTGGTATTTAAAAAAACTCAACATATTCAAGAAATTCGCAGATGAAAAACTCTATTTTGAGAAAGTATCCAAAATAAAGAGTTACGGCAGGCGCGAGCAAATATCCGGGCAGGGAGAAGATTTGGTTTATTTACTCAAGGAAGGCAGGGTGCGGCTTTTCAAAAAGTTACCGGAGGATAAAGAGTTGACTCTGGTAGTTTTGGCATCCGGCGATATTTGGGGGGAGATTGCTCAAAAAAAAGCTAACGAATCTGAAACATACGCTGAAACACTGGATGAGACTATTTTATATGTGCTGAAACGTGATAGTTTTATATGGTTGTTGAAAAAAAGGCCGAGGCTGTCGATGAGCGTTACAAAATGGCACAGATTTCATCCGTGTAAAATTGAGAATTCGTTAAGAAATTTGGCGTTCAGGAGCGTACCGTCTCGGTTAGCGTACTTACTGATGTTATTGGCAACGAAATACCGTTTGAGAAGAGGGTGTGATTTAAATATCAAACTTTCACATAGAAAGTTGTCCCTCCTCATCGCCGCGGAGGTTGAAACGACTGACAAGACTCTCTCCGATTTTGAACGTCTGGGAATTATCAGCATTAAACGCAACAGGATAAAGATTCTGAACCAATGGAAACTAAAACAAGTGGCGAGAAAACAGAAAAACTATCAAAAGTAGCTTATAATCGAAGATTTTCCTTGCAGCTTTGCAGAATGTGTGTTAAAATATCTATCCTAATTTATTTTGATTTACAGCTTTAGTGTGCCAAGAAAGCTCCCGCTTTCATGCGTGGAGAGGATGTCAATGTTGCTATGAGCGGTACGGTACAAGGTAATAGTCATCGACATTGCTGTTTGCTTCAACGTGCCGATGGTTATACATATAAGGAGGAGGCCTGTTTTCTATGAATTTCAGTGTGTTGGTGCTCAATGCAAGTTATGAAGCTATCAACATCTGCAATGTAAGGCGAGCCATAAAAATGCTTGTGAATGGAGTGGCTTGCGCGGAAAAAGAATCTGATATGGAAATTCGTTCTCCCAGCGTTAGGTTCAGAATACCTTCGGTTATTAGATTGTTCAGGTATGTCCGCATCCCCCGTCAAACGGTCAAATTTTCTCGAAGGAATGTTTTATTACGCGACCAACATACCTGCCAATATTGCGGTAATAAATTTCCCGCCGCAATGTTGACGCTTGACCACATTGAACCAAGCTCCAGAGGCGGCGTTACTTCTTGGGAAAACGTGGTGGCAGCGTGTAGAAGGTGTAACGTCACGAAGGGGAATAGAACCCCGCGAGAAGCGCGAATGATGCCCCTGCGCAAACGTTATAAAGCGCCACATATCGTTCAATTCTTACACCTGTCAAGGTATTCAGCAACTGCCAACCAGGCATGGCGGGAATATTTGTTTATCAAATAAACGCCACCCCTTACACAGGCAAAATGTTGTTGGGGATAGGAAAATGGCAAAAGGGTTACGCAGAAATGGTGCGAACAACCAACCTGTCTGCCTTTTCAAAATGAAAACTAAAACAAGCAAATTGACTGTAATCTGGTTTTTAATGTGTTCTGCATTCGTCGCTTGTAGGGCACCTAAGGATTATTATTTGCACTTATCAGCAATGGAAAAAGCAGGAGAAGACCAACGACGGGAGAACAGAAGAAAGCTGGGCGAGGTTGTGACACCGCCGGAAGCGATTCAACCGATGGTAATTGCCTTGCAACCTGGGTATGAAGTTTCTGATTTGATTAAGATGGATTATCCTCTCTCCGCCGCAGAAACACCTGCTGTGGTAAAACCTGAACCAGAAGTGGCGCCTGCTAAAGTACCCATCGGTTTCAATAAAACAGTGCTGGAAAAATCCTTAGCTGAAAATATACGGATAATTGGAATTATGAACCAAAACGGACGGCTGAGAGGGACGGAAAATTCCATTCAAATACACTTTGTCCCAAAAGCATTGTCTGATGAAGCTATCTACTGGGATTTCTTGCTTATCTGTCAGGTAGTGCAGAAGTTGGATGAAAAAAATACGGTTGATGTGGTGTTTAGCACCGTAACGTTTAAAGACGGCGCTCCATACATGCGTCTGAAAAGTAAGATGAAAGATTGCATCGCTTTTGCGGAACATCGGATTTTATATAACGAATGGATTTCCAGGGTTGTTGTTAAACGATATGAGTAAAGTGCGTTTTGCGCATTACGGCTCACGCATGCTAAGTGGTTTCTTTCCCCCTAGCGGTTCGTTTCATAGAACTGTATGGGCTATTCGTTGTAGCCGCTACCCTATGTGGTAGCCAGAGGGCAGACACACCGGTCTGCCGCTACATTGATTTTTGCGTTCCTGTTTACGAACTTAAAAAATTGACCACTAGCATCCGGAAAGCCAGTAACTTATGCCGAACCGGAGCTTGAAGTCATCTGAGAAACTAAAGAAGAAGTGGGAATTTAGCCGGGTTTATGAAAAAGGGCAAAGATACTGGAATAGCATTTTCACAATATTCGTTCTCCCCAACCGGACGAATAAAACTCGTCTCGGATTGACTGTGAGCAAGAAAGTGGGAAATAGTGTCAAGCGGAGTCGGGTTAAGCGTTTGATTCGTGAATCTTTTCGCCTATCGAAGGAAAAGGTACTCCCCGGATACGACATAGTCGTCGTCGCTAAACGCACAGCTTACGGGTTGAAATGTCAGCAAACTCAAAGCGCTCTACTCCAACTGCTACGTCGAGCAAAAGTTCTGAAAATTGAGGGGGATTGTTGATGTGGTAATCCACTTAGTTCGTTTTTATCAAAAATTTATTTCCCCGTTATTTCCGCCTTCTTGTCGTTTTTATCCTACCTGTTCGCAGTACGCTTTAGAGGCGTTTAGCAAATATGGACTGTTAAAAGGGGGGTGGTTGACGGTAAAAAGGCTTGTAAGGTGCCAACCTCTTTGTCCGGGTGGTTTTGACCCACTTGAGTGATTGGAGGATGTTGAGAGTTTTGAGAGAACCGCAGAAGGGGTGACTAATGATGACAAGATATAAATTTCCCATCGAAATTCAAACATTAGGGGAAGGGGGGTATCTCGCTATCTGTCCTATTCTCCAGGGTTGCCACGCAGAAGGCAATACCATAGCGGAAGCTATAGAAAATATGGAGGACGTTGCGAAGATACTACTTGAACTAAGAAGGGAAGATGGGTTGCCCATATAATTAGTATCTGTTGATTTTCTCCGTTAATTGGCGGGTAGGTGGGGAAACTAACGTGGGAGAATACAGTAAATAGCTTAGAGTATAATACTCCACTGGTTCTTTTCCCACCATACCCGCCCTACGATGATTTTTTCAACAGATACTAATTAGCGATTAAAGGAGACATTTTTTAATGGATAAACGTTACATATTAGCCCTTGTGCTAATGTCGGTTGTAATGGTAGTCTGGATGCTTTTGCCCAAGGGCAAACCTCCACCAACAAAACGCCAACAAGTCAGTGAATCGCCTGTTCAGGAACCGGAGAGCGATGGAATCAAAAAAGAATCTGACGAAAATAGTACCGAGTTTCGACTGCCAGTTACGGAAAGTCAAAAGGCTCACATTATAACGAACTATTATGAGGCAGAGATTGCTCTGGATACCGCTACTGTTTCGAGTTGGAAGTTAAATGGATATAAAAAACGCGACAGCAAGAATGGAGACGTTGTTGATTTAATCCCATCTTCACCTTTTGCTCGTAACTATTTAGCAATAGAGCTTATCAGCCATAATGAAAACATCAAATTGCAATTTCAGGTAGAAAATTGGCGGCCGGTTGGTAAAACATCTATCACGCTTGGACCGGAAAGTGAGCAGGATTCAATAACTTTCAAGGGGGATATCGAAGAGCCGCCTCTTTTAGTTACCAAGAAATATACCTTCTACAGAGATAGCTATGTTGTAGATGTGGATATTACCTTTGAAAATTTATCGTCTGAAAGGAAAGCCAACTTCAATGGATATAAGCTGAATTGGGGGGCTGGTATCTCTGCGGATAAGAAACGTCCAGATAGGAATTCCGGCGCTATCGTTTACTTCTTAGGAAACAAGAAGGCTAAAAGGGATATTAAAGATAAAGATGGGCTCGTCAGCGGTGCTTTAACCAAGCAGCCTGTTTGGGCAGGACTATCAAACAAATACTTCACTGCCGCTATTATTCCTGACTCATCAATTAACGCTCGATACGAAAGAGTGAGATTGGAGCATGCGAAGAGGGAAGTGCCTTACGTTGCAAAGCCCGCGGATGTTGTTAAATTAAAAATCTCCCAATTTGTGTTGGAAGCAGGAGAACGCAGAGTTCACAACTTCCGATTATATGTTGGCCCGAAAGATACCAGAGAGTTAAAAGATATTAAAGTGCCGCAAACAGATGAACTGGCCCATTTAGATTTAGTTGTTGACTTCGGCTTCCTCGGCCCGTTGGCTAAAATGATGTTGCGGGTGCTTAATGCGATACACCGTTTTGTAAGAAACTACGGGGTGTCAATTATTATAATTACAACTTTGCTTAAAGCGCTACTGTACCCGTTGACGATGAAAAGCCATAAATCAATGAGTAAAATGCAGCAACTAAAGGAACCTTTGGCTGAGTTGAAGGAGAAACACCGGGATAACCCGCAGGAATTGAATAAAAAAACGATGGCGCTCTATAAAAGACATGGCGTCAATCCACTCAGCGGGTGTATAATATGGCTGCCGCAGATACCAATATTTTGGGCATTTTACTCTGTCCTTCGCGAGTCCATAGAACTAAGAGGAGCGCCATTTTTCCTATGGATAAGCGATTTATCGTTGCCGGATACCCTCCTTAGGCTCCCCATTTTACGTGAAAACGGCATTCCTATCAATGTGCTTCCGATATTGATGGGTGTTGCCATGTTCTTCCAGCAAAGGATGACTGGGACTACGATGGCGGACCCGAAGCAAGCCAAGATTATGAATTATATGATGCCAATATTTCTTCCCGTCATGCTCTATAATTTTCCATCGGGTTTAGCTTTATATTGGCTTTGGAACAACGTTCTCACAATAGGACAACAATATTTTTTAGCTAAAAGAACAGCAGCAGAACCTATAATAGAAGAAGATGCCAACATGAAGAAAAAGAAGAAAAGTGGGAAAAAGCGCAAATAAAACACAGTTGAACTGATACGATTCAGGAGGTACATTAATGTCCCTACAGTTACATACTGAACATGAAGGAAAAACAGTAGAAGAAGCTTTGGAAATAGCACTTGAAGAATTAGGAGTAAGTAGGGAACAGGTAAACGTGAAAGTTCTCGAAGAGGGTAGCAAGGGTATTTTCGGATTAGGTGCTAAACCTGTTAAAATACGTGTAACTTTGAAAGAGGACCCATCTAAAACGCCCGAAGGCGTTTTAAGCACACTGTTAAAACACATAGGAATTCAAGGGAGCATTAGCAGTGACACTGTAGATGGAACCAAGCGATTGACAGTAGTAGCGAATGATTCTGCTTTATTGATAGGGAAACATGGGCAAACCTTAGATGCCGTTCAGTATATTCTCAATTGCATACTTAACAAATCTGCACTGGTCAAAAAGAAAGTCATCGTGAACACCGAGAACTATCGAGAGAGACGCGAGGAAATGTTGATAGACTTAGCTTATCGACAGGCTTCTAAGGTTAAACGAACCGGGCAGGAATTGGTAATGAACCCAATGCCACCGCATGAAAGGCGCGTTATTCATATCACATTACAGAACGATGATAAAGTGAGAACGTTTAGTCGCGGCGAAGGACCGGAGAGATGTGTCGTTATCACCACAAAGGAAAGATTTGAAAGAGGTAGAGAGAACCCAAGAAACAGATTTGATGATGGTAAATATTGATACCATTGCAGCCGTTTCGACGCCACGCGGTGAGGGGGGCATCTCAATAGTAAGAATGAGTGGCCCCCTCGCCATCCCCATCACCGAGATTATCTTCCGCTCCCCTCCCAAAACGCTCCCATCCCGAAAGGGCGAAGCGCTCCTTTCACAGGTAAAGACTCACACGCAAACTTATGGACATATAATTGCCCCGGAAACAGAACAGGTTGTCGATGAAGTTTTAGTCTGCGTCATGAGAGCACCTCGCACCTATACCAGAGAGGACATAGTCGAAATCAATTGCCACGGCGGAGCTACCTGCGTACAGAGGGTATTGGAACTTACCCTGATTTCGGGAGCGAGACTGGCGGAACCAGGGGAGTTTACCAAACGAGCTTTTCTAAACGGCAGAATAGATTTAGCTCAAGCGGAAGCCGTCGCTGATATAATCTACGCCAAAACTGCCCTAAGTCGTCGGGTAGCGATGAGCCAACTGTCCGGAAAGCTCTCTGACGAGATAAATCAGTTGCGAGATGGGTTGGTAGATATACTCGCAGAAGTCGAAGCATCAATTGACTTTCCCGAAGAGGACGTGGATACCGCAGATACAATTGAACTGCGAGAACACACTACGGAAATATTGAACAAACTGACGGATTTGTTGAATACGGCGGATGAGGGGATAATCCTACGCGATGGGCTTAACCTTGTGATTGTGGGAAAACCGAATGTGGGCAAATCCAGTTTGCTGAACGCTTTGCTTCAAAAGGATAGGGCTATTGTCACTGAAATTCCAGGCACAACGAGGGATACAATCGAAGAATACGCCAGCATCAAAGGCATACCGATTAAACTTATAGATACCGCTGGAATCCGTTCAACGAAGGATATTATCGAGGAAGCGGGTGTCCAACGCAGCAGAGCCAGTCTGGAAAAATCTGACCTTTTACTGCTCATGCTGGATGCCTCCAACCCACTGGCAGAAGACGATAGACTGCTGTTTGAATTGACCAGAGATAAAAAAACGATAATTGTTTTAAACAAAATTGACCTTACAGAAGTCATAAACAGCACCCGGATAAAAAACATCGCACCTGAGAAACCTATCCTTAGAACGTCCATGCTCACAGGCGAGGGTTTGGATAATCTGAAAACAACCATTCGCGACACTGTTATCCACGGAGACGGTATTTCACCCGATTCCGTAATCGTCACCAACACCAGACACAGAGACGCCATACGCAACGCTAAAATTGACCTTCAACTCGCTCTCGACAGCATGAATAGGGATATGCCCCCCGAACTCGTTGCAATTGACCTGATGGGTACGCTGAATAAACTTGGACTAATCGTGGGAAAGACAAGTACCGACGATATTTTGGATAGGATATTTTCTAAGTTTTGTATTGGTAAGTGAGGATGGAAGGATGAGAATGTCCGATTTTCGTAGGTTATGTATGGTTGCAAACCTACCTGACTGGCATCTGCGTTTCTGCTATCCAAACGTACAAGAAATTTATTGATACTTTTAAGGAGTGTATTCTCATGGAAGATTTTGAAATGGATGTCGCTTTAGGGGAGGGTGTACGACGGCTACCTATCTACTTGTTGTTGGACTGTTCTGGTAGTATGTCGGGTGCACCGATTGAAGCCGCGCGGCGAGGGGTAGAACTGTTCGCGCAAGAGGTGAGCGCCGACACTTATGCCAGCGAAACGGTACATGTAGGTGTCATCACCTTCGACAGTGACGCCCGAATAATTAGCAACGGCTTGGAGCCGATTGAGGAGTTTCAACCGCCGCAACTGTCAGCCTCGGGCTCCACATCGTTGGGCAAGGCGCTACAAGTGCTTCAACAGTCGTTGGACACCGACATAAAACCTACGGTAAAAGGTGGAGAGAAGGGCGACTGGAAGCCGCTGATTTTTATCCTCACTGACGGCGAACCGACAGACGATTGGCAGACGCCGCGGCAGGAAATCCTTGACCGGCAACAGCGCAAAGTGCTCAACTTCATCACCGTCGGCTGTGGGCCATCCATCAACGAGCAAAACCTGAAAGACATTGCCATCGGGCCCACTTTCCGAATGGACAACTCGGAGGCGTCCTTCAAGAAGTTCTTTCAATGGGTTTCGCAGAGCATCAAGGCTGTCAGCAAATCGGTGAGCCAGCCGGGCGGCGAAGACCAACCGGCGGCGATGCCAATTCCACCTGACGTTCTTCAGTATATCCCGTGACAAGGAGGCAAGGGAATGACGGTACGAGGTTTTGTCGTTGGTGACCGAATCTTAGGACAAGCAGCCGACTCGCACGCCGACTGGTGTGCGGGCTACGGGCGGATTGGCGCGTATCGCTTCGTCGGGGCAAGCGCGATAGGCAAACTCCATATACGCGACCCGCGTCCACGCGACGATGCCTTTGCTGTACGCTCGGCGGGAGCGTGGCTGGCGGTGGCGGTTTCCGATGGGATGGGCTCCCGCAAGCAATCGCGCTACGGAGCGTCCTTCGCAGTGGAGGCGCTCTGCGAGCACCTACTGCGCGAGGCTACAGGCGTTGCTACCACGCCAGAAACCGAATCGGCAAAGTCCCAGCCAAAAGCCAACGGGGATGACAAAACAACCCAAGTCAAGCCCACCGCGAAGCAGACAGAAAAAACTCATTCAGAGGGCGTCATTCTCATTCGCGGACGGGAACCCGCCCAAACTACGTCCGAAGCGGAAGTCAGTTCCCCCTTGCGCGTGTTTGATGTTCCGCCTGTGTCCAAACCGTCGGACGAAGCTCAACCCGCTTGTGGTACGTTGACCTGGTATTGGCAGCCGCCTAACCCTACGCCGACAACTCCTACTCCACAAGAGGAGAAAAAACTGGAGGGGGAAGAATACGTCCGTCGCGCCTTTCAACGCACACGGCAAGGATTGGAGCAATTCTCCCAATCCCGTAGTGTGGCGTTGCGCGAGTTGCACTGCACGCTGTTGGGGATGCTGCTCAACGCGGAAACTGGTGCCGTAACGGTAGGACACATCGGCGACGGCTTGGTGGCGGCGTTCCATCCGGGACTCGGCGCACAGCCGCTTGTTGAAGCGCCCACGCCGGGTGAAGTCGGAGAAGCTTACGTGCTGACGCAGAACGATTGGGAGAAGTACCTTGCCATCCGCGTCCTGTCGCCGCAAGAAGCTAAGGGCATCACCACGTTCTACCTGATGACGGATGGTGTAGCGGACGACTGCACTCATCCTCCGCCCGAAGACATCTTCCAGCAGTGGGCTGTTGACCTGAACCGTGAGATGCGCAAAGAAGAGCCATTGGCGCAGACGGCGACGCGGCTTTTGCGTTGGCTCGCTACTTACGAAGTGAAAGGCAGTTGGGATGATCGAACGTTAGTCGTCGTGTTGCGAGACGCTGAAGAAGTACCTAAGAGAGCAAAGGCAAAGACCAAAGGAAATTGATTGCTATGACCAATCCACTTCCTCCCAACCAACTGGAAAGTTTACTTCCCGCTCTGCGACATGTGGCGGAGTTAGTTCAAAAGAGCGGCGCGCCCAACCGTGAGAATTTGCAACTGCTACTGATTGCCAGCGGGTTAGAAGAAGAGTGGGCAATTGATGAACTTTCACGCTGGGCAAAGGTTTTGGTAATGGTGCGCAGCGTAACGGATACGGGCAAACGTGAAGTAGCTGTGCGCGGACTGATGCTGCGCGGCATTCTTGAAGCACCCGCCAAGTTAGCCGTTGAGACGGCTGCGGGAACGGCATCAGTCCCACCGCGTTTTCATTCGGAGCCAAAGGCAGCAACCTCGCTACCGATTCAGGTCAGCCGAGAAGCACTCGGTTTTGGAGAATTGAAGCCGGGGCAGGGGACACAGGAAACGTTTACAGTGTCGGGCGGACCGGGACAGGTGAAGATAGGCTCGGATGTAGTGACGGTGGAACCCGAAACCTTCGGCCCCAACGAAACAACACTCACAGTGATAGTCAAGGCCGGTGTGGACGGACAGGTGCTGTGGGACGCGCTGACTCTGGAAAGTGAGACGGAGAACGTGAATGTTGACCTAACGGCGCGCTGGACTACGCTGCCTGTCTCGGAAGAGCCGGTGGCGCTTGAACACCAAGTGAAAATACCGATGGCGATATCTGATCATCTGGTGGTTGCCCCCGATGGCAGCGGCACCCACCGTACCCTCGCCGAGGCGCTCGCTGACGCTGGATCGGGTGCTACCATCTACCTACGAGGCGGTACACACTACTTGGGACAAGGGCTGCTACTGCGCCAAGCGGTGACGCTGATAGGCGAGCGAGGGAATGGATCCACGGAACTGGTGGCAGAACAGGGCGATTACGTCCTGCGTTATGAAGGCGACGGACTGTTTTGTTTACGGGATTTGGCTGCACGGTGGATGGGTACCGGCTTAGCTGACGTAGTCACTGTCCGTAATGGTGAGGTACAGATAGAACATTGCCGATTCAGCGGGGCAACGGTGGGTGAGAATTTATATGGTGGTGGATTAGAACTGAAAGGCAATGTGCGTGGTAAGGTGATGTCATGCCAGATGCAGGGAAATGGAACCGGCATAATCGTGGGCGAGCAAGCGCAACCTACGCTGGAGAACAATACATGCCAGAGGAA
>CAZRLY010000109.1:15663-18163 GCA_964601015.1 uncultured bacterium
CTGGAGAACAATACATGCCAGAGGAACAAGGGGACTGGCATCGCCTACTCCGGCAACGCCACTGGCACTGCCAAAAATAATATCTGCACCGGCAACGAGAAGTTCGGCATCTGGGTGGCCGAGCAGGCGCGACCTACACTGGAGAACAATACATGCCAGAGGAATAAGTTGGTCGGCATCGTCTACTCCGGCAGTGCCGGCGGCACTGCGAAAAATAACACCTGTACCGACAGTGAGAAGGCCGGCATTGCTGTGGTCAAGCAGGCGCAACCCACGCTGGAGGGTAACATCTGCTGGAGGATTAAGCAGACCGGCATCGCCTACTCCGGCAACGCGGCTGGCACCGCCAAAAATAACACCTGCACCGGCAACGAGGAGGATGGCATCTATGTGTCTTCTACCGCCAATCCCCGTCTGGAAAACAACCGCTGCTTTGGCAATAGGGGCAGAGATATCAACGACCGGCGTTGACCTTCCCCAGTCATTGAAGCGCCTTAACCTTCCGTCATTACGCCAGTTACGGGCGAGGCGTTCTTTGTTGGGGGGGCAGATGTAGGTACACGGGTTGGGTGACAAGCGTTGCCTTTATCCTACTCATAGCCCCATTGGGGCGGTATGTTTATAGAACCGATGTCCTACATTGCCCAAAGCCCTGTAGGGGCGACATGTTCTTAATAGCAAACATGTCGTCCCTCTGGGGCTAGGAAGGAAGGGGTATCGGTCAGGCTTCTATAAACATATCGCCGATGGGGCTGGACAGTGTGGTTGTGGTGGGTGAAATGAGGTGACGGATTATGTCAGTTGTGATGCTCAAATCCCCACCTGCGGGTATGCCACGGCGGGTGGAAGTGATAAACGAACCCAAAATCGGTGGAGAGGGAGCGGTTTACTTCAGCCGCGATGGAAGATATGCGGTAAAAGTTTATCACCAACCATCCCCTGACAAGGAACAGTTGCTCCAGCATGTGATGACGATTTTTCGCACGTTGCCACCGGAACATGCGCGGTTTATCCTGCCACCGCTGGCTCTGGTGGATTCGGTGGACACGCAACGGCGCGTCGGGTTCATCATGCGGCGGGTGCCGCCGCGTTACAGCGAACTGGGAGATTTTACGCTCAACCCCAAGGTAGCGGCGCGGCAATTTCAACAGGGCAAAAGGTGGGCGCATTATCTGAAGGTAGCGCGCAGCGTTGCTAACGCTATCGTCGTGCTGCATGGCAAGGGTTGCGCTCACACCGATATCCACTACCGCAACTTTTTGGTCAACCTCGACGACGGCGACGCGGTCATGCTGGAAGCCGACGGCGTGGTGGTGGCGGGCTTTCTGCCGCCGCAGGTGAAGGGGATGATGGGCTTCATAGCACCCGAAATCCTCACGCAAAACATTCCGCCCAACGAACGGACTGACCGACATAGTTTGGCAGTACTGATTCTGCACAGCCTGCTGTTTCGCAACGTGATAAAGCCGCTGGTGGAATACGAAAATGACCCGAATAAGAGCGAAGAATTAGGCTGGGGGCAATATGCCCTGTTCAGCGAACATCCGAATGACCGACGCCACCGCCCGCGCAGCGTGGGACTGCCGTTGTATCAGCGGGGCGCGCTCAGTTATCGCATACTCACACCCGCCTTGCAACGGCTTGCCGAACAGACGCTGATAGAGGGACTGCATGCGCCTGACAAACGTCCGTCGTCGCGGGAGTGGGCTGACGCGCTGGCGTGCGCCGTGGACGAGCTCTGGATGTGCCGGCGCTGTGGACAGCACTTCCCCTATCCACATTGGCTCACGCCCGCACTGCGACGCGCCTGCCCCTTCTGCGGTGAGCGTGTTCAGCCGCCCTATCCTGCTGTGCTGCAACTCTACGAAGAGCGGATAAAGCACAGCTTTGTCGCCGTCGGCAGACGGGTAGTGTTAGGACATGGGTTCAAAGTGTTCGCCGACGTGATAGAGCCTGCTCGGAACCCTCCTCTCACACGGCGAAATGAGAGGATTGTCGGGCACGTTGAGTGGGATATGCAGAACAGACGATTACGGCTTATCAATGACGAAGGGGGACAATGGAGTGCCCGGTCGCCTGACGGTATGCAGCGGTTCACCGGCCAGAGAGGTGCGTCGTTGCCGCTGGCAAAAGGATATTTCATCCACTTCGGCGACGGGTGTCGGCTGGCTGTGGTAATGGAGTGATATCAGTTGGGTAAAACACAACGGATAGGCGAAGAGCATTACGAGAGGTAAATTATTGTGGATAAAAACAACGCTCTAACTTACGATTATGATAGAAAAGCTGATGTTCTCTACGTGTCTTTTGGCGAACCTAAAGAGGCTGAATGTATTGAACCAGAAGAGGGAATACTTTTGCGGGTAGATACGGTTACAAAAGAGCTAGTTGGCTATACAATAGTTCATTTTCGGACACGATTTTCTGGTAAACCAAGAGAGAATATTAAAATCCCTTTTTTGCCTCAAGCGGCTATGTCTGAAGAGATTTGGGAGCTAAC
>CAZRLY010000110.1:0-10952 GCA_964601015.1 uncultured bacterium
TTGCCTTTCTTCCATTCATCATTGAGAATTCAACATTTAGCATTTTACCTCGTAAGCTCAGAAAATACATATCACTTTTGAGTCTTTGCAAAAATACGTTGCACTGATTTTTGCATTCTGAAAAATGAAGTGGAGAACTGAAATGCTTTTCACAGTTACCAGCGTTTGGCTCCTTCCGGGAAGTACACCGCCTTGAACATTGCAGCACGCTCCAGAAGCGGGCCTTCGATGGCCATGCGTTCAACGCTTGACCCCAACTGCACTCCGTGACAATCTGTGTGGTCAAGCATGTATTGTGCGTCTTCGGGGTTCACAAGAGCCGCGCCGTGAGCCAGCAGAAGCACATCCGGCTTAATCTTCCTGGCAATCTCGTAATGGGCCCGGGTTCGTTCAGCCATCTCTTTTAGAGAACGGCCAGCCTCGTAGCCAGTCGTTCCACCTCGCGTTATCCCGGCGTGGAATATGAATATATCCGGTGCCGCATCTTGCATAAGCTTTTCGGCGTCCTCTTCATTGAAGGCGTAGCCGATGGTCAGCATGTCAAGTTCGTGGGCAATGTTGAGCATGTCAATTTCCAGTTGATAGCCCAGCCCGGTGCCCTCTAACGTCCTGCGGAAGTCGCCGTCGAACCAGGCCACCGTCGGGAAATTGTGTACGCCCGAAAAGCCGATACGCTTGCAATCTTCGAGGAACAGCCGCATGTCACGCAGCACATCAACGCCGTTCAAACCGGCGATGACCGGCGTCTCTTTGACCTGCGGCAGAACCTCTCGCTTCCCAATCTGGTAAACCATTTCATTGGCGTCTGCCATTGGGAGCATGCCGGCAAGTGAGCCGTACCCCTGCATCCGAAAGTAGCCTGTGTTGTAGACACCTATAATGTCTACCCCGCCTCGCTCAATAAACTTGGCGGCAATACCATTTCCCGCACCGGTCATCACCAGCGGCTTGCCACCTTTAACCTCGCTCCAAAGACGAGTTAAGAACTCCTGACGGGAATAGCGTTTAGCCATTTTATTTGCCTCCTATATCTTTCCAGAAACCGAGTTTTTCGGAAAAACTCGGTTTCTACGGTCCTACTTGTTTTGCCGTTTCTTGATTAAAGAGATTAGCAGCTTTGCTGCTTCCATCGCGAAAGCGGCGTCCTCTATATGCGTGTCCCGCTCAATGAGACGGAAATTCTTGGGTAGGTTGGCCTTCAACTCAGCCACAAATGCCGCATCTGCCTCCGGGTCGCAGAAACCTTCCCCCTCAACGGCATAGCTATCATAGCCCGCGGTCGGGATTATGAAGAATGCCTCGTCTTTGGTGTGCTGCAAGCGGCGCGCCACTTCTTTGCCCACCTCGGCCATCTCTTCCTTGTTCAAACGCACATCGGTTATCTGAGGACTATGGCGAATCAGCGTACGTCCCTGATACTTGGCGGGAACCGTCTCCGGCTCATTAAAAACCAACACCTCAATGGCGCCCGGGCAGATTACTTGTGGAAGCCCCAATTTCCCTGCTGTGGTCAACCGCTCAGTACCGCCGGCCAACAGCGCATCGTACATTTCGTTGGACACTTCGATGGTCGAGTAGTCCAGGACTGCGTCGATAATACCATCCCTCATCATCTGCTCCATCGCGCGTCCGCCCGGGCCGATAGCATGGAATACAATCGTCTCATAGCCAGCCTCTTCAAGGACTTCAACGGCTTTCATAGCGCCTCGGGTCGTGATGCCCACAGTTGTGACAGCCACTAAGGGCCTATCGCCCGTTTCAAGCGACACGTCCACATTAGCCATCCCGCAAACAGCTCCGGCGGCGTTGGCCAGAATTTTGCGTGTCAAGGGATTCAACCCCAGAATGTCAGATACCGAAAACATCATCGTAATGTCCTTGATGTCTACCCAGGGAGCAACGTTCCCGGATGCCATCGTGGATACCATCACCTTGGGGAAGCCGTATGGTAGGGCGCGCATAACCTTGGTGCAGAGCGTGGTTCCCTGGGTGCCACCCATCGCCACGATACCATGTACCTTCCCCTCAACCGCTAACCGTGTCACAATCGTGGTCGCGCCGTCAGCCATCACCGGCGCTGCCACCTCCCGTGTTGGATTCTCAAGCATCTCAGCCAGCGGCATACCACCCGCTTCGGCAACCTCTTCGCGTGTGATGTCAGCATTGGTAGTCGGCGTACCCACTACACCTGTGTCAACTACAAGGGCCCTGTCGCCAAGCCTTTCAATCTGCTCGCGTAGGTACTGGGCTTCCTGGCCTTTGGTATCCAAGGTACCAAGTACAACTATCGTTTTCTCACTCATAATCTTTATCTCCCTTCAGTACAAATCTGCCGGAATCTAGTACATGTGGGCAGAAGTTCTTAACCCATCTGTCGAACAGGCAGCCTTGCCTGTTCGAGTTGGTCGAACGAGTAAAGCTACACGTTCTACGGGTCAAAGATTTGCGCCCATGTGTACTAGTACACGTGGGCAGAAGTTCTTAACCCCTCTCGTAGAACGGGCAGCCTTGCCCGTTCAGATTGTCGGTTAGAACGAGTAAGGAACCACACGTTCTACGGGTCAAATATTTACGCCCATGTGTACTAAGTTTTTGCTTTTGCGGCTTCTGCCGCCTTGATTTGCTCCCGCAGCCACGCGACAGACTTGATGACGTTCTCCTCGCCATCGCTCTCAATAGAAAAGACACCATCCCAATCAGTTTCGGTGAGAAATTCGATGCACTTAACGATATTGGGAGCGTTGACGCCTTCGCCGATGTGGACGACTGAGGCTGAAATGCCTGAGCTCTTGCCCCGGGCAGCATCGGCCAACTCCTGGCTGACGTCCTTGCAGTGTACGTGATTCACATACTTGCGCACCTGCTTGAGGAACTCAACAGGATCTTTGCCTGCGATGAAGGTGTTACCCGTGTCAAAGTTAATCTGGACGTAGGGCGAATCAAAGTGCTCCACGAGTTCCAACAGCATCTCCGGGGCGTTAGTGAAAGGACCGTGGGGTTCGATATTGATGATTACTTTGTGGTTCTCGGCTACCGAGAGACATTGCTGGATATGGTACTTGATGATTCCGAGTTGCTCCTTGTCTGAAAGTCCTGGCAGCTTAAATTTGCCGTCGGTGGTATCCACACACGGAGTTCCAAGGTGGCTGGCGAACATAATGCCCCGCCGTATGAAGTCGATGCACTCCCAGCGGTTGATGGGGAAGGAAACATCAAGCTGCGATACTTCAAGGCCATATTTATTCAGCATCTTGCGCAACTCCAGTGGGTCGCTGTAGAGCGGGATAAACGGAGCGAAACCCAGCCCTGTGAAGAATTCAACGCCGCCGACGGCCTCAAGCTCACAGTACTCGACTCCCTGCTTTGCGATAACCTCAAAGCAATAGTCGACTGGCTTGTCCAGGTGGCGCCAGTTATCTGTATTAATCCCTATCTTAATCATGGTGTTCTCCTTTCTGTAAACTGTCACGCTTAATCAGAAGTAAAAAAAGAGAATCTGAACAATCCCCCCCTCCCAATTGATTCGTAATTCGTTTTACCCCTTTCCAAGAAAATAATCCTTCCAATTGCTCCCGTCGTGTGTCGTGGATTGGAAAATCCGCACCAGCCCGAGCAGGTGGACGATTTTATTTTCTGCAACACCCTTAAATCTTACCCCTTTCCTTTATAGCTGCATACTTTACTCTATTGTTATCGTTTTGTCAAGCACAAAAAATTTGATTTGGGGACATTTTGGCGAAAAATAAGTTTTCGCAGTCTATACGAAATATGCTGCAACCTGTACATCGACACGGGCAATTCAATCCAAAAATTTGGAATTTTCATGTTGTTTTTCATTGACAAGGACGCACAGTTATGGTAAATTCTTATAAATCCTTGATGGACAGGGAAAAAAAGGGACATACCCCGAACTTGGGGATGGACACGCCGCTGAACGGATTGTCGAAATATTGGCGTTCGTTAAGTCTTCGGGTGGGCCCTGAGGAGGTTGGCGTCCATGCCAATCATCAACCATTTTAGTGAAAAAATCCGAAGGATTAGCCATTTTCATTCTTTTCACAACGCCTGGGCAACATATATCGCGGCTGACTTGAACGAGTTTCTCCCAAAAAGTTTTATCGCAGAACCAAACGTACAACTCGGGAGTTTTGGCGAAATAGATGTGAGGGCTGACGAATTTCTGACTGAAGGGGAGAAAACGCTGCTGATGCAATACCACGTTCCCGCCACAACAGCGAGAGTTCATGCATCATTCCCTGATGAGACGGAAATATTCATTGTCAATCTCGAACAAGCCAGAAGAACAGTTGGCGTCATTGAGATTGTAAGCCCTTCTAACAAAGATAGACCGGTAAATCAAGAGATGTTTGTTTCAAAATGTTTTAGTCTAATATCGCAGGGCATATCCCTTATTATTGTGGATATTGTAACAGTGCGCCCCTCCAACTTTCATAATGAATTACTCAGAAGATTGGGGACAACAGCAGGAAAAATACAAGAAGTTGAACAAACGCCCTTATATTGTTCGGCGTATCGCTATACCTTTGATGTAGAACACCCTTCCGTTGAAATATGGGCTTATGCCTTGAAGGTGAGGGATGTATTGCCAGAATTGCCGTTGTTTATTAGCACCGAAATAGCGGTGCCAGTGAGATTTGAGGAAACGTATATGGAGACGCGTAAAAGATTCAAGGTTTTTGCATAATTTGGGCATTCGCAGGGGGGTGGAACCGATGTTTATGACGGACATTGAGTTGGAAAGCCGCATCAAAAAATTTTTTCCGTGTTAGCACGGAAGCAAAAGGAGTTAGAAAATGCGTTTTTTTATAGGAATCGTGGCTCTCATGTCAGCCTTAATTCTGACTGAAGCCTATGCCACAGAGGACATCAATAAATTTATCAATGTAGAAAACGGCATCCAAAAAACAGTGACAGTAACTAAAATTTTCGATGGAGACACAATAAAAGTTGAAGATGAGATTGGAGTCATAAACACTGTGCGATTTCTGGGGATTGATACTCCTGAGATGGCAAATCCTCCTGAAAAACCAAACGACGAACCGTATGCACAGGAAGCAAAGCAATTTGCACTCCAGTTGCAGGATGAAACGGTTTCGCTTTTTATCTCGAAGGTTGAAGGAGAGCAAAAGGATAACTTTGGAAGGTTTCTCGGCGTTATTGTTTATAACGACGAAGTTTTTAATGTCAAACTACTTGAGAATGGATTAGCGGCGAGGTGTTTCCTCTACAAAAATGCCCTGCTTAAATATCCTGCTTGGGAGGAGAGAGAGGTAGCCGCAAGGAAAACGAAGCTGAAAATATGGGAATACATCGGTTCAAAAGGTGTTCTGATAAACGAATTGAACCCAAATCCCAAGTCCGTTGATGATCATGATGGCGAATTCATTGAACTTTATAACGCGAGTTCTTCACTTGTGGACATCAGCGGTTGGGTTTTGGGATGTCCCTACCGGACAAAACCGAAAATCACTATCCCAGAAGGTACGAGCATCCCTGAGCGAGGATATCTCATTTTCGCCCGTGCGGATGATATGCTATTTAGACAAATTTATCCCACCACACCCGATTCCGCAGTCGTTATTGAACTCAGCTTTGGACTGGCAAACGACTTCAAACCCCCTGAAGGCTGTGTTGTTTACCTTAAAGATGTTGAGGGCGCATACCAGGACGCCGTAGCTTACAACCTGAAATGGGACGATGAAGGTGCAAACGGCACGGATAAAACCTTAGAGCGAGTGAGTTATTGTGTGATGAATGTTGGAGATAGCAGCATCGGCGGCTTGGACGATGAAAATTGGAACCCCAGTTTAAATGATTTAGGGACGCCGGGCGATTATAACTCCGTAAGCCCTAAATTCGGCGACGTGAGCCTTGATGGGCAAATCAGCGCTTATGATGCAACTTTGATTTTAAAATATATTGTCGGTACTGAACAGCTTCAGCAAATGCAACTGTGCGTTGCAGATGTCAGCGGAAATGAGGCTATATCCGCTTTCGACGCGGCTTTGATATTACAGAAAGTGGTGGGCTTGATAGATGTGTTCCCAGCAGAAAAAAGATAAGTAGCACATACTCCAATCAACAAAATACCAGCTTTTTAACACTACAGTTAGGAAAAATTATGGAACGCAAACGTTATCTAAAAAAAACTGATTTGAATAACGCATTAGACTTATTTTTCAACCACCCTGTCCTGGCGTGGTTGACTGAGAGCGAGGAGATGCTCGCAGGCGATTCATTGGGTAGAATTACGTCTGAGGCAGTATTTGCGAAAATATCATCTCCGCACTATCACTGTTCGGCTATGGATGGAGTAGCCGTGCGCGCGGAGGATACCTTCGGCGCGTCTGAGGTGTCGCCAATAGAGCTACAGGGAGAGCAATTCTTTCCGCTGGATACAGGAGATGAGATTCCCGACGGATACGATGCAGTAATTATGATTGAGGATGTCACTCAGATTGCAGAGGATACAATTCAAATTATTGCCGCTGCTACGCCCTGGCAACACGTTCGCATGGTAGGCGAAGATGTTGTGGCGACTGAGATGTTATTGCCGCGCGCCCACCGAATGCGTCCGACGGATATTGCAGTTTTGTTGTCGTGTGGCGTGTTGTCAATTATGGTACGCAAAAAGCCATCGGCAGCTATCATCCCCACAGGCAGCGAACTGATTGACGCGGTGACGCTTGCGGAATCGTCACATCCAGCGTCGGGGAGGATTATCGACTCCAATTCCCATCTCATAGCTAATCTGATAGCAGAGTGGGGAGGCAAACCAAACCGATTTCCGATTGCAATAGATGACCGGGATGTAATAAAAAATGCTATTGAAAAGGGGGTTGCGGAAAACGATGCTGTTGTAATAAACGCCGGTTCGTCAGCGGGCAGAGAGGACTATGTGCCGCAGGTTATTTCAGAGTTAGGCGAGCTTTTGGTACATGGTGTAGATATTATGCCGGGGAAACCTGTGTCGTTGGGATGTGTCGCTGGGAAACCGATTATCGGCGTTCCCGGGTATCCGGTATCAGCTTATATCGTATGCGAACTGTTCATCAAGCCGCTGATTTACAAACTACTCGGTTTGCCTCTGCCAAAACCTGAAAAGATGGAAGTTTCAATGGGACGACGAACAGCTTCAAGGCTGGGCAGTGAGGAGTTTGTGCGCGTCAAGGTAGGACGCGTCGGCGATAGGTTGGTAGCTGTGCCGTTATCGCGTGGGGCGAGTTTGCTTAATTCTGTCGTAAGAGCCGACGGGGTAGTGCGAGTGCCGTCCCATTCCGAGGGGGTAGAAGAGGGCGAAAGTGTTGAAGTTGAGCTGTTGCGCTCAAAGGAAGAGATTGAGAATAACGTTTTGATAATCGGAAGTCACGATATTATTCTGGATATCCTCGCTGACGAAATCAACATTTCGCATCCAGAAATTACAATCTCATCGGCGCATGTAGGTAGTTTAGCAGGACTTACAACGCTGAAACGCCGCCTCGCGCACATCGCTGGTACGCATCTTCTGGACACAACCACCGGCGAATATAATGTCTCCTACATCAAGCGGTTGTTTGGCGAAAATCAGATTGCCTTGATTAATTTAGCATACAGACAGCAGGGATTGATAATCGAACGCGATAACCCAAAGGGCGTTAAGTCCTTGAGAGATTTGGTCGAGAAGAATTTGACCTTTATCAACAGGCAGCGTGGTTCAGGCACTCGGATTTTGCTTGACTACGAATTGAACAGGCTTGGCATCGAACCCGACGACATCGTGGGATATGAACGCGAGTTGTATACACATTTAGCCGTTGCCGCTGCGGTCAAAAGCGGTGCCGCTGACGCCGGACTCGGCATATTGAGCGTCGCAAAGGCATTGGGTTTGGATTTCGTCCCCGTAGCGGAGGAGCGATATGATATAGCCATTCCGATGAGTTTTCTCGAACTCACCCAAATAAAAGCTATCCTCGACTTGATTACGCGTGAAACATTCCGCCAGCGAGTTGAATCTTTGGGAGGGTATGTGTTGCGAGATGCGGGAAAGAGGATGATGTAAAGATGAATATTGATGAAATCAAAGATAAAGTTCGTCAAAGGGAGTATGTATACAGTTCTCATGCCGATACAGAGCGACAGGATGATAACCTTACATTGGCACAAGTTGAGGCAGCGATATTGAATGGTGAAATTTTGGAACAGTATCCCGATACGGGACGTGGTGAAAGCTGTTTAATCGTTGGATTTGCAGAGGATACGCCCGTACACATTGTTTGTGGATGGCGAGGCGATGATATTGTGGTTATTACAGTATACATCCCAGGGCTACCGAAATTTATTAACCCTTGGACACGAAGGGAAGGTGGAAATAATGCTTAAAAGATGTCCAAACTGCGGAAGAACAGATTACGAAGAAAAAAGGGTGGAATACATCTATAGACACAACGCACAATATTTAATTGTCGAGGATGTGCCAGCCGAGGTATGCAACGTTTGCCAAACTCGCTTTTATCAAGCGAAGGTGTTACAGGAAATCGAACGGCAATTTTTCGCAATTTACCAAAAAGAACAAAAACCGACTCGCTACGTTCAAGTACCTGTTGAAGTATACAGTGCTGTCTGATGTTATCCAAGAAGATAGCACCGAATCTTGTGACAGGCACGGATTTTGAGGAATGGAAGTTGCCAAAATGCCTGTTGAAAAATAGTAGAAGCCCGTTTTCTCTGAGAAAACGTTGCAAGAACAAGAGGAGGAAACAATGGACAAGGAGATTCTCAATTTATCAGAAGCAGCGGAGTTGCTACGTATTTCCAGACGAGCGTTACGCAAAGCAGCAGCGCGTGGTGAAATCCCCGGTCGATTGATTGCCAGAAAGTGGCGCTTCAGCCGATTTGCATTACATCAATGGCTTAATCAACAGCAAAATCCGTATTTGAAGCATGCTGGCGCGTTGGCGGATAACCCTTTGTGGAACGACGTGATGGCTCATATTGAAGCAGAACGGAAGCGGCAACGGGAAGCCGCTTATGCCTGAACACTGTGAGGTGATGAGATGCCACATTATGTGCTTGACACCGATATTGCTTCGCTCTATCTACAAGGACATTCGATTGTCACCGAGCGTGTTATCGCGGAAGTGTCGCCAAACATCTCTGTGACGATTGTCACCGCTCAAGAAATGATTACGGGCTGGCTGCCACAACTGACTCGTAGACAACCGAAAGAACGCTACGTTTGGGCGTATGCAGGGTTGCGCCGTGTTCTTGATTTTCTCCGCGACGCCTATCTTTTGGATTTTGATATGGCTACGGCGGAGGAGTATGAGCGTTTGCGCGCTACATATCGTCGTTTGGGTACGAACGACTTACGCATTGCCGCTATCGTTTTGACTGTGAGAGGAACATTGGTTACACGCAATACTTCACACTTTTCACAAATCGTGGGGCTGAACCTCGAAGACTGGTCAACTCCATAAAAAATGGCGGGAACGTGTAGGGATTGAACCTACCGCGGTCGTTGTTAGCGCCCGCCGATGGGTTTGAAGCCCACGGAGCACACCAGTGCCCATCCATTCCCACCTTTTAATCAATGGGTAAGATTGTAACATAATTCAATATGGATGTCAAGTTATTATTCATCTTTTTTCTAACCTTATTTATGACCAATATTATTTGCGTTGCTGACAAAAAGGAATTTCCAGTATGACAGAAGAAACAAAATCTAAGGACGCGCGGCTGACACGCGCCGCGGGGGTTGTTAGCATAGCAGTTATGGGTTCGCGGGTACTGGGTTTAGTACGTGAGATGGTGTTGGCATATTTTTTTGAAGCGAAACTCAGTCTGGACGCTTTTTACGCAGCGTTTCGCATACCCAATCTGCTTCGAGATTTGTTCGGTGAAGGGATACTCAGCAAAGCGTTTGTAACTACCTTCACGGACATAGAAGTTAAAGAGGGCGAGAAAACAGCATGGCGTTTAGCGAGCATGGTATTCAACGCCCTCGCCCTCATTCTCGGAATAATCACTCTGTTAGGTATATTATTGTCGCCGTTCATCGTTGACATAATGTTTTTTGGCAAGGGGTTTGCTGGCGTTCCGCTGCCCCATGAAGGGAGTTTTGGGATTGCGAATAAACGCGATTTGACAGTCTACTTAACTCGAATCATGTTCCCGTTTATCCTGGTAGTATCGCTGGCTGCGATAGCGATGGGGTTGTTGAACAGCAAGGGGCGTTTTTTCATCCCCGCTTCCGCCTCATCCTTTTTCAACGCCGGTTCAGTGGTTATCGGGTGTACGGGATACTACATCGCACCGAAATTCGGCCAACACCCCACTGTTGGAATGGCAGTCGGCGTACTGGTGGGGGGGGCGTTGCAATTTTTAGTTCAGGTTCCTTCAATGTGGCGCGTCGGTTATCGTTATCGTCCTCTGCTGAGTTTTACTGACCGGGGAGTGAAACAGGTGATGAGACTCGTCACGCCTATGGTATTGGGCGCGGCGGCAGTACAGGTAAACGTTTTGGTCAATTCCATATTCGCTTCGCATGGAGAAGGCTGGTTGACCTGGATAACTCAGTCATTTCGGCTGATGCACCTTCCCATCGGCGTATTCGGCGTGGCTATTTCAACAGCATCGCTGCCCATATTGTCTCGTTACATAGCAGAGGGAAAGATGGAAAGCTATCGGCATACCATTTCCCACGCCCTGCGGCTCATGATATTATTGACCGTTCCAGCGTCAATCGGGCTGATGGCGCTCAAGGAACCGATTATCCGTTTGCTCTACCAGCGCGGCGCATTTGACGCAACCGATACACTGCAAGTTGCTAATGCCTTGTTCTGCTACGCATTCGGGTTGTGTGGTTACTCTGCCCTAAAAATCGCAACCGACGGTTTTTACGCTTTGAAAGACACGAAAACCCCCGTATACGTCAGCCTTTGTACCATAGC
>CAZRLY010000110.1:11052-18099 GCA_964601015.1 uncultured bacterium
GCATGTCGTATCCTGCGCATAACGGAAATGAACAACGCCATCCGCGCTGTGTCGGAGAAATTTTTAAGCAGATAAGGCACTCAAAACCAACCACAGAAACACTGAGACGCGGAGAAAAAAGAAAAGGGGAAGGGGAAAACCTAAAAGGTTACAGGAAAGCAAAGGAGCGCAACGTGATGCTTGCAGTCAATTCCGACGTACACTCCACTGAGGAGTTGAAATATGTGGCTTTCGGAATCGAGGCTGGTTGGAAGAGGGAAATACGCGGAACTGTCCAAGCCCATTCGTATCAAGTTAAGAAAAGCAAACGCCGGTTGAGTAAGTTCTGAGCGGAGTGAAGAACTGTATCGAAACCAAGTGAGTGGGGTATGTCAATACTTGCGATACGAACTCCGCTTGGTTTCGATACGATTTGGTTTCGATACGCTTCGCACTCAACCCAAGCCATTGGCATTCCGAATCTACTCAACCGGCGCTACGGGTTGTTCGACTAGCACTTAACCCGCCCGTAGAACAAGCAACCTTGCCTGTTCGGATCAGCGGATAGAACGAGTAAGGCTACACGTTCTACGGGTCAAAGATTTACGCCCATGTGTTATATTCTTTTCCATTTTGCTTCTTCAAGTTCCAAGTCCTTTCTTCTTGATTCCAGTAATTTTTCTGTCAAATTCGCTCCCTTAGCGCACCCCCTTAGAGTTTTTATCGGGTCAATTTCCAATTCAAGGTTAAACTCTTCAACAGGTTCTTCCAAGAATGTTATAATCACATTCCTCTTTTCCTTAAACGGGATATCTTCTGATGGTTTTATTTGCTTCCCATCATATATACCTCTTATCGCCAACATTTTTCTCACCCCATTCCTATATTTTTCCCCCTCAGGGACGAGGAACCCCAGCCTGCTTGAATGCGTTATTCAGGGTTGCGTATGAGAAGGCTGCCGCTTCAAATGGCTCATAATCTTCCCTTGACCAAACCATAGTGCTTACCTCAAGCGTGATGAAATCCGTCCATCCTGCTTGATGCATCGCTCTAACATATCCAACGCTATCAAGTTCTCCCTGCCCCAGTAGAAGAAGCTCAAATCCATTATCTTTTATCCGTGCGTCTGTGACGTGCGTGTGGGCGGTATAGGGAACTAAGGCAGGCACCGTATCCTCTATCTTCTCCCCTGCTAAAAAGAAATGAACAATATCGAAGTGCAATCGGATGGAGGGATTATCCAAAGTTTCCATTAGCCAAATTGCGCGTGCTGTCCGGTCAACCGCTGCGTTGGCATGCGGTTCCAAGGCTAAAATAATCCCCTCATCCGCAGTGATTTTCGCATAATCTTCTAATAGTCCAAGCAATTGTGTGCGTTGTTCTTCCCACAACGCGCTCCTTCCGCCAATTCCCATGCTAATTACCGGACAACTTCCGATGTCCAAATCTCTACCCAGTTGAATTACCTGCCTTATCAAAAGAAGGGTTTCCTTGTGAACCTCCGGGGAGTCAGTCAGCACACTTCTCAACACGAAGAGCGACGGAACTCCTAAATTGAGTTCGGACAACATCTTCTTTAGATGCTGCCGTTGGACGGGAGA
Source organism: uncultured bacterium (assembly GCA_964601015.1). Lineage (GTDB taxonomy): Bacteria > Poribacteria > WGA-4E > DTYX01 > CAZRLY01 > CAZRLY01. The sequence goes on from CAZRLY010000110.1 coordinate 12,633, forward strand.
AAATTGGTCTGGCATGGAATTGTGTTTGGGCCCTATTGCTAATTCCAAACCATCATAGCCAATCTCCGCTACCATGGAAAACGCTTCTTCCAATGGTACTGTCGGCATTGCATAAGTTCCATAAGCAATCTTCATCACAAATATTACGGCAGATGTCCCTTCCCAATTTTGTTACCCATTCGTATCAACTTAACGGAGCGAACCCAAGCCACTTCGTTCCGAGTTGGTTTCGATACTTGGTTTCGATACACTTCGTTACTCAACCCAAGCCTCAACCGGCGCTACGGGCTACTCAACCAGCATTTAAAACCATATTTATTCCTTAAGTTGATACACATTACCCTCCCAATTTTGCTTTTTACCATTTTATGGAAGAGGACAAGCCGTCTCCTTTCGTTGGCGACAATAAGGGCGAGGCATCCTTATCTTTTAATCACAATTCCGGCAAAATGCCTCGCCCTTACTTTATGCGTCAAGCAATTGTTGATAATACTTCCTCGCGCTTTCCAGCATTCCCTTGGATACATCAAATTCAAAATGATTCTTTGCAACGTGAACATAGGCTTCTCTAAAAGTCATGTCATTGTTTCGGCACAGGTAAAGCACGCCAATTGACGGGGAACGACTGCGGCCGGCCCGACAACAGAGAGCTACTTGATGATGTTGAGCAGTCATCTCTTCGAGCGTCAAGATAGCCTCTTGAAGGCTCTCCAACGGATTCTGAGCATCTCGGAGTGGTACCTTCCTATATTCGACTTCGCAAGCCCCTTTAAAAATCCCGCGAATACTTTTCTTACCCTTTTTATTGTTAAAAAGGTTGTCCATAAACCGCTTGAATGAAAAATAGCGTGGTATTTCTAAGTTGAGTTCAGCGGCAACATTGAGAACAGCACCTATCTTATTGCGCCTGAGAAGCTTTTTGTTTTCAACGTTATCCGAATTTGTCAAATATAGTCCATCTGTAATTTCGTGCATTGAAGTATTACCACTCCGTCAATATAATTCGCAACAGTATTGAAGTCGAAATATGAATTTTGACCTACAAATGTCTGCAAATGTCAAAATTTGATCCACTGAATATCTTTAGATATGTAGCGGACGCTCTCTGTCCGTCCATCCGGAGAAGCAATGGTAAGACGTAGAGTGCCGCTACATTATTAGACATGAACTGACGGGTTTATTTTTTTGGAGTGAAAAGCAAAAATCGTTGAAAAGGCAATGACTAAGTAATTGCACTCCATAATTGATTTAACCACTCTTGGAGAGCAACGGTTCAATCGTTGCTTTTTTCAATGACCGAGCCATTGCACTCCGAACTCCACACTGGCTCTTTATTTCATCAAAATCATCTTGCGGATGGCAACAAAATCATCAGCTTGGATGGTGTAGAAAAAGACGCCGCTGGCTACTTGTTCTCCGACATCATTTTGTCCATTCCAGTAAGCTGCCCGTTCCTTGCTCAGATAAAGCCCAGCTTCCCTGTGACCGATATTCAATGTCCGTATCAGTTGACCTTGAATATTAAAGATGCGGATGGTTGCATTTGCCTCTTTAGCTAACTGATATGGCAACCATGTTTCGGGATTGAAGGGGTTGGGATAGTTCGGAAGTAGTTGAGATTTCTCTGGGAGGAGTAGTTCTTCCCAATTGAGCGAGGTGCTTTTGATTATCGCTTTGACTAAGCGAGCATTAGCATCTGCCAGCTTGACATTGCTCAGATTTAGTCTTGTTGAGCCTGAGATATTGATGCTTTTCACCTCAAAGATTATAGTAGCCAGTGTGCCGCTGGCATTGACACCATTTTCAGTTGCTTTCCTGACATAGGTTGCACCAAGTATCTTGCCCACCTGGTTGTCTATCTTCGATATGCTCCAGTAAGTTTCAGCGCCGTCCTTTGTTAGCACGCCTCCCGGTTTGACACCGACAACTTCCAACGCGCTCGAATCGAAATCTAAGTCAAATTGCAAACCATACAAATTACGGATAGGTTCAGTGATTATATCTACCCGCAGCAAGCGTTGGCTTTGAATGCCAACCTTATTTTGAGCATTTATTCGCACATTCGCTGTCTTCCCGGAGAAAGAACCAACATCAGACAGTGCAGCAATTGCCTTTATGCTTGAGTAATCCTCGCCAAAATGTTGCCCCACCAGCACTAAATCGCTAACATCCACAACCCCATCTTCGTTTACGTCCCAGCGGGGATATTCAAAGATAATCGTAATCGAACCGTCCGAGGTTCCCACGGGAATCTCCTGGTCCGATTCATCAGACAACCCAACGCTGGCAAACTGTATCGCAGTTGTCGTCGTTTCTGCGTCTGGTTTAACTGTGAATTGGATGTCGAATATAGCCCCGGAGCCGCTCTCTATCGCCTTTTCCGACTCCACTGAAATCGTTATCTCGCCGGGCGCATCCGTATTGACTGTCGTTGCTATGTCCGCAAGCAAGGCTGTAGGTTGAACGTCATCGACGATTAGCAGCGCTGCATCATAAGTCAGTTGAATATCAGCTTTGGCGACGCCGCTAATATCATCTATGTTGATTGACCCAGATACAGACTCTCCTATATCCACTTCAGCGCTTGCCACGACGATGCTTAATACCTTCTGTTCCTCTTTCGGAATGCTGACACTCCCATTAACTGTCGTCACTGGAATGCCATTCCCTAACTCGTCGGACATGCTAACTGCGAGGGTAAGGTCACTTTTGGCGCCAGCGGGAGCGTCCGGCTTTACATCAAAATCTATCTCGAAAATCGCTCCGCTGCCCTCGTCGGTTCCAGCAATGCCCATCATCCCAATTTGTACTGCGCCTGTTGATTCAATATTAGAAACTACCAGCAGCGATTCCATGAGCTTTGTCTTGCGTAATTCCTTGGCGGTGAGAATCGCCCCATCATAATTCAGTGTAATGTTGCCGCTCGCAATGCCCTCTGCTTCATCGACACTGATAGAGATGGTAATACTGCTTCCCGGTTCGACAAAGAGCGAAGGAACACTCATCTCCATTGCACCTGCGCTAACGGCAAATACAAACATCATACCTTTGATGTGAAATGTTTTATCGTTGTCCGAGTGCCTAAAGTGCCTAAAGTTAAAAGATACCCTGTTTCAATTTAATACTAAAACGATGGTTTTTAAGCAACCGCAAGAAATTCGAAATTGAGAACATCAATGCCATGAAAACGAAGGAGTACATGTCGTAAAATGTAGGCAGTCACTTTGGTAATAACACGGGTGATTAATCCAAGCACTGTTTTAGCGTTATGATGTTCTAATTCCTCCACCCTCTTTAGCGATGATAATGTTGTCTCCACCTGGCTACGATGTTTCTTGAGAAGTTGTTGAATGTAAGGTGGATTTTTCACCTTTTGATTTGCACGTTTGAAGGTGTAAACAGAGACACCGAAGTCCCGTTTCCATTCTTCCTGACGTTGCGAATCTATAAAACCTTTATCACCCAAAGCAACGCTACCAGCAGGAGCTTCCGGAAGTATTTCCTCCGCAGCATCCCTTTCATCTGCATTCGCTGGTACCAATTCGAAAGCGACCGGAATACCATCTGATGTTGCTAGTAGGACAAACTTATATCCCCAGTAATGGAGCTTTTTGCTGGCACAGTAGCCATAAGCTGCACTGCCCCAAAAATCGCTACTCTTTTTGGAGCGTTTATAACCTCCTTTAGGCACAGGGGTAGTATCCAACACATACAACAGCTGAATTTAGCGCAAAAGGCGTCACATCCTTCAAAAATTGCTTTCAAATCCTGGTTTTCAGCCTAAATTGTGTAGGTAGACGATTATGACTAACAAAGAATTTGCAAAAAAGCTTGAGAAACGAACACGCCAATTTGCCGTCCGAATCATTAGACTCTCGACCAGACTTCCAAACTCTCCTGAAGGTCAAGTTATTAAAACCCAGTTAACGAAAGCTGGTACCTCTGTTGGGGCAAACTATCGGGAGGCCAACCGAGCTAGGAGCAAAGCGGATTTTAGGAACAAGATGCAAATCTCTGAAGGGGAATGTTCTGAAACCCAATATTGGCTCGAAGTCATAGTTGAAGCTGATATGCTTCCGTGGAAGGAAGTCAAACCTGACTATGATGAATGTTCGGAAATTCTGGCCATCTTCACTTCGGCACTGGATTCTCTTGATGGGTAGTCTTTGTCTTTTAACTTTAGCACACTTTAGACACTTGTGTAAACCCAAAAAACTCAATTCCACATCAGAGGTATTAATCCAAATTACCTCAGAAATTCCCCACGTTATTGAAAATGATAAGTTGGATTGCAAAAATCAACGAAATGTATTTTTGCAATAATACGCTGCCGCTGATTATTGCATTCCTAATATATCCGGAGGGGAATTTCTAAATTATCTTCCATTGCTTTTTTTAATTGATTAATTATATCATTGTATCATCACTGATGTAAAGGAAAATTTCCAACTTTCTTCAAGTTTTTTTTGTTGATTTTTTAAGTTCGTGTAGGGTTAGAAAGTGTCCAGACAGAGAAGAGACGTTATGTGTTGTTTCGTTGTCGTAGTGGCGGGCTGAAAAGCCGCTTCGCCTCTTCGCTTCGTTACTCAACCCAAGCCTCAACTTTAGCCCTATACGGGCGATATGTTTATAGAACAAAGACATCGAACGGTATCTTAGCTCCGGAGGAGCGACATCTTTTTTGACAAGACATTCCGCCCCGATGGGGCTTTGGGCAATTCGTATTCCTCATTGCTATAAACATTATGCTCCTACGGAGCGGGGCAGGATTCCGTTAAGTTGATACCTATGGGTTGAGCGTCCTTTGCACCTTTGCCTTCCTCCCAAACGTGTCTCATCTGTTTCATTATCTCATGTTGTCTCATTTAAGTCAAGTGAGACACGTCAAAGTAACAACACCCACCGTCTAAACACGAATATCAGGACATCACGCCATCCTATTTTGTTGAATGTCACAGCAAATGTCTCAAATAGTGTCTCATTAATAATCTGCAAATGAGACACTGTGCATTTCCACTCAAACATCGCTTAACGTGTGCAGGTAGTATGTTTCAAAGCGTTTCGTTCAAGTGTCGGAAACTATAGAAAGATGTGGCATGATTCATGCTCTATGATGGCACAACGCTGGAGATACAAACCGGAGGTACAAGATGGCACACGCCTGTAACGAACATATTGTTGAGGTGTTGGAGATGGCGAGGCAGTTGCTTATTCTGTCGGACATGGGCGATTTAGATAGCGAGGACGACGGATGTGGAGTGCTCTACGGGGTTGTCCGCGACTGCGCTTACAAGATTCGTGCCCAAGCAGAGCGTGAACGTGAAGCACATAAGAGAAAGGGCACCTGGGACATAGCAGTGAATATTCCGCAAGGTTCTATAAGGACATCTAACAGTATCAAACTAAATAATTTTCAAAAATAGACTTGCATTTCTGTTTTTCATCGGGTATACTGGTAAAAACTCAA
>CAZRLY010000111.1:0-18010 GCA_964601015.1 uncultured bacterium
CTCATCGCTTCTTTGGAATATACTATCATTCCCAAAAGAGCCAAAGTCTGGGAAGAAAATCCGACCAAGAAATGCTTAGAGAAGTTTGGTTTCAAGCATTATGACTTAGTTAAAGCGTCTCATCGAACGAAAGGTTGGGTTATAGGTTCTGTCAGGTCCCTCAAAGAAAAAGTTATGACGCTGAGAACGAAAGAAGACTCTAATTTTCCAGTTAGCTACAAAAAGTCTCGGTTGTTGTGTAGATTTAATCGTATCATTTATTTGTACTAAGAAAGGAGGAAACTGGTTTTTTGCCTATAAATTCACAAAAACACATAGGAAAAAAGAACCAGGATGTTTGATGATGAAAGGACATCTCCTCGTATTTTTACTGATTATTCTCTCCGCTTTGGGCTGTGGCTACAAATCCAAATCAGACTATTTAGAACATATCAACACCATTACCATTCCTCTTGTTACCGTTGAAGACCCGGATGTGGAGTTAAATTTTGACCAGCGACTTACTACGGCTCTCAGAACGAAATTCACTTCGAAGTGGCGGGAAGGCGGCGATGCTATCTTAACACTCACAGTTAAAGACTACCATATTGTTGCCATTGATTTTGACGCCAATAACCAGCCTGTACGCCTACGGATGTTCTTGAAAATAGATTATACGTTCAAAGATAACAAGAAAAACAAAATTGTTCATTCCAAACAGGATTACATACAATCACACGATTATTTCAAAATAAGCGGAATGGGCGAAGAACCCGAAACAACAGAGGTAGCGACCGAAAAAATTATCGAAGAACTATGCGATTCTTTATACGGCCGCTTGGCAGAACAGTGGTAAATCGGAAGTGGGAAGTAAGCGATGTTTTCATCCTGGCTTATTTCTTCCCACTTCCAAAAGGGGGGAATGATGCGACGCATTTATTCGCTTTTTGCTCTTATCTTGATTTTCATAGCTATCGGCTGTGGGAAATCAGATGACAATACCTATACCGTCTTAACGACTAAAGAAAATTATCTTATAGCTACATGGCGGGCAGAAACTGAAAAAGCCGCAATTATACCAGCAAGGAAACTTTTAGAGTCAATTCTAATGAGACCAAAAGCGTCCGATGCAGCAACTGTCCGCGAAAGAACACTGAATCCTGAAAAAAGTCCTTTACTGCGTAAACTACCCGACATGCTTCCCCAAAACAATGAGGTGAGGGACTGGAAGATAGCAGAAAAAATAAGGACTTACGCGCCAGATAATCTATTTGACTTTCACTTAGACGAAGCCAAACTATATAAAGCGTACAATGTCGTCTCCTTAGCAACCGCAGAATATCTGAATATAAAACTTGGCTCAAAGCCTTATTTGTGCGCAGAAGTATACGATATGGGCGTGCCAGAAAACGCCTTTGGCATCTACTCCATAAACACGTACCCACAAGCCCAATACGATAACGTGGGAAATGAAGCTTTTATGACTGAATTGACCTACGATACGTGGAAAGGGCGATACTTCGTTCACATCAGCGCCTACGAAGCCGCGCCCGACATCAAACAGGGCATGATAAAAATCGCCAAACACATTATGTCCCAAATCGAAAATACAGGTATACTGCCTGACATCATCAACCTCCTGCCCAAAGACAATATCGTCAGAGGCAGCGTAAAGTTCTTTAAAAATCATACCGCCTTCAATAGCATCCATACCATCTCAGAAGATAGAAACGTCCTACGGCTCACTGAAAAAAACACATCAAGTACGAGTGAAACAAACGGAATTATTGCTGAATACATCTCTGAGAAAGCAAAAACCATCTCAGATACCGTGAATATTCTCCTAATTAAATATCCCACCACCAGCGATGCTCAAGCGGCTTACAGTTCTTATAAAACATATCTGCTCAAAAATGGTATCCCAAAATCAGAAGGAAAATTGGGAGATAAAAGTATCATCATAAAAACACCTACGCGTTTGGCTCAACATTAAGGGACTGTCCTGAAATTAGTTCGTATTTTATATTGAGCGCAAATTTTCCATAATTTGCGAGTTAGTAATGAGTAAAGGGTAATAAGGCAAAATTATTACTTTTTACTCATTACTCTTTAAAAACCCGGTTTTTATGTATAAACTTTAGTACAAAACTTCCTGAAGGAGGTATTTTAAATGTTTTCTGGTTCAATAGTTGCACTCGTCACACCCTTCAAAGATGGAGCGGTGGACGAAGCCAAGATAAAAGAATTAGTAGAATTTCACATTGAAAATGGTACAGATGGGATTGTGCCGTGTGGCACTACCGGCGAATCTCCAACGCTGTCCCATTCGGAACACGAACGCGTTATTGATGTCACCTTAGAGGCTGTTGCGGGTAGAATTCCCGTTATCGCGGGAACCGGTTCCAACGCTACCTCTGAAGCTCTAAGTCTGACTAAACACGCCAAAAAGGCAGGCGCAGATGGCTCTCTACAGATAACGCCATACTACAATCGCCCCACCCAAAAAGGGTTATATGAACACTACATGAAGTTAGCCGACTCCGTAGACATTCCGATGATAGTTTACAACGTGCCGTCTCGGACGGGGACAGACATTCTGCCCGAAACACTTGCAAAATTAGCAGAACACGAAAACATCGTCGGAATCAAAGACGCTACCGGTTCCCTCAAACGCGTAAGTCAGGTTATTTCTATGTGCGGCGAGGATTTTTGCGTGTTGTCTGGGGACGACGTTGTAACCCTGCCGATAATGTCCGTCGGCGGCAAGGGTGTCATTTCGGTCGTCGCAAACATCGCCCCGGCGGACGTGGCAGCAGTGTGCAAAGCTGCATTAGAAGGCAATTGGAAAGAAGCGCGAAAACTGCACTACAAAATCCTTCCGTTATCAATTGACCTATTCATCGAAACCAACCCCATCCCCGTCAAAACCTCCATGATGCTCATGGGCATGCTAAACGGCGATATGCGTTTGCCACTTGCCTCCATGACTGAGGATAACCTGGCGACACTTAAAACAACGTTGAAAGGTTGTGGTTTGATTTCTTAATTTCTACAGTAAATACTTGATAATTCGTCGGTTTACGAAGTAAACCGTCCTTTTCACACTGACTTGCTTTGGTGAGTAAAGAGTAATAAGTAATTCCTGATAATGTTCGCTTCGCTCGGTAGTTTACTTCGTAGAACGCCAGTTTACTCATCACTCTTTACTCATTACTCTTCACTTTTCACTAAGAGTGTTGTCTTATGATAACGTATGACAAAACATACAACGTAATTGTTGTCGGAGCGGGGCATGCGGGTTGCGAAGCTGCTTTAGCGTCAGCTCGAATGGGTTGTGAAACTCTACTTTTGACCATCAGCCTTGATACGATTGCGAAAATGTCCTGCAATCCAGCCATAGGCGGTTTGGCTAAAGGACATTTGGTCAAGGAGATTGACGCGCTTGGCGGAGAGATGGCAAAGGACATTGATAAGACTGGCATTCAATTCCGCATACTGAACATGAAAAAGGGGCCGGCTGTACGTGCGTCGCGCGCACAGGCGGACAAAAAGGCGTATTTGTACGAAATGAAGAGGGTACTCGAAGAACAGGAACACTTGGATGTGAAGCAGGCGCTTACAAACGATGTATTGGTTGATAATGGCAAGGTTAAAGGTGTCATAACCCAAACAGGCATGATGTATCCTGGAAAGACAGTGATTCTGACAACCGGCACTTTTCTAAAAGGGCTTATCCATATCGGCGACGTTTCCTACAGCGCAGGCAGGGCGGGCGAGTGTTCCGCTGAGAACCTTTCAGATGGATTGCGCAGACTCGGCTTTGAGATAGGACGTTTGAAGACTGGAACACCGCAACGAGTAAATGCCAATACGATAGATTTCGACGCAATGGGGATTCAGCCCGGAGACGAAAACCCGCGTCCTTTCTCCTTTTCCACTGAAAAAATCACACAATCTCAAATCCCCTGTTACATAACCTATACGAATCCCAAAACCCACCAGATAATCCGGGATAATCTCAATCGTTCAGCCCTATACAGCGGCAAAATTGTAGGGACTGGGCCGAGGTATTGTCCCTCCGTAGAGGTAAAAGTTGTTAAATTCGCAGACAAAGAACGCCACCAAATCTTCGTAGAACCCGAAGGGAGGGACACAAATGAAATCTATCTGAACGGGTTGTCGATGAGTTTGCCAGAAGACGTGCAGCTTGAGGTACTCCACAGCATCAGAGGCTTAGAGCGCGCAGAGGTAATGCGTCCGGCTTACGCCATCGAATACGATTTCGCTCCCGCCACTCAACTGAAGCCAACTCTGGAAACCAAGCTCGTGGAAAATCTCTATTTCGCAGGGCAGATAAACGGAACCACAGGATACGAAGAAGCCGCCGCGCAGGGGATGATGGCTGGGATTAACGCCGTCTTGAAAATACGTGACGAGGAACCGCTCATCTTTGACCGGTCGCGGGCTTACATCGGAGTTTTAATAGACGATTTGGTGACAAAGGAGACGCTCGAACCGTATCGGCTTTTCACCTCCCGCGCTGAATATCGTTTGACTTTGCGCGAGGATAACGCAGATTTGCGGTTGATGGAAACGGGAAGGCAGCTTGGGTTAATTGGCGATGATGTCTATCACAAATTCCTCCTGAAGAAAAAGCAGATTGAAGGGGAGTTGGAAAGACTGAGGAAGACGATACTAAAACCTGAACCAAACATACAGGATATGATGCGCAAAATCGGCACATCGGAACTTTCAAAACCGCAGTCGCTGATGGAACTCTTGCGCCGCCCAGAGGTAACTTACGAACACGTCAAACAGATTGCTCCATCGTCCGTCGAGTTGTTTCCCTCAGTAGAAGAGCAGGTTGAAATACAGATTAAATACGAGGGTTATATCCGACGCCAAAATGCTCAAATTGAACAGTTCAGGAGATTTGAAGGGTATTTGATTCCAGAAGATTTTGACTATTCAACCGTCAGAGGACTTCGCTCCGAGGCGTTGGAAAAACTGGCAAAAATCCGTCCCATATCAATCGGACAGGCTTCACGTATTTCCGGCGTTTCACCTGCGGATATTTCCGTGTTGATGGTGTTGTTGGAACAACATAAACGCAGCAGAGCAACCTGAACAGAATAGCAAATGCATTGTGAGCATCATAAGGTTTAAGCGGAGGTGTTTCTCTTTGATTAGAATCCTTGCCAAAACCAACGATTTTTGGCAGAAGCTAAAATGCAGGAATTGCCAAAAAGTGGGTAAGGTGTTAGACTTTCCAACCGTATTACTGCCGACGAAAGGCAATGCGACTTTACACAATGTCAAGCGTATTGTCATTGCGCTGATATATTAGCCTTTTTGTAACACATGATGCACCCGGAGGCAATCACAATGGAATTATCAAAATTATCCGAAACAACAGGAATCCAAGATAATGCAATTCTTTCTGAAGTTGTCGTGAGCGAAAACATAACGGAGCCATTTCGTCTGTGCGAATCGAATTTGGCGGAACTTGAAAGGCGATTATTGGAAAATAATAACAAGGAACTTGTGGATGACTTTATGAATACGTTGCGCTATGCGCTGTTGTCAACGGTTGCTGTCAAAGGCGACCAAATTGCCAAAATCATTTTACGAGGTGGTATTTTAAAAGATACGACAAATCTTTTTGACCCTTTTTCCCTTGACATTGAGCTTTTTATTATCTTAAATATCGAATCCTATTCATTATCAGATGTTGTAGTTGAGCTTGCCGACAAGATTTATGGGGATATTTTGTATGAAAAGAAACTTCTCTTTATCAATACTGTATTATCACAAACGGAATGGAACAATATAATATCTGACCAAGATGAACATTTGATTTTGGTGGAGAAAGAACGTGTCTTATAAAACAGCCTACATCAACATCAGCTATCGACATCTTGATATGGCAGAGATTTTGGAAACTGAAGGTTACTACGAAGGAGCCGTTTTTCATGCCTATCACGCATTTGAAGCTATCTGTTGCGCTGGATTGGGGGAATTATCTGTAGGGTTGGAACATGATAGGCGTCTTTTGGTGTTTATTGACCAATATCCCGAAAATCTTCAACGCAACTTTTTTCGCGTCTATCAGATGCTTTCTGCCCTTACAGGTAGCAGGACACCTGTCGGAACCCGCAATAAATCTCTCTATTATGAGAACAAAATTGAACCGCACAAGCGATTTCAAGCAAAGGATGTGCGAACGGCGGTAGAGCGCGTAGATGAAATTGTAAACTTGATTATCCCTGAGATATAGCTTTCATGTCAACGAAAGATTGGGGGGACAAATATAGACATCACTACACTCGAAAAATACGAATTTTTGCTCACTGAAAGGCAACTAAATCAATTTACAATCTACCGTGATGAACTAAAGCGCTGGAACCGCAAAATCAATCTCACAGCCATAACGAATGACGAGGATATTATTCTCAAACATTTTTTGGATTCGCTTTCAGTTTTACGTTGCTTTTCGGTAGCAAGATATGCTAAAATAGTTGATGTTGGAACAGGCGCAGGTTTCCCCGGATTACCGATAAAAATATTTCGCCCTGATGTTGAGTTACTTCTGGTCGAATCGGTCAGTAAGAAAGCAAAATTTCTCAGGTACATTTTGTCGGCTCTAAAGCTCAAAGGTGTGGGAGTGGAAAACGCGAGGGCGGAGGAATTGGTAGCGCATAGAACTCAATTTGATATAGTTTTGACCCGATATGTGGCCTCCCTTGCCGATTCTATCCCATACTGTTTGCCCTTGCTCAAACCTGATGGAACTTTCATCGCTTACAAATTTAAGGATGTCGCTTCGGAGATAAAAGATGTTCTGCCAAAATTAAAGCGATTCGGCGCAGAAATTGAGGGAGTAATACAATCTGACATTCCAGAACTTAATAAAAGGAGCTTTGTATTGATAAAAAAGCTGGGTTGGTAACCTAAGCCTGTGACTCTGGTACCCAGTTATTCACTCCGTTCTAATCTCTTTCTATACAACAAAAGGAGTTTCCGCATGAATGTTGAAACCACAGTAAATAATGGTATACCGATTTTACGCGTTGATGGCAAAATTATCGGCGATGCTGTTAGCATTCTCAAGGGCGAAATTGACAAACAAAGTAAGCAGGGTGACGGCAAACTCATCTTGGATTTAGCATCGGTGCCGCTGATGGACAGTTCAGCGCTCGGTACAATCGTCGCCGCGCTAACCACGTTGAAAAAAACAGGAGGCAAATTGGTGTTGCTCTCCCCACAAAAAGCCGTCAGTAATGTACTGGCTATAACGAGGTTGGATAGCATTTTTGAAATCTATCCGGATGAACAGGATGCTATCAATTCTTTCAAATAATCTACGACAATATGTTAAATGGGCAAGAGTACAATTGCTTATCTCTTAGCCCTTTAACGCCTTAATCCCTCAACTTGGGTGTTGATAATGTTTCTTAATGCCAAAGGATACCTTCTCAACATCATAAATATTATTCTGGCAACGCTCAAAAAAGCTCGACAAATTAGAGCCGGGCTGCAAGGGCAATTAGTCTCTTTGCTCCTGATGGTATCGTTAATCCCGTTGCTTTGGGTAGCATACATCGCTTATGACAACGGAAAAAAGGCCTTAGAGGATACCATAGGTGAAAGTTTAGCTCAGATTGCCCTCGAAAAGGTAGAAAAAGCAGATAAAAGCATCTCGCGATGTCTTGACCAGATAAAAACCCAGGTGCCCACGGTAAGAGGCATCGTAGAAGAATCTGCATTTATGTCCCAATTTGACCTTCAATCCCGCTGGGAAGAGATGGGTGAATCAGTGCCTAACGCGAAGGGATATGCTGAAAGGCTTGCCGTAGCTTGTGGAGAGATTGGAGAAGTAATAATAACAAATGAAAAAGGGTATGTCATCGGCGCAACTAATACTAACTTACCTTTTGACCAATCCAAAGAACACAAAATTGAGGAATTGCAGTCCGGGCTTGAGACGCAAGAATATACGCTTAAAGACGAGCCGATTCCAAACACCGAGTTTATAAGGTCAAACGGGCGTCCTTTGAAAAATGAGAGGGACTACATAATAGATTACGCTAAAAGAAAAATATCTTTTTTTCAAGTGATTTCGCCGGATTCTGCGATGCAAATCGAATACGATACCCAGAAATTGTGGTTTAAAAAAGCTTATAATAACAGAGCGGGGCATATTTTTATAGAGGATGTCGGTTATGATAAAGAGATAAATCTCCATTATCTACCTATCTCAATGCCGATTCGACGGACAGATGACGCCAATTCCGAAGTTATCGGTGTACTCAGAATGGTTTTTTCTATCCCTGAATTGTTGGAAATCATTTCCTTAGAGAGCAGTAAGAATATGGAAGTTTTTATAATTGATAGAAATGGCAGAATAATCGCATCGCCACAAAAAAGCGAACACGAAAAAGCCGATGATGACTGGATGCTTTTTACATTGGCAGCCCAAGAGGCAATTCAAGCGACGGAAGAAGGTAATAACTTAGGACATACAGTAGAGAAGGGAGAAGATGACATACCGCGCGTATACGCGTATGCACATACTCCCAGTTGGCGCGATGATAAGGGCGACATGATGGAAGTGTACAGCCGCGCAGGGAAAGTCCTCAACTTCGCCGATTGGTCAATTATAGTCTCACAGCCAGCACACGTAGCTTTTACAAAGGCAAGGGAGTTGCGTACCAAAATATTGATTTTTACTTTGATAGCCTGCATCGCAGTCGTACCGATAGCGGTTATCTTCGCCCGAAGGATAATTACGCCCATTATGCAATTGGTACAATCCGCCAGAGACTACGGTGAAGGGAAGTTTGACAAGAAGGAAATTCCCGTGACAGTTCGCAACGAGATAGGCGTATTGGTGGAAGCGTTTAATGCGATGGGAAAAAATCTCAAAATCGCCGAAGAAAAACTGAGGCAATCGGCAGAAAAGATGACGGCGGTGGTGAACAGCATCGCCGAAGGGCTGATAGTTTTGGACAGGGACAACCGCATTATCCACCTCAACCCAGCCGCCGAAGAACTCCTTTCTCTTGAATCAGAGATGATAGGCGCTGACATAAGCACCGCCATCCTTAATGAAGGATTACATGACGCCATAGAAGAAAGCCAATCGCAGATATCCCAGAATAAAACTGTTTCCAGCGAAGTAGCGCTTTCAATAAATGGCAAACAGATATTCCTCAGAGTGTTAGCAAGCCCATTTCTCGACGAAAACGGACAGTTGCTCGGAACTGTTTACGTGCTTGACGACATCACCCAGGCGAAGGAGATTGACGAGATGAAATCCGATTTTGTGAATTTGGTTTCGCATGAGCTTAGAACTCCTTTGACCAGTATACTTGGGTATGCGCAATTAATCTTAGATGGTAAAAGGGGTACGATTACACAACAACAGAGGGATAGTTTAATGACAGTCCACAGGCAAGCTAATCGCCTGAAATCTTTAATAGAAGCGCTTCTTGATGTGTCAAGAATAGAATCCGGTCGAATCGAGATGGAAAAAGAGGAAATATCGCTTTTGGATGTTGCAAAATACAGGCTGGAAGAGATTAAACCACAAGCGGACGCAAAGAATATCAAATTGGAGTTCATTGCGCCAGAATCCCTACCCCCTATTTTGGGAGATGAAGAACGGCTGGGTAGGGTATTCACCAACCTGATAGGCAACGCTATAAAATTTACGCCGCCTGAAGGTACTATTACCGTCAGACTTCGTCTTGATGGCAGATGGGTTCTTTCTCAGGTGATAGACACTGGCCCGGGCATCCCAGAGGAAGAACAGGAAAAGATATTTGAAAAGTTCTATCAAGTGAGCAAACTTCAAACCCGACTACAAGGCGGCTCCGGACTGGGATTGTCAATAGCTAAGAGCATCGTGGAGGCGCATGGGGGAAGAATCTGGGTGAAAAACAGCCCGGGCAGAGGTAGTGATTTTCGGTTTGTCCTTCCCATAGCGTAATTGGGTATTAGAAATAGATAATATGGCTGACAGAATTCTTGTTGTAGACGATGAATTGGAAATTTTAGAATTGGTGAAACTCAGCTTAACAGCAGACGGCTTTGAAGTGATAACTGCTAACAGTGGCCCGGAAGCGTTGGCAAAAATGAAGCAGTTTGCCATAGATTTGCTCCTTCTGGATGTGATGATGCCTTATATGGATGGCTACGAGGTAATGAACAGGCTGAAAGCCGACAGGATGTTGTCAAACATTCCGGTTATCATGTTGACGGCCCGTGCGCAGCTTGACGACAAGATCAAAGGTTTAAGCGCTGGTGCCGATGATTACGTTACAAAACCGTTTGACCTTAGTGAACTGACAGCGCGCATTGAAGCAGTCCTTTCAAGGACTCGAAGGACAAAATATGTAAACCCACTGATGCGCGCTATGGGCGATTGGTTCACAGAAGATAAGGTTGAACAACTCGCTTATCATTTGGAAGCCGCGGCTGAAATGCAACAACGGCTCCTGCCCAAAGAGGCACCGCAATTCGACCACATTGAAACCGCTGGAGTTTTAAGGAGTTCCATGATGGTTGCCGGTGATTTTTACGACTTTATCCCACTGGACGAAGAAGACCAATTGGGGGTGGCAATCTATGACATTAGAGGTAAAGGACTGCCCGCCGCCATGCTGATGATGATGGTGAGAGCTATTTTGAGATTGGTTTGCAGAGAAGAAGCGTCTCCGGATAAAGTCTTAAAAAAAATTAATGATATTTTAGCAATAGATACTGCCCCAGAATTGTATGCCACGATGGTTTACGGTATTTTGGATACCAAATCCCTCACCTTCACTTACTCTAACGCTGGACATTGCTATCCAATAAAGGTCAATTCGCAGAAAGAGGGCGTAAGATTTCTTGACACAGGCGGAATGCTTTTGGGTGTTTTCGATTTTGCTCTCTTTGAAGCTGAAACGATTCTACTGAATAAGAACGACATTTTAGTCCTTTACACCGATGGAATCACAGAAACGGAAAATGCAGTTGAAGAACTCTTCGGAGAGGAACGCCTTACGAAAGTTATTCAAAATAACGCAAACTTGAGCGCAAATGAAATCTGTGGACAGATTGAAAATAGCCTGATAGAATTTAGCGGCACACAACAACGCTCTGATGATTTAACCATTGTCGTTATCAAAATCAAGGAGTAAGAAAGTGGCAACTCCGAATCGAAAATATGTTATAAAATTTGACATGCCAAGTGAAATTGAATTGATATATGTCCTGGACGCCCTCTCCAACGAGATTCTAAAAGAAATGGGGTTCAATGAAGAGGATGTTGAGCAAGCGAATCTGGCTATCATAGAAGCCGGTTCAAACGCTATCAAACACGGAAACAGAAATGACCCAAATAAAAGGGTAAATTTTCAATTTCACTTGGGTGAAGATAAGCTCACCGTGGTAGTTCAAGACGAAGGCAAAGGCTTCGATACAAATAAGCTGCCGGACCCACTTGACCCGGAAAACCTGCTCAAAACCAACGGCAGGGGGATTTTCCTGATGCAAATATGTATGAATGAAGTTACTTTCGATAAAAAGGGTTCGGAGGTTCGAATGGTGAAATACAAGTAGGGGCAATCCCCGTGTGGTTGCTCTTCCGAAAGTTGTGTTGTTTTAAAGAGAATGGTGAGTGGGCAAGGGGATAATTACCCTTTAGCCTTCCATCCAGAAGGAAAGAAAGATTATTTGTCCTTCTTTCCGCTACAACTAATATCATAGGAGGTTCATTTTAATGAATGTTAACATAAGACAAAGGGATGGTGTAATAATTCTTGATATACAGGGACGAATCATTGGCCCGGACAGTCTTGACCTGAAACGTATCATAGATGAGCAAATAGCCTCATCCGAAGGCGAACCTAAGCTGTTATTAAACCTCGCCAAAGTACCAATGATGGATAGCTCCGGTTTAGGTGTCGTTGTGGCTGCGTATACGTCCGTGCGACGTCAGAATGGACGCGTAGCTCTGTTACATCTCAGCAAAAGCACCAAACAGTTGATTGTCATGGCAAAACTGATAATGATATTTGACACTTATGACGATGAAGACGAGGCTGTTGCCAGTTTCGAGGAGAAAAAAGAATAAAGCAAAAGGTTAAAGGCTGAAGGTAGAAAAAGTTTTTCCCTTCAGCCTTTACCTTTTTGGAGAGTAAATATGGCCAGTTACTTAAATTCTGTAACTTTTACACCGCCCCCCGTTAAACGAAGAGACGTCCCGGGTGATGTTTGGAGCAAATGTCCTGTTTGCGGAGATTTAATATTTAACAAGGGGTTAGAACGAAATCTCAAAATCTGTACTAAATGCGATTATCATTTTCCCATGTCCGTCAGAGAGCGGATTGAAAATCTGGTAGAAAGCTTCATGGAATATGGTGCGCTACCCCTTCTCCTTGCCACAGATGTTCCGCCACGCGATTTTCCAAGGGAGGGTTCCGTCCCCAATACGATAAATCCGTCAGCGACAATTGACGCGGGGAATTTCTCTACGAAGTCTATTATCGCAGGGGAGGCGGTATTGAGTAAACATCAGATTGCACTCATCTTCGTCTGCAAACATTTTACAGAAAGAATAGGAAGTCCCGCTTCGCTCCTCGCGCCTGCAAACGCATACGCTACGGGTTGTGCTAAATTTTTACATATTGTTAATAACGCCAAAAGCAAAGGGCTGCCGTTGGTTACATTCTACGACGATGGAACTGTAATTGCCCCAACATCTGAGAAACTGCTTCGCCCCCCCGTTGGAAGGCGGAAGGAAAAGGGAGAAAGCGAGAAACTTCCCACTTCCGAACAGGAGTGGTTACCCTTCATCCAACTCGCAAATATAGTAACAGCTTTAGAAGAATTATCAGCGGAGAATGTTCCGCATATCGCCGTGCTAACCTTACCATACCGGTCATCGGGTTTTATAACCTCATTTCCATTAGGTGATATAGTGTTAGCAGAACCTAAGCCAGCAGATTCTAAAATTCTGAAAAAAAACAACCACAAGTACGCGCCAGAAGGACAGACATTTCAATTGGCTACAGGGGAAGCAGTAGTTCCCTGTGAGGATAATCTTATAGATATGTACGTCCCCCGCAAAAAACTCAAAGAAACGTTGGATACCCTCCTTTCGTTCTTCGTTCCATCATAGCCGCTGGCAGGGGATGACAATTGGCGATTGACTATATATGAGGTTTAAAACTATGACTGAGAATCAAAAAAAAGAGTTAAGAATTCGAGAGTTTTTGAGAAACTGTGATGTCGATGCCCTCCTGCTGTCTTTGCAAAGCAACTTCGCATGGGCGACAGGCGGAAAGCAAAATTATGTTGGCATAGCATCTGAAATGGGTGTGGCATCGCTTCTGATTACGCAACATGAGAAATATGTCATCACCAATAAAATAGAAAAGTTCAGGATTATGGATGAAGAACTGGCAGGAATGGGATATGAACTAATTGAGTTCGATTGGTATGATGAGAGTCAAAAGGCCAGTATTGTAAGAAACTTCAGCAAAACCATGAAGATTGGTTCGGATGACGGTTCTGCAGGAACGGAGAATATCGCCGACGACATCGCAGAACTCAGATATTCCTTGACGGAGGAGGAAATAAAAAAATATCAGTGGCTCGGCAAAAGAAGTGGCGAAGCTATTTCAGAAGTCTGTCAGGCGATAAAAGTAGGCGATACAGAACATCAGATAGCTGCACGTCTCGCCTCGATTCTGATACCCCAGGGCATCATGCCCATAGTCAGGCTTATCGCAGCAGATGACCGAGTATACAAATACCGCCATCCTATCCCTACGGACAAGCAGGTGGAAAAATACGCTATGGTAGTCCTCTGCGCTAGAAAATACGGGCTGATAACCTCCGTCACCCGATTGGTTCACTTTGGGAAATTACCTGATGAACTCCGCAAAAAACACGATGCAGTGGTAAAAGTTGATGCAGCGTTCATCGGCTCAAGCAGACCGGGAATATCAGCAGGCGAAATATTTGAAATTGCTCAAAAAACGTACGCAGAAGTAGGGTATGCCGACGAATGGACATTCCACCACCAGGGCGGTCCGACAGGCTACGCCGCCAGAGATTACAAAGCAACGCCAAGCTGTCCGAAAAAATTGGTCGCAAACCAGGCGTTAGCGTGGAACCCATCCATCGCCGGCACAAAATCCGAGGATACAGTCATCATAACCACAGGCGAAACCAACATTATTACTGAATCGCCAAATTGGCCCACCCTATCGGTGGAATTCAATGGAAAGTTGTGGAAGCGAGCAGATATTCTTTGCAAGTAAGAAAACCCAAAAGGAGGCGATATAGATGCCCCCAATCACCTTATCAATGGAGGCGCTTTGTACCAATCCAATCAGATGCCTTGAACAAATCAAGGAACACCCTATTGTAATCACACAGGACGGAAGTCCCAAAGCATATCTGGTTGATTGCGAGTCGTATGATGCTCTTCTGCAACGCTTAGAATACCTTGAGGATTTGCGTGATATGGAAGAAGCGCTCGCTGCATACGATGCTGGTGAGGGAAGGCGGTTCAGCGACTATGACAAACAACGACGAGCAAAACAGAGATTTTTCCGTAGAGCGTAATGGTATACGCGCACTTACGACGCTTCACGCTTTTCGCTTTACGAAACAGGAGGATGTTCATGCCAAATCAAAAAGTATTGTATGCAGAGCTAACACCGAAAGAATTTAGAGAGAGGATTGCCCAAACGCCAATTGCGTATCTTCCGCTTGGCACGTTAGAATGGCACGGCGAACATTTGCCACTCGGCGCAGATGGGTTGCAATCTCAAGGATTCTTCGTCGAATTAGCCAAAGAAGTTGGTGGGATTGTGCTTCCGATGCTATTTCTTGGGCCTGACCGAAAAGAGGTAGTAGATGGAAAAGACTACTACGGGATGGATATTTTTGGATTCAAAAATTCACCGCCTCAACAACTTGATGGTAGCGCATATTGGGTTGAAGATGTGCTATTCAGACAATTGATAGAAGCGATTTTGCATCTGTTGAAGAGGGCGGGTTTTCAAATCGTAGTCGCACACGGACATGGGCCGTCTACAGGTAGTTTTAGAAGTTGGAGCGAAGAACTGGGTGAGAAATTCGGACTGAAGCTATTCGTCGTTTGGCGTGAGGATGAATCAGATGGGCTGGGAATACAAACTGACCACGCCGCCGCAAATGAAACATCCTTGCTCATGGCGCTTCGTCCAGAACTTGTGCAGATGGAAAATCTGCCGACAGATTTGAATGTCTGGCCGGTAGCCGTTGGAGGAAAAGAACCACGCGTTCATGCGTCCGCAGAACAAGGTCAAAAAGCCATCGCAATGCAGGTGGAACGGATGGCAGGTATATTGAGGAAGGCACTTGATAAGATTTAGTGCTGGTTGGAGGTACGAAGATTGACATTAGCAGTTTTATGTGATTTCGACGGTACCATAACCCAAAGAGACGTGGGCTACGAAATAGTCCGTCATTTTGCAATCAATGATAGTTACGAAGAAATCGTAGAAAGTTGGCGAAGGGAAGAAATCTCTTCGCAGGAATGTTTGCGTGGACAATTCAACTTAGTCACCGCTTCAAAACCTGATATCATGAAATTTGTCATGGGAATGGAAATTGACCCGGACTTCCCAGCCTTCCTTAACTTCTGCCAGTCTCATAGTATTCCTGTTTCAGTAGTTAGTGACGGTTCAGGTTTTTACATCCGTCCAATCTGGAACAAATACTCACTCCCACCACTCCCAATCTATTGCAACGAGGCCCTTTTTACCGCGGAGGGAATAAAATTTTCATTCCCGTATGATAACCCCGACTGCGGCAAATGTGGAAACTGCAAAGTTTCACACGTCAAGCGTTACCAAAAAGATTACGACAAAGTTGTTTATGTAGGTAACGGCTATTCCGATAGGTTTGCCGCAAAAGTTGCAGATATCGTCTTTGCTAAAGACAGCCTGCTGGAATATTGCCAAAACAATAAGATAGAATGCATCCCGTATTCAAATTTTGGCGAAGTGACAGATTGGTTAGAAAAGTTCTACAATGGTGTTACACCCCAAATCAGTAACGTCCGGTTAAAAAATTGCATCTGTCGTAAGTAATCAAGAAGAATGGAAAACGGAGTAGCAAGCTTTGGGAAAGGTACAAATTACGCAGGCTAATTCTATTAAATGATGAACTAAATGTTTGGTCAAAGTTACTTAGCTTGCGTCCTATTGCTCCTAAAAAGCCTGCTAATCCATAGTGCAAAATCCTAACCGGACATCACTGACCCCAAATATGATAAAGGACAGAGAATGAAAAAATTCAACATGCAGAAACGCACTGTCAACATAGAAAGCGGGCGGTATTTAATTTATTACGATTTTAGTAAACCTGAACCTGAAGAGCCGCTTCGCTGTTCTAAAGGAATCCAAACGAAGCAAATATCCCCAAAATACGCACGCACACTATCTGCCATTAGCTAAACCTTTCAACTCTTATTTCTATTCGCAAATGGCAAAACCCACATCCATGAGCGAGTAGACCGGAATGCAGTGTGCGAAATGGAGCGGGTGAGCAGATGAAAACTTCTGTCCTTGACAAACCCACCTGTAAATGTTATCATTGCAAATAAATATTTAGAACATAATTATCCAAGGAGATGAGGAGAATGCCAATCCTTTGGGAAGAATATACATATCCTAAACATCACCCTCTGCCGAAGGGGTGGTTAGAGGACGAAAAGTGGGCTGATGAACGCATGCTGGAATTGGGGAGAAAATATCCCAATCAGTGGGTTGCTGTCTACAACAAGGAGGTTATTAGTTTTGGAACGAATTTGGCAGAAGTTGAAAGGGTGGCTGCTGAGAAGGCTGTTGACAGACCGGCACACTGCTTTTTTGCACAGCACTTTGCTCGGTACCGTAGTAAAACTAAGGATAGTGACTAGCGTTGACAGTCCGCTATTCATTGAATCTGGGATTGTGCTTCGTATCATCAGGCTAAAAACTCGTGTGTCCTTTCGCACGCTGGAAGGAGGATGGACGTTACACAGAGACGCTATCATTGACACCGGCTGTCCAGTTTCCGTAATCCCGCGTTCAATCTGGACAAACATTCATCATTATTTCATATCTGATGAACGAGAAGAGGGAATAGCGGGTGAGAGAGTTACGGTACGCCTTGGAGTAGTAACTTTGCGTCTGTATGACGGAGAAACGAACTCACCGCCACTCAGGGTAAAAACTGACTTAGCAGAAAGTGACACCATCCCGCTGATTTTGGGTTTTGAAGATGTCATCACTGAAATACTTTTAGTCTGCGATTTTCATGAAAAGATAGCTTATGCAATATTTCGACATTGATAGAGGAGGAGGTGAAGGTAATGCCGATCCTTTGGGAAGAATACACATATCCTAAACATCAACCACTGCCGAAGTGGTATATCAAGAATGAAAAATGGGCTTATGAGCATGCTTGGGAATTAAGCGAGAAATATCCCAATCAATGGCTCGCTATCTACAATAAGGAGGTAATCAGCTTTGGGAATTTGGCTTTCGTTGAAGAGGAGGCTAGTAAAAAAGCTATTGACGGACACGTATTCTACTATTTTGCGCAACAGCATTACAGGTACCCCGATAAAACTAAGGTTCGAGACCAAAGTTGATGGGCGACTACTCCTTGAATCTCAAATTGTCCATCGGGTTATTCGGCTAAAAACGCGCGCGTCTTTTCGCTCGCTGGAAGGTGTCTGGATGTTACCCAGAGATGCTATCATCGACACAGGCTGTCCGGTCTCTGTAATCCCCCGCCGTATTTGGACAAAGGCTCATCATCGCTTCCTAGCCGGCGAGCGCGAAGAGGGAATAGCAGGTGATAGAGTTACGATGCGACTTGGGATGGTAACGTTGCGTTTTCACGACGAAGAGACAACCTCACCGCCGCTCATGGTAAAAGCTGACTTAGTGGTTTGTTCCATAAATCTGTTCCGCTTTTAAGGCGTTTAAAGTCGTCA
>CAZRLY010000112.1:0-17971 GCA_964601015.1 uncultured bacterium
AACACTGTCTGCCTCCTCTATCAAAGGGGTAAAATGGCGGTTGACTATCAGCTAATGGTTCACCGTAGGCGGATTACGCATTTTGCTTATCATAATTGCTGTTGTCAACTGCTATTGCTTTGTTACATTTACATTGACGGGTTCGTAGCTTCAAGCTATCGTGGAGGGACAGAGAAACTCCTCTACGTCGTCATGATTCACCAAGATTCAGTAGCGACGCCCTCCGTCTCGTCAAAACAAAAGTAACAGAGCACTATTCTCCCGCACCGAGATGCGAACGTTCTATCCCAAGGATAATACGCAGGGCTTGTGAGATTCCACCTAATCCGATGCCGATAACTATCGCCCTTCTGGATGCCATATTGGGACTTTCGAGAATCCAATCCTTGGCGTTCTCCGGGAGAGCGGGAAACGCATCTACCAATTTGCTTAACAATGGAATTACGCCCATCTGGTTCCACAACCACTTGCCGACTGGGGCGTTGCCGAACATCACGATGATAGCTGCTACGAGCAATAACGTAGCGTCCAGAGTCCTGGCTCGGAAAGCTCGATAAGCCGCAGATGCGATGAAGAATGCTAACAGGGAAAACATCGTCGCCTCCAGTGGCACCTGGACGTTGTTAAATAACCAGAGAAACGGTTTACCCTCTGTCCCAGTTATGAGTCCGAGGAGCGTCATCGTGGCTAAACCTACGAAGACAAGCAAACTATACTGCCAGTCTGCAGCCCTTCTTTTTACTTTAAGCCAATGCACATGTATGAGGCTCCCGATTCCCAAAACTAAGGCAAAAATTCCTATTACACGCATCCAATTCAAAGACTGGTTAAAGAACTCCTTAGACGCAGAGTGGGGAATAAAAAATTGACATATCAACGCAAAACCACAGATAAAACATATAATTATGGGGATTTGTCTTCTCATATTTCCTCCTATGTAAACGGCAGAACAAGCCAGGCGGCATGTTCTACTTCCTCCTAATATGTAGGTCAAGATTCCCGAAGGGGCGAAGCGATCTTTTCACATCTCGACTGTCGATTTTGGAAAATCGACCTACGGAGGTTTGGGAGTCAAAACCTCCTGTTTAAGGTGATTGGAAGAAAGTGGTAAGCCAGGGAACTCCAAACAGTTCCAACAAAACGCCGAGTGCCAGCGCACCTAAGAGTACCAATTTGCCGATGTCCTGCCCCTTTATGCTTCCCAATAGCAAAGGGTCGCGAGAGAGATATGCGCTTGCGGCGAAAAGCTCCTCCCCTATCAAGGTATAATCGCACGCTGTGATAAAAAAGGGAAGTTGTGCGTCTGCAGTCGTACCTGCAATCTGAATCGCGCCGACGGAATTTCCTGTCTCGGCTAAAATCAGAGACTCAGCGTAAAAGTAGCCCTGTAAAAAGATGGCGGCCGGTTTCTCTCTAACCATCATGCCGTCCACAGCGGCGGTGTAAGCAAACTGACTCTCTGTGATGAAAAAGATGTCCTCTTCGTTATATGCATCCGGTCGGCCTGCGTCAAGGTAGGAACTTTTTGCTATTTCGCGCACTACGCTCATAACTATCGGATTGGCACATGGAACGCGCACCGGGGTTTCGTATTCAGCCGTCCTGCGTATGACATGTCCTAAAATGTTCATGCCAGCGATGGTAGCAACATCGCTTATTCCGCCAAGGCCCAAAAGATAGAAGATGGAACGTCCCATTTCAGTCGCCCTACCGATGGCTTCGTCCACGGCTTCAATCCCCGCGATTGGCCTGATGTACACCTCACGGCCGGCTCTACTGAGATAAATGCAGCATACCACAATCCCTGAAAAGAAAATGACCGCTATTAACATCGGAACTTTGCCCGTGTGGAACAATGCCCCAGTCGCTCTGACCGGGCCGGCAACCTCAGAATTATCAGAGGTATTCTCATCGACATCAACAGTACGCACAATGTACGAATAAAGTGGACTGTCTTCCATGCCCTCGCTATCTTTAAATTCGCTGGCGTTTGCTTCGACTTTGCCCTTTTCTACAAACTCGCCATCGGGTTCAGCCTTCCGCAGGATAACATATCCGGTAACGTTATTTGCGCCTCCTCCATCATCAGCGGAAAGCTCCCATCGGACGGTGATGCTGCTTCCATCGTCGTTTGGTGTGTCGATGGCTTCCACTTGAATGGGCGGAGCCGGCTGTCCGTATACTTCATCCTGAACCAATATTCCCATCATCAAAACCGCTAAACACATCAACGCAAATCTTTTCATAAGCAACTTCATAAATTTTCCCCCTGCGTTTTACTTAAAAATTTCTTAGCTTCAAAACATCGCACCTGATGTCCCGATGTGAGATATTCGGGTGCTGGTATTTCATGTTTGCATCGTTCGACAGCATACTTACATCTCGGTTCAAATCGGCAGCCCGGTGGCAGATGCGTTAAGTCAGGCACAAAACCTTCAATTGCTGTCAATCTTTCGTCGCCTACCCCCACACTTAAGTGTGGGGCTAATTTGGGGATTGAATTTAGCAATCCTTGCGTATACGGATGTAGCGGGCGTTCAAAGATTTGCGTTACTTTTGCGCTTTCAACAATCAAACCTGCATACATCACCGCCACATCGTGAGCCATTTCAGCGACGACGCCCAAATCGTGGGTAATCAGCAATATCGCCATTCCCAACTCGTTTTGTAGTTGACGCATCAGGTCAAGAATCTGCGCTTGGATAGTAACATCCAACGCGGTCGACGGTTCATCAGCAATCAACAAAGACGGGTTGCACGATATTGCCATCGCAATCATTACCCGCTGGCGCATGCCGCCGCTCATCTGATGAGGGTAGTCGTTGACGCGGTCATTTGGCGAGGGGATTCCCACCGATGCTAAAACTTCGATGCTCTTCTGCCAGGCTGCTTTTTTATCCAAACCTTGATGCAAACGTATCGCCTCAGAAATCTGGTCGCCTACTTTGAAAACGGGATTGAGGCATGTCATCGGTTCCTGAAATATCATGGAAATCTCATTGCCGCGTACTTTTCGCATCTCAGATTCGCTAAGGGTAAGCAAATCAACATCCCGTCTTTTTAGGAAGACATTCCCCTCGACAATTTTCCCCGGCGGTTGTGGAATTAATCGCAGAATTGACAACGCGGTCACACTTTTACCACAACCCGATTCGCCGACAATGCCCAATGTCTCACCTTCGTTAATGGTGAAACTGACACCATCTACAGCGGGAACAACTCCATCTTCCATGTAAAAGTAGGTTTTGAGATTCTGGACTTTTATCAGTTGATGTAACATAGCTATTTGGGCTTAACTCTGTTGTGGCTATCAACCAGTAATATTTTATCATAATTGATTTTCTCCAATCAAGAAGAAAATTATATGAATTTTGACTGAAAAAATGGGTAATGTAGCGGCGGCTCTCCGATGAGGCCCGACCTGTCTGCCTTCAGCACAGGCAGGCGACTTCGTCTTACGGCGTCCCGCCATGTCATCCATTTTAGCATTTTTTCTGATTCACATCAACGGCGAAAATTAAAGAAAACAGCACTTACGGACATTATATCAGAAAATAATGTTTTGAGCAAGAATTTTTTACAAATATTTGCGTTGCGGAATCGGTGGCTAAAAACCTGTTTTCTGTAAATTGGGAGTCTGGTGTGTGGGAGTTTGATAGGTAGGGAAATCTTAAAAACTTGGGTCAACTGGGAAAGTCGGTGGCGTATCTAATATTTCATAAGTCCGTATAGGGTGTTACAGGGAGTGGACGGACGGAGAAAGTCCGTTACGGCGGAGTGACACTGTTTTGACTATGTTGGAACTTTCCGAGAGAGTGTGAAAAAAACGAAGGAAAGGCGAAAGTAGAAAATTTAGTCCTTCCGCCTTCCAAAAGGGGGTGTTTAGAAAGGCTGCCCCCTAAGATAGAGATGGATTGCCCATAACATGAGGGTGGGTAATTCATAATTTTTCCTTTCTCTTGGTCGCTATAATCCCATCTCTTCCTGCTGTTCCTCATAGAAGTCATTCAGCATTTCTTGCAAATTACTATACGTGTCGTCAATGTCAGCGGACATTTCATCGTTGAAGACGGACATCCCACTTAAAATCTCAAGAGCTTCAGCAAATCCGTCATCAATCGCACTTCTGATTGTACTCATGAAACTATCCAAAACTTCCGCTTCATCCTCGCCCGCGTGTTGTTCCTTGTAGGCATCGTAAAAACTTACGGCAAAATCGAAGATGGACTTTGCTGTGTTCTCAGGAGAAGTATCCGAACTGGAGAGAACACCAACATCAATTGCGCCGGTTTCCCCAAATGCCCCCGCTATTTGCCCATTGACCTTTTCCAAAATCAATTGAGCGTTAAATTGATTGCCAGACGAAACATCTACTATATCTCGGGTGGGTTTCATACCCGTGGATTTCACTGTTGTATCCGTCATAACGGTAATGCGCTCATAACTTACCGCGGCCTGTCTTGAATAAAGGGCTGGATTAGTCATTCCAGCGGTGTTGTTTGTAATTGAATTCATAACTTAGCCTCCATTATTATAGATTATCGGTATTTTTTAAATTATCTTTACAGCAGATTTTACCTTGTTAGTCATTCGCTTCCGTGATATAATTATCACACTAATACTTTATCAAATAAGTTTTGCAATGCCCTGTAACACAATCTGTTAGATTGTGAAAAGCAGGCGCAAACTAACAGTTCGCGTTACATCCAAGTTCTCCAACCCATCAAGATTTATTATCAACTGAGAGGAGGATACTATGCGCATCAAAGTCTTGCCAGAGGACATAGCAAACAAAATAGCCGCTGGCGAAGTGGTAGAACGCCCCGCTTCTGTGGTGAAGGAACTTTTGGAGAATTCCATAGATGCAGAAAGCACAACTATCAGCGTTGAGGTAGGAGCGGGGGGAAAGCGTTTAATACGCATAATAGATAACGGCATTGGCATGGGCCGTGAAGATGCTTTGCTGGCATTGGAACGACATGCTACGAGCAAAGTTAGCGCCATCGAAGATTTGGTGGCGATACGCACCCTTGGCTTCAGGGGAGAAGCGTTGCCCTCTATCGCCTCAGTTTCGCAGATGGAACTCATCACGCGCACGGCGGATAGTATGGAAGGCACAAAACTGGTAGTAGAAGGCGGAGTTGTCAGGGCAGTTCAGGAGATAGGATGTGCGCAGGGGACAAGGATAAGCGTGAATAACCTCTTCTACAACGTCCCCGCCCGGCTGAAATTTCTCAAGAGCGAATCCACTGAGTTAAGCCACATCAGCGCATACGTCACCTGGGCAGCGTTAGCTCATCCGAAAATTCAGTTTAAGCTGACGCATAATAACAGAACTCTCATTGACGTCCGCCCATGCGATTCAATTCTGGAACGCATCCGACTGCTATACGGGAAAGATTTCGCTGAAAATCTGATGGAATTTACCACCACTTTGCCAAATTTTGAACTCCACAGTTTTATGGGAAAACCAGACTTTACCAAAAGCAATCGCAAATACCAACTCTTTTTTATGAATTTGCGTACGATAAAAAGCAAGATTATCACCGCCGCTCTAAACGAGGCACTCCGTTCGGTGGTTCCTAAAGAGCGGTATGCGGTGGCTTTTCTTTTTTTGGCGATTGACCCGGAAGATGTTGACGTAAATGTACACCCCGCCAAAACCGAAGTTCGATTCAGAAACGAAAGGGCGATTTACAGCCAGATAGTCCGCTCAATACACAGCGGAGTTTACCAGCAGAAGTACATCCCAGTAGTGGCAACCCCGTGTGGTTGCCCTCAAGCAGAAACGACGGTACCCGGGGCAACCGCCGAACCCCAAACACAATTTACCGGGCAGAGAAAACCGAAATTGGATAAAGTCATAGAACGGGTACTTGAAAAGCAGAAAGAAGGCGCTACGGCAGGCCCAACACCTGAAACTCCACCGGATAAACAACCAGAAACTACAGCCAGCGATGTAGGAGCGGAGCCTGCGTGCCAGCCTTCCGTTGGTTCAGGGGTTGAACCTCCGAACAACGAGCAAAGCGGCAGTCCACAAGAGATACCCAAAGAGGGGTTTGTTGAAGAAACGCAAGAACGCCCGGAGAATGAGACACAGCCCGTACCTGCCCAACTTCAGCAGATTAGGCTGCCTGAACAAACTATCCCAGAAGAGACTGAACTGGAATTGCTTGATTTTGAAAGCGTACAACTGAAAACCAGCTTGTTCAACACTTACATCGTAGCGGAGAGACAGGATGAGCTTTTTTTAATTGACCAGCACATAGCTTCGGAAAGGGTATACTATGAACGATATGTGACGCAACTACAATCTAATGGAATACCGATGCAGGGGTTGTTACTACCGATAACCGTTGAACTCAACCCCGCTCAACTTGCATTATTCAACGCAAATATTGAGCTTTTTAACAGTATCGGTTTCGACGTGGAAACGTTCGGCGGAAATACCATCTTAGTTCGCGGGATACCTGCGACGCTGCCAAACAATAGCACAGCCGAAACAGTAATGAACTTAATTGACCGTTTGGCAGAAGATAACGTTCCTTCGGAGGATAAATCCACGGACGCTTTGACCGCTATACAAGAGAAAGCGTTAATTACATTGGCGTGTCATTCTGCTGTTAAGGCGGGCGATAAACTTGCAATGGAAGAGATGCTAAATCTGGTAAAAGAACTTTCTCAGACGAAATTGCCGTTTAACTGCCCCCATGCCCGCCCCATCATCGTTAGAATGACTAAAGGTGAGCTTGATAGCAGATTTAAAAGAACAAGGTAGCTCGACAATGTTAGACTTCCGCTTGCCTGAGAAGATGGCAATCAAAGATAAAACCAGCACTGTACCTTTAGGCTTTACCTTTAGAGGCTGTGTGAAAAGTAGGTTGGGTTGAGGCACGAAACCCAACAAACACCAGATATTCACCTGTTGGGTTTCACTTTCGTTCACTTTCGTTCAACCCAACCTACGTGGGCATTCAAGGAACTTCTCACACACACTCTTAGATTCGGTG
The DNA here is from genome assembly GCA_964601015.1 of uncultured bacterium. GTDB lineage: Bacteria > Poribacteria > WGA-4E > DTYX01 > CAZRLY01 > CAZRLY01. The sequence goes on from CAZRLY010000112.1 coordinate 7,011, forward strand.
CAGTTTCTGGCCGGTACATAAAGTGATAGCGAGTGGAGATTGTCAAGTGCATCACTTTGAACAATTTTGAATGTGGGCTCAAGCGCAAAAAGTATGTTACCGATATAATATATACATATTCTGCGGTGCCAATGCTGGTTTGAAATAGCGATTGACCAACACCGTCGCTTATGAATTTTGATTTAACAGGTGTGAGCTTAATGAAGATTAAAACAGGCCTACGAATTTATACAATCTTTTCTATATGTATGGTTCTTTCAATTGGTTTGACCCTTTTGGCTATATCTCGACAAGTGAGAAGAATATTTGAAACAGATGGCATAGCCGATTATGTAGTTCACGGTGTGTTCGATTTAAAGATGATAACCTATGATTGTTTGGAGCCTCAAAAATTGGAGCCTCAAAAAAAAGAGGCACAAATGCGGTGGCATTTAAAATTTGATTCTCTATCAAAGCACCTGACAGAATTGAGCTTCAAAAGCCCAAAGGAGCAAGCCATTTTAGACAGGATGCGTCAGAACCACAAAGATATCAAACCTATTTTTTCCGAACTGACCGCAGCCCATGAAAATGAGGGGGCCGTTAGGGAAGAATCCGAGTTACGGAAGATATTAGCAAAGCAACTGTCAATAAAGTTACAGTCTATGGTTTCTGATGCCTCCCTATTGGAAGAGATAAGTCAAAAAAGGATAGCAACTATCGTACAAAGGTCAAGCTTGCGCGTTATAATCTTTACCGTATGGATTATGCTGAACACGACAGAGAGGCACTCCGTTTTCAAGCGGCAAAGATATTGATAGACAAATGCAAAGCGGGTGATAACCTCGCGCTCGTTGATTTCAGCGGTAAAAGTATATTGTTACAACCCCTTACCAGAATTACGGGCGATAAGAGACAGAAAGAATATCTCAAAAGACAGATTAGTACCATAAAGTCTGACCGACGTCTTACAGATATTGACGCCGCCCTCCGAACGGCATTGCAGGAATTTTCAAAGGAAAAGGGAAGCCAAAATAAGAAAGCGGTAGTGCTGTTGACCGACGGCGAAATTGATACTGTTGTCGGCTCAAAAGCAGAAAAACGGCAAGCAGCCAGACTGAGCGAAGAGCAAATTCTGAATAACACAGTACATGGTTATCTTCAAAACGATATTGCTATCTACGCCGTTGCGCTAACTGACAAATCCGACCAGGATTTTTTGGAAGAATTAGCCGATACTACAAAATCTCCGCAACAGGCGGGAGAAAAATACTACTTTTTCTCACCTTCTAATACCCAATTAGTTGATATATTCTCTCAAATTATCAATCAACTGCGCGGGCTTGCCGTGTCTACTCATACCTTTCGAGTTGATGGCGAAGTTGTGCAGGATATACTTATGGTTGACCCACTTGCTGAAGAGGCGGAATTCCAGTTTACCTTTGAAAAAGGCAAAAAAGTAAACGTGAACCTGCGCAACCCGAGCAAGAAAATTGTGCAACCTACAGCGACAGAAGATACATACCAACTCTATTCACTTCAGAACCCAGAGCAAGGGACATGGAAAGCTACTATTACCAGTGATGAAAATGCCATGGTAACTCAGACTATCGCCGTCGCGGAGGATATTCAGATCGCAACGCCTTTTCCAAACAAATTTCAGGGTGGTACCTCTTGGTCCATTATCGCTAATGTCAAATACAAGGGAAAATCAATGGTAGAAAATCAGTTCAGGGTGGAAATCAACGGGGCTGAAAGTATCTTCTCCATCGAAAAATTGACAGTACGGATTCAGCATCCGAACGGGAAGCAAAAAGGCCCATATACTCTCAAAAATAGCTACGGTGACTATGTGTTTACATATAAGTCAGCGGATACGCCAGGTTTATATGTGCTTCGATTTGAGCTGAAGGGGAATATATCGGGAGAAGATGTAAAAGTTAGAACTGAAAAATACATAACGGTAGTCGCTGATACAGGAATTCCGCAACTCACCTTTCGCAAACTCAAGGAGTCCTATTCTGTTAGCGAGCCGATAAACCTTGAAATTGAAGTGACGAAAAACGCAGATGCTGTGCATGCGCAACATATCTTGGCGCACATCTCTTCGCCGGATGGTTCTTCTACTGTAGGAATACCGCGAAAGGGACAGAAACTATACGAGTTGGCTTATAAACAAACTGACATCGAGGGCGAATATACCTTCACAATCGCTGAGAGTAAAGAATATACAATCAAAACGCCCAGCCAAAAGGTAACTCTTTTGCCAGCCAAAAACTCGTCTCCTATTATATTCATCGGCATTGCATTAGGGATAGCCTTGCTCGGTTGCGGAATCGTAGCGACAATATTAGTGAAAAGAGGGATATTCCAAAAGCTAACCAAACCAAAATTGCGAAAGACTAATACAGCTATCGAAGCGATTAAAAATATTAAAAAGGACATCTCCCAAAAAGTATCAAAGGAAACACCGGTCCCGAGCGCTGAAATGGAGCCAACCGATTCCGAGTCTGATGAAGGAATTACGCCGATAGTGAACGCAATGATAGGTGATATTTTCAGTAATTCTTCGGACGAGAAAATCGCTGCCGATGATGAAGAAATTACGCCGACCGAACCAGATGTGGTGGAAGCAACTCCCGCCAGTGTTCCAGATGAGCAAATCGTTGCCGATGATGAAGAAATTACGCCGGCTGAATCAGATGTGGTGGAAGTTACACTAAGTGACATTCTCGCCAATTTTCCTGATGAGATAGTTCATCAGAGGAAAGATGGCATCATTCAACTCTCTTTGAAAAAGAAAAAGGACGCAGTGGCCAGACAATCTTTCGTGCAAGTAGTAGTTGAAAGTGGGCAGATATCCATCAACAATAAAGTGGTATACGAAAGCGAAGGGAAAATGGTTAATAATGATACCATAAAAATCGGCGCATTTAGCTTCAAGATAGTGATAAAAGACGGGAATATGCAACTCCAACCTGATTCTGCCACGCGGTCATTATTGGAGTCAGCAAATCTCGACGAGGATATAGGTAAGGATGGGTTAATCAGGTGGAATATCAATTGACGCGCTCCCTTGCTCACCCGCTTTAACTGTTGTTTGGTGCGCGCATGCGCTTCCGAAGCCTCTTTCCCTGTTTTTGTAAAAAACCCGAATTTTCTTCGTCGAGTTCATCAAGATACGTTAGAAAACGCTTTACAACCGTGGGGTCAAATAATTTTCCACTACCTTTGCTAATATACGCTCTCGCTTTCTTTTCAGAATCCTCTTCGCCTTGTTGAAGTAAGTTTTTGAACCTATCGTAAGCGTCAGCGACGGCGATAATGCGAGAGCCGATTGGGATTTTTTCTCCTTTCAAGCCATCAGGGTATCCTCCACCACCATATTTTTCATGATGGTGTCTGATAAACCACGATGCTGTCCTCAAAAATTTCATAGGTTCCACGAGAGCCTCTCCCCGGGTGGAGTGCTTCTCGTATATCTGCTTATCTTGTTTACTTAAATAGTTGTTGGGGTTTACTGCTGGAACTGCCATGCCTATCTTACCGATGTCATGGAGAAAAGCGGCGGCGGCGATCTGCGCACGCAGCCCGGGTGGCAGTTTCATCCTCTTTGCCACATTTACAGCCAGAAATTCAACTCGCTCCGAATGCTCAATAACCATTTCTGAGTATACCTTCCTATCGGTTCCAAAAAATTCTGTAGCGATTTGATAGCTTTGGGCAAAATCCTGCGCCAAGCCGTTTATTATCTCATGAATGGGTTGCTCTATACGTATATCGGGTTCCATTCTTCTTTCCCCGTTGCTTCCAATCGTCCCATTCTCGCTCGCAAGCACCTGTATTGCAGTTTCTATTTCTCTTTTCTCTTCGCTTTTACCCTCCGCATTAAAATCGTTCGCAATTGTCTGTATTGCGGGGGGTGTTTCTTTTTTCTCCCTGTCTCTAATCGCATTATTCACGCTCTCAATAATCTCCTCAATGTCGAAAGGTTTAATGATATAATCGTATGCGCCCATTTTAACTGCTTTGATTGCTGTACTCGCGCTGTCAACAGCGGTTATTATGATGAAATGAAGAGATGGATCAATTTCTCGCGCCTTTTTCATTAGCTCAATTCCACTCAGCTTTGGCATCTTTACATCGGACAACACCAGAGCGTAAGGTTCCGCCTTTATCATATCGAGAGCAGCAGATGGGTCAATTGTCATCTTACACGTATAACCTTGCTTAATGAGTATTTTCGACAACGTATTTGCGACTACCTTGTCATCATCTACCACTAAAATTTGTTTATTGCTGTCTTCGCGCATGATAAATCCTCCTTCCTACCTACCTATAACTTCACTACTATGGTAATTATCGGCAACATTTTGCATAATGTTTAGCACATTTGCCAGTAATTCTATACTGAACTATTAAATATATACCAGGAGGTAAAAGAATGGTGCGCTCAGAAATGCGAGCAGGAGACACCCCGGATAGATAATAATGTGTCTGTAATCAAGAGCAGCTAATTTGATGTTAAAAGATGTGGGGAGGATTATTACTATGTAGCGGAATAACACTGCGTAGCGTCTCCTCTCTGTGGTGACATTTTCTACCCTATACGAACTTAAAAATGGCTAGGGCGTGTTGATTTAAACTTGAAAATCGTATTTTTCTTTGGTATACTATCTCCAAGCAGGAGATAGACATATCAAAGAAAATATACCAATGTAAAATACATAAGTAGGTATCAGTAAATATCTTGCACTTTTACCCGCCTGGCACCCCTGTAGGGCGTGAAAAAAATACCAAAGAATTATTGATACTCACTTATCATAATTAAGCCAACGGAGCACTATTGCTCTGTTGATTTAGTTTTGAACGAGCCCCGCTGGATTTAGCCGCTCAGTCTGGATTGCTAAATCCAGACCGGGAGCGGCGGTCGACAGATGCTCTGAGTGGATTGCTAAATCCACGATATGTTATTCAGAATTAACTAGGTGGGTTGGGGAACAAAACCCAACGATAGCTTCAACAGTAAATTTGAAACGAAAAGAGGGTGATATTGTGATACCTGAGAATCAAGCGTTGAAAGTATACCAAACCATGCTGGCGATTCGTCAGTTCGAGTGTCGCGTTGAACAACTGTTAAAAGACAACCGCATCTATGGCCCAGCGCATTTGTATATTGGTCAGGAGGCGGTAGCTGCTGGAGTATGCGCTAACCTGCGTCCTGACGACTTTGTCGCATCAACCCACAGGGGACACGGGCATCTCATCGCCAAGGGCGGTCAATTCCACCGCATGATGGCTGAACTTTTCGCTCGAAGCACAGGATACTGCAAAGGCAAGGGTGGCTCTATGCACATCGCCGACATGACGCGAGGAATGCTTGGTGCCAACGGTGTCGTTGGTGCCGGGATACCACTGGCTACCGGTGCAGCTTTGGCGGCTAAAGTACGAGGAACAAAGCAGGTAAGCGCATGCTTCTTCGGCGATGGCGCTGCCAATCAAGGGACGTTCTTAGAAGCAATCAACATCGCTGCTACCATGAGCTTACCGGTAGTCTACGTTTGCGAGAACAACGGTTATGGTGTGAACACCAAGTGGGCGACTATAGCCAATCATCCTGACATTGCCGATAGAGCGACCGGGCTGGGGCTGCCGGGAAAGGTGGTCGACGGACAGGATGTGACAGCGGTATATGACGCGGCAGCGGAAGCCGTTGCGCGAGCGCGACGAGCCGAAGGGCCAACTTTGCTTGAGTGCAAAACCTATCGCTACCGTGGACACTGCGGAGTATGGGGTGACCCGAGGGCACCGGAGGAAGTGGCAAAATGGCAGGAGCGCGACCCGATTTCCATGTTTTCCCGAACCTTGCTCGCAGAGGGGTTGGCAACGGAGGAGCAATTGCGGGATATGGAACGGACGCTGGAAAAGGAATTGGACGCGGCAGTAGAATTTGCCGAGAACAGCCCAAATCCTTTGCCTGAGGAAGCTACAACGGATGTATATGCGGAGAGTGCTACAGAGGTTGACGCGGTGAGTCAGACAAAGCCGACTGAAGCAGCCCAGGAACAGGACATAGTCAGCAAATACTGGGAGGAAAAAAGATGAAAGAGATTACTTATGCTCAAGCTCTGTCGGAAGCCATTCAGGAAGAGATGGCTCGCGACCCAAATGTTGTCTATCTGGGGGAGTGTGTCGGAGGTAGATACGGTGACCGGAGTTTTGAGATGCCCATCTCAGAATCGGGTTTCACGGGAATGGGCGTTGGAGCAGCGATAGCCGGGCTTCGTCCGATTGTAGAAATAATGTTCGTTGACCTCGTTACTGTAGCGATGGACCCGATTGTGAACCAGGCGGCGAAGATTTGCTACATGTTCGGTGGGATGACATCCGTGCCAATAGTCATACGAACTCCATTCGGTGGGTATGTCTCCATGGCGGCACAACATTCCCAAAGCCTTGAGTCGTGGTTCTCTGGCGTACCCGGCTTGAAGGTTGTGGTGCCTTCAACCCCTCACGATGCCAAGGGATTGATGAAGGCGGCGATTCGGGACGACAATCCTGTGATTTTCGCTGACCACAAGAGGCTTGGCGGAGTGACTGGTCAAGTGCCAGAGGGTGACTACACAGTCCCTATCGGAAAAGCAACTGTCATGCGTACTGGTAAGGATGTCACCATTGTTACTTATGCCTTTTCGACCAAGCAGTCCTTGGAAGCGGCGGAGCAACTTGAGCAACATGGCATTGAGGTGGAGGTAGTGGATTTGCGCACAACGCTGCCGATAGACGAGGAAACAATCCTAAATTCCGTCGGGAAGACTGGGCGGCTTATCACCGTCGCGGAATCCTGCGCGCCTTGCAGTGTTGCCTCAGAGGTTGCCGCTATTGTGATGGAGAAAGGATTTGACCTTTTGAAGGCACCGCTCAGACGCGTCCATGCAAAGTTTGCACCGATCCCTTTTGCGCGTAGCTTAGAGAACAATGTCCTTCCGCAGACGGAGGATATCGTAGCAGCGGTTGAGGATGCGCTCAGTCGGAACTCATAAATATGTTGTAAAACGGGAGGAGAAAGGAACTTATGAAAACAATGCGAAGTCTCTTATGTACTGCGCCTGGCAAGGTGGAGATTCGTGAAGTACATGTGCCGGAGCCGGAAGCTAACGAAGTTCTTATTGAGACAAAAGCTGTTGGTCTTTGTACGAGCGATGTGTACCTTCTGACAGGCAAATCGCCCGTTCAATATCCCACTGACCGGTTCGGCCATGAGCCGTCTGGGATTGTGCGAGCCGTGGGCAGAGATGTGAGGCGTTTCAAGCCGGGCGACCGCGTGACGACGTTATGGGCGCGCGGCGGCTTCATGCAATATGCCGACTATTACGTTCAAGAGGAGTCATCTGTTTTCTCTCTGCCAGACGGGATTCCGTTTGCATTCGGCCTGTGCGAACCTCTGGCGGCAGCCGCGCGAGGCATTTGCGGTGCTGGTATCTTACCAGGGGATACGGTAGCGGTAGTCGGTGCCGGCTATTTTGGTCAGTTAATCGCGCAGGCGGCTCAAAATCTTGGTTCGTGGCGCGTCGTGGTGCTCGACAAAGTGCCGTACCGCCTCAAAGTGGCTCAAGAACTCGGCGCGCATGCGGTTTACAACGTAATGGAAGATGGCGTCAGACGAGCAGTGGCAGAGATTACGGCTGGCAAAGGTTTTGACGTGGTGGCAGAATGCGCAGGCGTAGAGGGTGCTTTCGATACGTGCGTTGACCTCGTCCGAGTCGGCGGAACCGTTTACGCCTACGGCTGGCATGTGTCCCCTGAAACTATCAATCCCTACACTTGGCATACGAAGCACTTCCGGCTTCTGAGCAATGCGTGGGTAGCGCCATTTCCTTTTGACGTTGAGCGCTTCAAACGCATGGCCGAAGTTGCTCTTCGCTGGCTCGAACGGGGGCAGTGGAGAGTGGCTCCATTGGTCAAAGGTATTACTGCTCGCGAGGATATGATGTCAGCGATTGAACAAGTCACCGAACACCCAGACCAAATCATAAAGGCAGTCATTGGACCGTGTTATCACTAAATACTTGATAATTCTCACGCTGATTTGTTTTTTACCCTGAATAGTAAAGAGTGAAAAGTAAAGAGTGAACTGCCTTATTACTCTTTACTCATTACTCTTCACTCAACATGTGATAATACACGCTTCTCTGCTCAAATATTCTTGTGATTTTTTCCGCCTACCTGGAAATTTTCTGCTTTTATCTCTCGCGAATCCTAACTTAATCCAATTTTCTATTGGAAAGAAATCTATCTTTGTGGTATAATTTAATACATGTGTCTTGTTAAAAACTGGGATAGTTTACAAAACGCCATTTTTATACTAAGTTAGCGTCGGATGAAGCCCCAAAGCTCGGAACGAAGTGGAGAGGCTGTATCCGAGAGGCTACGGGACAATTCATCATTTACGACGGTAAACTGTCACGCTTAAAAGAAATGAATTTGGGGCAAAATAAACTATCCCAGAATTCACGATTGTCGCGACCAAGAACAAGGAGGAACTGGTGAACTACATCTTAACCCTAAGTTTAACCAGGTATTTGCATAGATAATGAATGAGGAAGTAAAAAAGGAAGAAATAAAGGAAACAACCGACGCATCAGAAGATGCTAAAGAGGAAATATATGAAGAAGTTACTGTTGCTGAAGAAACAGAAGTTACTGATGATACAGAAGACATATCAGAGGAAGCAACGGAGGAAATTCAACCTCCTGAAGACGATGTTTCTGCCGATGATACAACTGAGGCAGAGAGTACAGTATCAGAGGAAGAAGTAATTCCCCAGGAGGCAGAAGAGATTGTCGCTGTTGAAGATGTCCCCGGTGGCGCAGAAGTTGAAACTGCTGAACCATCTACTCCCGTCGAAGAGAGCGCGCCAGCAACGGAAGCAAAAGTAGAGCCTGCTGCGCCAGAAGACCAAGAGATGCTTGAAGCATACGATGAAACCTTGAAGCATTTCGAGGAAGGCGAAATAATTACAGGAACTGTTGTTAGCATCGGACGCGAAGATGTCATGATAGACATCGGTTATAAATCGGAGGGCTATATTCCGATTACAGAATTTGAAGTGCTGCCAGACGGCGCTCCTGATGTTCGCGCTGGAGATTCTATCGCGGTATATCTTGTACGCAAAGAGGATAAAGAAGGCAGAGTTGTACTGTCTAAAGAGATTGCTGACAAGAGATTGCTCTGGGAGGAAATAGATAGAGCTTTTAGAGAGAAACGCTCTATTCAAGGAAAGGTTATCAGAAAGATAAAGGGCGGACTGGAGGTAGCCATAGGGAATATGCGTGCCTTCCTGCCAGCATCGCAGGTGGACATACGTCCAACTCCAAACCTCAACAAATACATCGGCCAAACCATTGATGTGAAGATTGCGCAACGAGATGCAAGGAAGAGAAATATTGTAGTGTCTCGCCGGAGACTTATGGAAGAGGAACTGGAAACCAGAGCCAAAGAACTGCTGAAATCTTTGGAACCAGGCCAAGTTGTACGGGGCACTGTCAAGAATCTCACCCAGTTTGGTGCCTTTGTGGATTTGGGAGGGGTAGATGGGCTGCTACGAAAGAGAGAAATGTCTTGGGGACGAATCAATCAACCTTCTGAAGTGGTGAAAAAGGGCGAAAAGATCGAAGCTCAGGTGCTCTCAGTTAATTCTGAGGAAGGAAAGGTTGCTCTGAGCTTGAGGGCGATGGCTACGGACCCATGGGATTCTGTGGAAGAGAAATACACAGTTGGCTCTACCGTAACCGGTAAGGTTACAAACGTCGTGGATTATGGTGCCTTTGTGGAGTTAGAAGGGGGCGTGGAAGGGCTTATCTACGTCTCCGAAATGTCATGGAGCCGCCGGCAGATTCACCCGTCAAAGATCCTCTCAGAGGGCGATACGGTAGAAGTATATGTAGAAGAAGTCAACCCTCGTAAGAAAACAATAGCACTGAGCTTGAAAGCACTGCAACCTAACCCGTGGGAATTATTGGCAACAAAATACACTCCTGGAATCTCTGTTGTTAAAGGCGTGGTTCGCGGCGTTACAAGCTACGGCGCGTTTGTTGAAATAGAAGAGGGAATCGACGGGTTAGTTCATTATACCGATATGTCATGGGCGAAACAAGCTGTTAGACCGGCTGATATTGTTAAAGAGGGAGACGAAGTGGAAGTCATGGTGCTCTCCATAAATGCTGAAGAACAGCAAGTATCGTTAGGGCTCAAACAGGTAGAGCCGGACCCGTGGGCTAAAGTGCCTGAACAATACAAGGTTGGTGCCGTAGTTAAGGGAGAAATCGTCAAAATAACCGACTTTGGTGCTTTTGCAAAACTCGAAGAGGGAGTCGAGGGGCTAATTCACATATCGGAACTGGCGGAAAGACGCATTGAATCACCAGAAGAAATTGTTTCCGTAGGCGATGAGCTTGACCTAAAAGTTATCACTCTTGACCCAACAGCTCGCAAGATAGGACTCAGCTTGAAAGCATATCTCAAAGACCAAGAGCGTTCAAGTATTGAGCGATATGTAGAAGAAAAAGAAGAAGAAGAACCGAAACATTTAACAACGGTAGGCGCGCTTATCCAAGAAGCAATTCGGAAGAAAAGACGAGAAGATAAATACCAAGACGATGAAATCGACGAATCATAACGAGGATGAGGGGCAAAAATCCGGACAATCCGGACAAGCGGAAAGCCAGCGAAAACATCATGAGAGATGAATTTCGGGTAAAATGAACTATCCCCACAATCATCTTTTTCTGGCTTTCTGGCATTTGCCCCTTTGTTCTTTCTATAGCCTAAAATAGCTTGACTTTGGTAAATCGGATGTAGCAGTAGCGACAACCCTATGTGGTTGTCAATCGGCTACCACACGGGGTAGCCCCTACAGTTGAATCTGTTTTTAATCTACCAAAGTCAAAATAGTAAGGAGATAAAAATTGAATAGCAGAAAT
>CAZRLY010000113.1:0-17951 GCA_964601015.1 uncultured bacterium
GGCTTGCATCTAACCACATCACATCAATAGCTGCCTATCGAAATGAAGTCTGGTTTGGCACTTATGAAAACGGCGTCAGCGTCTATAACAAACTCACCCAGAAATGGACAACCTATCTCAAAGCGATTTATCTTGCGGACGACGACGTAAGGGCAATTTCAATTCACGAGGACGAAGTATGGGCGGCAACAACGAGGGGGGTGTCAAAATATAACATTCAAGGCGGACAGTGGACGAACTTTGGCGTCAAAGATGGTTTGACAAGTAACTACATCACGCATGTAAAAACATACGGCGACGAAGTCTTTATTGTTATGGAAGATGGACTGGGGATATTGAATAAAAAAAACCGCCAACTCAAAATTTTGTCCCTTACCGACTTTGGCGATGATGTGGCATTCGTTACATCCCTGAATGAACACAACCACAACCTCTGGATAGGAACTGCCGGGGGTGGTGTTTTTCGGCTTTCTCTGGACAGAATCCCCCCCTTTGAAAAATTAGAAAACATCGTAGCAGCGGATAAATTGCCCAACCCTATTGTAACGTCAATAGCAGTCGATGAACCGATTCTCTGGATAGGTACGCAGGAGGGATTGTTTGCATACGACACATCCGCCAAGCAAGGGCGGACTTACACCAAAGACGATGGGCTGGCTTCAAACTTCATAAACACCATCCTGCAAGATGGCAATACCCTCTGGATAGGCACAATCGAAGGACTTACAAAGTATGACAGGGCGAATAATCTTTTTCAAACTTTTACAACGCGGGATGGTTTGCCGAACAATAACATTCGTATGCTGGCATTGAAGGACGATATGCTCTGGATTGGAACTCCCAAGGGGTTGGCTCTTTGCAGGGTAAACAGTGAATATGAAGCCCCTTCAATCAAAAGCGCTTCCTTCTCTGAAAAGGGAAACTCGTTTTACGACAACATCAGGTCAATCGGTGTCATGGGAAATACGCTATGGCTTGCAACTGCCGCTGGCGTCCTGGAATTTGCCCCTTCTACGGATATTTGGCAAGAACACCGAGCAGAAGCCAAAAGAATGCCCTTCATCGAAGCAGGCGTTTCCAACATCGAATTTGATGGCAAAGACGTTTGGTTAAGCAATTGGGCATCATCGTTTTCAGGCTGCGTAGCGAGATTTGACCGTATCAGTAAGTCGTGGTTGAGATATACCGCAAGGGATATTTTGCATCTAAAACAAGATGCGGAAACGCAGTCAATCTCCAGCGTCAACAAGATTATTCCTCGACCAGATTACGTCTGGTTTGCTACAGATTACGGCGTACTGAAATACGACAAAGGACAAGATACATGGCGGCATTATACCACTGCCGAGGGGTTGATAGATAACAACATCAGATATTTGTTTTCAGGCGGCGATACAGTTTGGGTAGGTGGCTCCGGCGGGAGGAAAATCAATAAATACGACCAAAAAAAGGATAGATGGTTGACTATCAGATTCCAAAATCCCCATGACAGGGAAGACAATCCGATTGAACGCGAAGACGAATGGAGGTTTGAAGATGTTTTAAGGCGCGAACGCGAAGACCGCGGGGGAGGTGTGCGCGACCTTTCTGTCGCCGATGGTTCTCTTTGGCTGATAATGGATGAAGGCATCATGTTATTTGACGAGTATACCAAGACGCAGAAGCGTTATTCGACAGAAGATGGTTTGGTGTCGAATAGAACGCGGTGCATCGAATACGATGGAAGATATGTCTGGGTCGGACACGAATCGTGGGATGAGGGGCAAAAGGGAGGTGTCAGCCGATATGATACATCGACTGGTACGTGGACAACTTACTCCACGAAAACCGTACTGGCAAGTGATAGAATTGAGCGAATTCTGGTATCCAAAGAACACGTCTGGTTCCTACCTGAACGCCATTCGCGAAGCGGTGCCACTGGATACAACATCAAACGCGACGATTGGTTCATTTTGGAACCAAGTCCGAGTTCTGAGGATGAAGAGGATGGCGGGCACTTTGAAGGCGGCATAAGGGAAGTGATGGACGATGGAGAGGACATCTGGGTAGGGACACCAAGAGACGGAATCCTGAAATTCCACACCGCCTCTGGTGTTTGGACGCTCTTCCGCGACAGAGAAAACATGGCAAATAACATCGTAACAAAAGACGGATTCAAAGTTGATGAAAATGATGTCTGGGTGGGAACGCTCAACGGGCTTCGTCTATACGACAAAAAATTGGAAACCTGGACGAATTATACCAAACCCATCACGTTGACCGGCGACGAAGTGAGGGCAGTCACCGTTGATGAGCAATACGTTTGGTGTGGCACGGCTTACGGCATCTACCGATACGACAAAATTGAAGGACATTGGACTCACTTCAAACAACAGGGTGGCAGGCAGGTGATAAGAGTCGGAAATGAGACGTGGGACTGGTGGCAGGAAGAATCAAGAGAAGGGTTGGTCGATAACAGGATAGCCGGGTTGTTAGTCGATGAACAATATCTATGGGTTGCCACCCAACGCGGCGCAAACAGATACGACAGGATAGCCGACAGTTGGGACAGATATACAGCCCAGCGGGGTTTGCCGACAAGAAACATTACCACCGTAACAACTGACGGTTCGGACATCTGGCTGGGCACTGGCAAAGGACTTTGCAGATACCCCCGAATGTCAGATGACCCAAATGCCTGGGTAACCTATACCACTACGATAGAAATCAAACCGATGATTCTCTCTGAAGAATACGCCAGCAGTTTGGTATCGAATGAAATTCGAGCTTTAGCTACCGAAAAAGATTATATTTGGGCTGGGACGGAAAGGGGCGTCAGCAGATACGATAAAAAACGTGATACGTGGCGGACGTATACGAGCAAAGACGGATTGCTCGACGACAAAGTGAGTTGTATTGCTGTTGATGAAAATAACGTTTGGTTCGGCACAGCGCGCGGCGTCACGATGTATTCCAAGCAAACCTACGATTGGATAAACTTTACTACCAAAGATGGACTGCCAAGTAATCAAATTACATGTATCGCCGTAGATGGCAATATGGTATGGTTCGGCACTTTCGCCGCAGGCATAGCAAAATACGACCAAAAAACGAAGTCCTGGACGACGTTCACTGAACAAAACGGACTGGCTCATAACAGCGTGCTATCAATGGCAGTGGACGGAAACTTTTTATGGTTTGGCACACGACGCGGCTTGAGTAGATACGATAAACAGACGAATGCCTGGACAACTTACACGGAATATTATAGATAATCAGCACTTGGGAAAAATCCCACTATGTCGTGAAATAGATGACTCTATAGTAAGAATAACATCTTATTTAAAGTTGCCAGGAGTTTTCTAACATCTGTAGGAGTTTGATGAGCGATGAAAGTCAACATTTCATAGGGGAGTCGGTGTCCTTTACTGTCGAGCGCTTTTTGCAGAATATTCACCCGCGTTTCTAAAGAAGGTGGTTCGATTTTCAATGTCAATCCGCTTTGGAGCCTTGATAGTAAACTCTCTTCAAATTTATATCCGTTTGTACCGGGGGATGAAGAAAGGAGTGCGGTGTCGCCGGTAAGTACAAGCTGTTTTCCATCGTCAATAATCTCATCAAAAATGTATACAAAAGTTTCTTGAGCTTGTCTGTCGAGTGCTAACAAATGCACATCATCGAAGAGTAACATATCTGCTTCAAAATAGCTATTGAAGAATTCATCTGTCAACTCGTTTTTTGAGGCATTTAAGAACTGCACTGAGAGCCGTCGGCAATTTACATATTTCACCTTTATATGGGGTTTATTGGTTTCTATGTAATTGGCGATGGCTTTCAAAATATGTGTTTTGCCTAACCCCACACTTGAGCATATAAATAGCGGATTGTATGTTGGCGCATCTGATTCGCAAACTTTGACGACAGCTTGTAAAACTGCGTCTACATGCTGTCCTGCGATAAAATTCTCAATGGTATATTCAGGAGGGCGAAAATTATCCGGGCTATCTAAACTCACCCCCTCAAGGGAGGAGGGTTCAAGTGGCTCATGTTGCTCGGAACGAAGTGGAGAAGCGAATCGGTCGTTCACAGTGGCGGGTAAACTAACAGTTGGCAAAAGCTGCCTATATTTTCTCTCCAGCTTTTGTCCTTTCTCTATTTTTGCGTCTTCCGCCTTGAGCTCTTCGATGGCTGCATTGATTGCATCCACAGGGTTCGTATCCGTCTGTATTACTTCTTCTTCATCCGATGCATCGTCCATTGTTGAATCCCCCAAATAGTATTTATCTATCGCTCCACTTATATCCTCCGATGTGGCTGCTACGACTTGTATACTCATGTTTGTGTTAGCCTCAAGTTGTTCCACCAGTTCATCATCCAATGGGTCAAACATTGCCACTGTAAGGTATCTGCCAACGGTGTCTATTGGGATGACATTGTGTTTTTGCGCCATTTCGAGAGGGATTAAGGAGATAATCTCCTGCTTTAAGTCGTAACTGCCGAGTTTTACATACGGGACACCCAACTGAAGAGCTAAATGCGAGAGTATTTCTTCTTCGGAGGCACATCCCAGTTCTACCAGAATTTGCCCTATCTTCCGTCCATCCGTTTGATGTATAGCTAATGCCTTATCCAGTTCGTCTTTGGAAATAACTTTTTCCTTGACAAGTATTTCGCCTAATTTTACTTTTTTACTCATAGGATGCTATTGTGTTCCGTTTTTTTTTTGCTTTGTAAATTGGAAGTGGCGTATTCAAAATAAAGAAATTGGGAGGGGTTAAAATCCCTTCCAATTTTCCGATTTAATTTAACCATGAGGGTTCTCCGCTAAGAAGGTACCGTACTTTTGCCATCTCTGTGTTTATCGGCATTTTGTGAAAAAACTTAACTAATTATACTGAAGTTGACAAAAAATAAACCCCGCCAGCACAAGCTGGCAGGGTAGAGAGACAAATAAGAGCGTCTACTGCTTTATTGAGTAGGGCGGCGAAAAAGGATGTTATGCTGATAATCAAACAAAGTAGCGCAATTTGTTCACAGAAATCTTATTTGTCGTCGGATAAGTTTAGAATCAATTCAACCCCTCCCGATGGAACGCCCAGTTTTTTGGAGATACTATTCACATCCACCCCATCTTTTGCAAGCCTCTTGATAGCTTCCCTCGTTGAAGTCGCGTTGTTTTTAGGAGGGGGTTGTTTCTGCTCATCTTTTTTATCACTCATCAATCCCTCAATCTGCGAACTGATGTTGGCAAGAGCGGTTTGAAGTTCAGTTTTGGAAAGTTCAGCCTTTGTCTGTGGGCGAAGCGTTTTTTCTTTTTCAGGTGGTTTATTGGCTCTGGAATTATCTTGTTC
Source organism: uncultured bacterium (assembly GCA_964601015.1). Lineage (GTDB taxonomy): Bacteria > Poribacteria > WGA-4E > DTYX01 > CAZRLY01 > CAZRLY01. Next base: position 5,331 of record CAZRLY010000113.1, read on the forward strand.
AGAGCGTATACGCTTGCGCGCCACCCCGGCGGGCCGGTTCACCGGTTTTTTCTCATTTGCCAAGTCACGGGGTGATTTTTGAGGTTGCGCTGTTATCTGAAAAGTTTGCCCCGACGCGTTTTCCTCTTCCCTCGCAACTTTGGAGGGAGGAGGCCCGTCGTCGCCTACTTCTATGTCAAGGTAGTGGGGGGTTTGAACGTTCCGATTAAAGGATGGTATTTCACTGACAGGTTGCCTGACGGGAGATGCGGAAAGTTCTGGGGAACTGTTATCATCGTAGGATGAACTATTTTGCGTTTCGGCGAGGACGGTTTTAAACTCTTTCTTCTTCCCGTTTAACTGTGCATATTTGCGCGACAGTATTATAATACATGATACTAATATAATATCAATGAAAAATTGGAGATACCAAAGCGGGTTGATATCGCCTATCAGCTTTGGGGTTGGGATTCTTGGGGTGTTTTCAGATAAGCTATCCGCGTTAGCGTTTTTTGCTTCCTGCCCTTCAAGTTCGTCTATGCTCTTGTGTAAAGCGGCTAACTTGAGATTGGGCGTTTGAGTTTCCACAGCGTTTTCTTCAGGTGCGGGCGTAACTTTTTCATCCGAAGTTGTGAATATTAAATTTGCTTTAGTTTGGCTTGCGTTGGGCAATTTAGATTTTTTTGGCGCTGCTTTTGGTGTTTGGGCGGAAGAACCCCGACGGGTAGGTGGGGGTGAGCTTTTTGAAGTATCTGAGGGGGGTTTTGTCCCTCCTACCTTAGCTGGGTATATGTCGATGAAAAAGTGAAAAACCGCTTCGCCGTAAGCCGCAAGGCGAGGAGAAAGGGCTTGCCCTGTCTCCTGGGCTTCATCCGCCCTTCGCTTCACTACGGATTTAGCAGCCTTACGAACGTTGACGCCTGAGTAGTTTTTCAGTGATAGTATAATTTTAACATCGCCGGTGGTTGTTTCGGAAAAGAGAATATTTTTTAATGTATCACTGTCAACATCTGCTGTATGGTCAATTTCGCCGAGTGTGCTGTCTTTCAGGATAATTGCTATGACATTTCGGCCTGCGGATTGGATATCATGTTTCACAGGTTTGCTTATGTCCAAAGTGATGAAAGTGTGTTTGCCATCGAAACGGAAGCTATAGTCTTTTACAATTGCTTGTCCCCTCCTCGGTGCGGCATCGCATACCCCTGAGGGGAACTTAGCGATATTCAGGAAGAATAACCCAAAAGCTAAAACAATGGTTAAGATGTTCTTAGTAATGGTTTCCATTGAATTTTCCCGCCTTCGACAAAAAAGGTAACTCCTCTTAAAATGTCCATAATATCTAATACCGTCCAAGCTATGCTAATTCGCACACCCGGATATATCTCCTCCCCAACATTTACCCTGCCTTCAATTGGGAGTGGGAAGTTCCTCGTCATTGAGATACTTTCGCCTTTCGCCTTTCGCCTTTCGCCCTTGTCTTTCGGTGTAGATAGTGTTTTTTCCAGTGCTTTAAATCTTTTAGTATATTTTTCGCTCTCTTCGTTAAAGTACGATACTTTAAACCTCCAGAGCGGAAGTTTCTGCACCTGAGAGAATGCGTTTTGTGAACTACCGCTTTTCAAGTATGTCCCTTCGCTCCGAGATAATTTTTCGATATGTGTTGCAGCCTTTTCCGCCTGGTCAATTTGTTGTCTCAAGGAATCCATCTTTTGCCTCAAACGCTGATGTTCGTCTCTAAGGATGGGTAGTATTCCCACTTCAAGGAAAGTAGGGGTAATATGTGGTGAGCCAATGCGTTTAGCGGTAATTGCCATGCCAGCTTTGGCTTTCCCACCAACCAAAATCCCTTTCCCCTCGTTGACAACGATTTCCTTATCAGCCGACAATCGGCTGTGCATTGCCCCCTGATGAATTGTGATACTGCCACCACTGATAAGGCTGCCGTTTTCAACGCTTGCTACCTCAATATCCCCGCAGGCGTTCAAATGCCCTCTGCCAAAAACTCCTTTTTTTACGAGGATGTCGCCGCCGGCGCGTATCACAGAGGCACCGACACAGCCATCTATTTGTATATCCCGTTCTGCTTGTATAGTACAATTGTCGCCGACATCGCCCTTTATTATCAGGTTGCCGTTGAAAGTCTGGGCGTTCGCCGTCCGCTGATGTGGCTCAAAAGTTCCGTAATCGAAATCGCCGTCAATGATGTCTGTTGGTATAGCGCGCGGTTTATCAATCATAATTTGGTTCATTTCTCTAAGAGTGTATGCGAGAAGTCCAAAACATCCAATTCTCGTAGAGCGTATCGCTTGACCTTCACGTTTTGTTACGCTTCCCGCTCCACTGACTTTTTACTCATTACTTTTTACTTCTCTATTTCAGGCGGCACCGGCAAGTCTGCTTTGAAAGTTTTTAAGGCGCGAACGCAGTCGGATAATGGCACTGGAATGGATTTGGCAAATGCGGGATTCCGAGACACTTAATATCTTGCCAACCTCTTTCATCGTCAATTCTTCATAATAGTACAGTGTGATTGTCAAGTTTTCTTGTTCAGGCAAGGCACCAATGGCATCTGCGAGGATGCGTTTTGTCTCCTCATGGGTCAATTTATCAATTGGGTTTGCGGATGTTGGATCTTCTATGTAGTTACGAACAGCATCTTCATCGTCTCTATCCTGGCAGATTTCATCAAGCATCAGCATTGCTGTGCAACTTACCTCAGACAACATTTTGTGCAATTCATTAAGAGATACTCCAAGTTCTTCAGCTATCTCACTCTCCGATGGGGCCCTCAGCATTTTCTGCTCCAGTTTAGCATAAGTTCTTTCCAGTTTTTTCGCCTTTTCTCGCACAGAACGGGGTACCCAGTCCAGTGCTCTTATCTCATCCAGGATAGCGCCGCGAATTCTCCAGCCTGCGTAAGTTTTAAAACTTGCGCCTTTCGTGGGATTGTATTTTTCTACTGCATCCAGTAACCCAAAAATACCGGCGCTCACTAAGTCTTCTACATCATGAGATGGCGATGCGTATGTAGCCAAACGACGTGCCGACGCCTTGACTAACGAGATACATTGGGTAATAATCTCATCTCTGGCATTTTGGTCGCCATCAAACTTATACGCTTTCCATAGCTTCTCCAGTGTCATCGTTTACGTCCTCTTTTTGTTTTTCTTCTTCATCGTCCTCTTCTAATACCCGGTCAATTATTAATCCTGCGACATAACCTAAGACGAAGAATATTGTAAATCCTGCTACGCTACGAACAAAAATAACGGAGAGTCGAATACCACCAAGGTAGCCGATAAGTATGGCAATTACCGCTGCCCAAACGCTTAGAGCGTAACTGAGTTGTTTGCTAATGGGGTTGTTTAGTGACATCTCTACTATACCGCCTTGAAAGACGTTCCTGTTCAAAAATATATTTGACCAAAACGTTTCTATCGGATTCCTCAATTAGAATAAATTCCACTCCCTGTCCCGCTTGAGCATGTACCACCTTTCCAAGTGCGAGGATGGTTTCCGGCAAGGTAGGCACATCAATTTCAAGTTCCAGGATAGCGCCAATAGGGAGTTCTTCTTGCATCGCAAGTAGCATGCCGCCGCCGCTTATATTCGCTGTCATCGCATAACCTTTTTTCGTTTTTAGTTTGCCCGCCATCTCTTCTCTCGGGATGGTGCGGTAACGCACCCAAATAGCGGACTCAAATCGCCAATATTGTCGATTACACTCATAAATTTCCGCGGGGGGAGCTAAAACCAGTATATCGGGCAGTACCTCTACTATTTTGGTATCGAAAGCATGAGTACCAGCATCTGTAGAAAACATTACTCGTAGGTTAAGTTCAGGTACAAACTCTATGTGCTCATTTGTTAGCGGGAAGGGATAGTCAATGTGTATACCATCATCAACTATCGCTCTGATTCTGCTTGAATATCTGTGAACCGTTTCGCTCTTCAGTTGAGCGACGGGATGTTTTGGGGCTGGTTTGGAGGCACTTTCGTCCGTAGTGAATTCAATCTGTATATGTGATTCTGGTTTTAACTCAGAGTGGAACATATTTCCTACCATATCTTCCTTCTTCGCTCCCACAGGTAGAGGGAACATACCTGCGGGTGTCTGCCGTTTGTGGACTGTTAATCACTGTTCTAAAGAGATGTCGCCGTTGGTTAGTCTGGAGAAAAAATCATCTTCCGTTTTTTCTGCATCTTCTGTGGTTGAAACCAGAGGAGAACTTAGCAATTTATCTGCCAACATATTGATACATTTGGCAGCATTGCTTTTGGGGTATTTCGTAACGAACGGAACCCGGTAGCCCACTGCGTCTCTAACTTTTTTGTCGAAGGGGATGTATCCGATGTATTTTATATTGAATTTGAGGAAGCGTTTTACTACTAAATGTATCGCCCTGGCGATGTTGTGAGCTTCCTGGCGATTTTTTACCATATTCACGATGAGTTTTATGTTAGTACGCTTTCTTTGCAGTATGACTTTTATGATTGCATAGGCGTCTCTGACAGCAGATGGGTCCGGGGTTGTGACAATTAATACCTCATCGGCTGCCAGCGCGAAACTGATGACGTTTTCAGCGATGCCTGCTGCGGTATCCAGTATCAGTACATCCGCATCCAATTGTCGAAATTCGGCAACCAGCCTGCTTCTGTGTTCTTCAGGTAGGTTTGCCAATGCTTCAATACCTGAACTACCGGGGATAAAATTGACTCCGCTGACGGGTTCGACTATAATCTCAGCAAGTTTTTTTTCACCTGATAGGACGTGTTTGAGAGTGTATTTTGGGTTGATGTTAAATAACACATCTGCGTTTGCAAGCCCCAAATCCACATCTAAGATAGCTACGCGCTTATATTTTGCCATTGCTATCCCTAAATTGACGGAAAGATTCGTCTTTCCCACGCCGCCTTTTCCGCTGGTGACAGCTATGCTATATAGTCTTTTCGTCTGTTGCGAATGTACCCATTGCGCTTCCAAATCCTCCATACCCTCACTGTTTGAACTGTTCACAATTTTTCTCAGATTCGATGCCTGGTCAAAGTTTCGCAATTTGTTCCCCCCCCTCCTGAAAGGGGAAAGTGGAAAGGGGAAAGTAAAAACAAAGCCATTCATTCATCCACCCATCCGTCCTCTCCCCGCTTTTCACTTCCGAAATCCTCTTAACAGAAAGTTAGCAATGCGTGCAGGCCTAGGCAGTTCTATGTCAGAGGATACATCCTGCCCTGTGGTTAAATATGATATTGGCTTTTGTGACCTGACGGAGGCATTCAGAATAGTGCCGAAGCAGGTGGCCTCATCAAGTTTGGTAAAAATCAATCTGTCAACGCCTACTGAGCCAAACTTGTCCAAAACGCTATACATATCCTTGTTTCTCATGGTACTGCTGATTAGGAGGTGTGTTTCGGTAGGGCGCGCTGCGTTCAAAAAGGCTTCAAGTTCGCGAAGTTTCATTGCTGCTAACTGACTTCTGCCCGGCGTGTCTATCAGGATTATATCAGCACCCTTTTGCTTACTAATTTTTTGAGCCAATTCTTCTGGTTCAGTAGCAACAACAAATGGGGCGGAAATAATTTCCGAATAAGTTTTCAGTTGGCTGATAGCGGCGATTCTATAGTTGTCAATCGTCATTAACAGTACCTTTTTTTTCTGCTTTATCTTGTATTGCGCTGCGAGTTTGGCTACGGTGGTAGTTTTGCCAACACCCGTCGGACCAATAAGTGCGACAACTGCGGGCGTACCATAGTTCGTAGTTTCAACTACAGGAAGGTTAATACCTCCCGCTATTTTTATCAACTTCCCTATTAAAAAACTTAAATGTGTCTGAATTGACGCCCCATCATCATTATTAAAACAATCCTCCATGCCTCTGGCTAAATCGTAAGCGATGTCCGGTTCTAAATCATTATTGATAAAGGATTTGTAGATGCTCTGTACCATTTCTGGCAAATCAGTTGAGTGTTCAAGCCTGGCGTTATTTAGGAGAATATGAAGTACATCCCTTATCTCGGAAAGTTCTGAGCCAATGTGGCCTATTATATATTTGCTGTTGCCAGAAGTTTGTGTTCCCGCAGGTTCTTCTTCCTCTACATTCCCTTCTTCGGGAGTGGGACGTTTTTTTTCTTCGGGTACGTTTGCCTGTCTGTCATAATTGCTTGCCGTCAGTACAGTGTTAGCTCGTTCTATGAGTTCTTTTATCGCATCTGCTTTTGGCGATTCCCAAGACGAATCCGATAGCGGGTTCATCTTGGGGGAGGGAGAATCCAACGCGGAAGGCGTTTTGTTATCAGAGGCGACGATTATCTCGACGGACGAATTACTGCGCAGTCTTCCACTTTTCACAGGGCGCGTCTGTATTATGATAGCATCGTCGCCGAGCTGTTCTTTTGCTTTTTCCAATGCTGCTTGTGCAGTTTTTCCTTGAAATTTTCTTAATTGCATTTTTATAGCCCTGCAAAATTATCCAATTATGATAAGTTGACGCGTCCTATCCACTTAATGTTTACGTCGGGTACTATCTCGTCATAAGATAATACCACAACTGAACTGGACAGGTGTCGTTCCAGCAACCGTTTCAAATACGGGCGGATAGTCGATGAACACAGGATAATGGGTATAGCAGACATATCGGAGATTTGCGTTATGGTATCTGCAACTGCGCCTATGAGTTGCTGCATAAAATTTGGGTCAAGCGGTATCGTCTGTCCTCCCTCTTCAGCGTTAATGGCGTTAGCCATGTTCTTTTCTATCTCTTCATCCAGTCCGATAACGGAGAGCGTTCCATCATCAAGGACATAGCTTGTGCAGATACTTCGGGCAAGCGCCCAACGTACATATTCTGTGAGATGGATTGGGTTTGCCTTTTCTGATGTGTTGTCGGCAAGGGCTTCTAAGATGGTTACCATATCGCGGATAGGTACGCCCTCCTTGAGCAGATTTTGAAGGACTTTCTGGATGGTGCCCAACGGCAGTACTGAAGGCACAAGTTCTTCTATAAGCGCCGGGTATGACTCCTTCACTCCATCAAGCAAGTCTTGGGTATCCTGACGTGTTAGCAATTCGTGCGCGTGTTCTTTGATAGTTTCAATCAGATGCGTGGCTAAAACGGTAACTGCGTCGACAACGAGGTATCCGGCCACTTGCGCTCGTTCCTTGTTCTCTTCGGTTATCCAGAGGGCGGGCATTTTGTTCGTCGGTTCCTGGGTTGCAATGCCCTCTATTTTCTCTGTGACCGGCCCGACTTCCATAGCTAAATAATGGTTTACCATCAACTCGCCGGAAGCTACTATGTTATCTCGGATGAGAACGGAGTAGCCACCCGGTGGTATATCCCAGTTATCTTTGATGCGAATGGGAGGGACGACGAAACCCAAGTTTTTGGCTAACTCGCGCCGAATAATTTTTATTCTTTGAAGAAGGACGCCTTCGTCGTCCTCTCCGACTAAAGATATTAATTTGCTACCGATGTTCAAGCCCATTGCATCCACCCCCAACACGTTTTTCAGGTCAACTGCCTCATCAGGTTCTTCTTCTGCTTCTTCTACCCCATCTTCTGTGCTTGCCGGCAACTCAGGGGGCTGTTGTTTTTTTGCCAGATATGCGATACCACCTGTAATGGCTGCCATAGCGAAAAACGGGATTGTAGGCAACCCGGGTATTATGCCCAACACCACTAACATCCCACTGGCTATAGCCAAAGCACGCGGTTGTGCGAAAAGTTGTGAAGTTACAGCCTTGCCAAAGTCTGATTCGCTGCTGGCTCGCGTGACGAGGATACCAGCGCCCGTTGAGATAATCAGGGCGGGAATTTGACTTACCAAACCGTCGCCGATTGTCAATAGCGAGTATGTCTTTGCAGCGTCTGCGAAACTCATCTTGTGCTGGAGTATGCCGATGATGAATCCACCAAGAATATTGATGGCGGTTATGATGATACCTGCTACGGCATCACCTCTGACAAACTTACTGGCCCCATCCATTGCGCCGTGAAAATCTGCTTCCAGCGCTATCATATCGCGTTGTTGTCTGGCTTCCGCTTCGCCTATTATCTCGTTGGTCAAATCGGTATCAATAGCCATCTGTTTCAGGGGCATGGCGTCCAGCTTAAAACGGGCGGATACTTCTGCAACCCTGCCTGCGCCCTTGGTGATTACCACAAAATTGATGACGACGAGGATAACAAAAACGACGAAACCTACAACGTAATTCCCACCCACGACGAAATTGCCAAATGAGCGGATAACATTCCCCGCCGCCTTCTCTCCCAAGTTCCCGTTGAGCAGAATAAGGCGCGTCGACGCTACGTTGAGCGAGAGTCTGAAAAGCGTTACGATTAGTAACAGCGATGGGAATATCGCAAAATCTATCGGTTTGGATGTATACAGAATTACCAGTAATATTACCAATGCAAGGGTGATGTTTATTGATAGCAGCAAATCTAATATCACAGCGGGCATCGGGACTACCATCACAAGCAGAATCCCAATCACCCCAGCCGCTATAGCAATATCACTGTGTTGGATAACTTTTGTAACTATATTTATGCTGTTGTCCTGTTCCATAGTGAAAAGCCCTTTCCCGCTTCTTTTCAGGCTCTCAAATCCCCTTGCCAAATACGTCCTAAAATCTCTGCAACGGTTATGTAAAGCTCTTCGGGAACATATCCACCAATTTCCGCTGCCTCATAGAGAGCACGCGCAAGGGGTTTATTTTCGATTATCGGAATATTGTGTTCCCTTGCAATATCTTTTATCTGGTTAGCCACTCGCCCTTCGCCTTTGGCTAAAACTATAGGTGCGAAATGTACCTGTATTTCGTATACGAGCGCGACTGCTAGGGAAGTTGGGTTCGTAACGACTACATCAGCTTTAGGTACTTCCCGCATCATCTGTTTTCTGTAAGATTCAGCGCGGGATGCGTTGATAGCCCTCTTTACCTCGGAGCCAATATCCTCTTCTTCTACTGACTTCTTCCAGTCATATTTGGAGATTTTGTGTTTTTTTGACCAATTCCAACGCTGATATAAAAAGTCAATTACGGCGAAGAAGATAAGAAACAGTACAACGCGAAACCCTATCTTGTAAATTAACCCACATACATAAGAGAATATTCCAATAGCATCCTTACCGGCGAGTTTGTGAACATCAGCTTGTGCTTTTACCACTGTAATATAAGCTATGTAAGTGATAGCTCCGATTTTCAGAAAAGTCTTCGCCAAGTCGACCAAACTTTGTGTTGAAAACAGCTTTGAAAAACCCTTAATGAAGTTGATTTTTTCAAAATCGGGAGCGATTATCTTGAAGCTAAATAGCGCACCGACTTGAGCATAGTTTGCAAGGACGCCCATCACAACTACACCTATTACAACTGGCGCTATGATTGAGCCAGTCCTAAGGACTAAATCGGCAAAGCGCGTCTGCAAAGTAGGAACGTCAAATAAAGGCTCATTTAACTCGGTAAAAACTAACTGCGTAAGCTCTTTAATTGACGCGAACATCCCGTAACCGAAAAATTTAAGCGCTAAAAAGGCAACAAGTAAGCCAAGTGCGCTCGACACCTCTCGGCTTTTGGGTATATCTCCCTTTTCACGATATTCTTGTATTTGTTTAGGCCTAGCCTCTTCGGTTTTTTCTTCGTCTGCCATCGGCTTTACAATTGAATATTGAAGATTGACGATTGTCTAATCATCAATTGTCAATCTTCAATGGCACAGAGTTCGCTGCCTTCAAACCACCGTATTCTACGCTCACCTGGAGGGTAACAATTCCTCCGATTTCGGGTGTTTTGCGCGTATAGGATAAGACGTACTGTTTTTTAAGCTCACCAGAGATGGATTTATATGTGTTGATGAGACTGCCTTGGTTTTCCGCTAAGTAGCTGCTTCCACCTGTAGCTTTAGAAATTTTCATCAGGACATTGGCATCCAAATCTTCCCCTAAACCAATGGTATGTACTGTGGTACGTTGTCTGTTTGCGAATCCTATCAACTCGTCAATGGACTTGTCGCTGTCGCTGTCATCTCCATCAGTAAGGACTACTATGGCTTTGTCGTGTTTTTCTTCGATTGTCAGTTGGATAGCTTCGTATATCGAGTCATACAAAACCGTTCCTTTGTTGTTCTTTCTCTTATAATCTCCCCTGATAGCATCTGCGAGCAATTTCTTATCGTTGGTGAAGGGCTGTACCACGTTAGCTTCCCCTGAGAATTTGATAATAGCGCCTCTGTCGCCAGAGGACATCTGGGAGACAAAAACGGCAGCCGCCTCTTCGAGGGACTCTGTATCTTCGGATGCCATGCTCTCGCTGTAATCTATTACAATCGCAACCGATGAGCAATAGCCGTCAGATGATGGGCGGGAATGCTGTTGTCTTGACAGCGGCATCTGGGCTTCAGGGTGCGCAGCTCCGGAATCCGCAATGCGTCGGGATTCATCGCCGTGTAAACTATCCGCATTGGTGGCTCTGCGAGAATCTCCCTGTAACTGTTCATTCGTGCTTGAACCCCGAACCGACGATGGCAGCGAAATGTCGTAATCATCTATAGGTATGTCGTCCTCGGCAAGTGCGAAATTCTCCTTGTTTAACTTATCAATGGTTCTTCCTTTGTCGTCCAACACAGAGATACAACACCAAACTGTGATGAACTGACCAGTCGGTTCATCTGGCATCTCAGACGTATTAAGGTGATTGATTCTAATGCCAATGCTCTTGGGAAGGGACTCCTGCTTTTCAATTTTTTCCAACGCCTTAGTTGCATTGCGTCTGACTAACTCCAAAGTGTCCTTCTGCAATTCGACGAGTTGCGGTTTTGCTTCCATGAGCGTTATCTCTCCTGCTGCCCATGTCCCGTTAGCCCGCATGATGTCATCCTCGTCATTTAGCATATTCAATATAGTTTTCACACCGCCCGGATGGGGGATGTTATGAAGTCCTATTGCTGCACTGGCTACCACCTTGCCATCGGTATCCTCCAAAGACTTCTCAAAAAGCGGCAACGCAAATTCCAGTTGACGCCCCCATAAGGCCTCAAGCGTTTTCGCTCGCACGATTGCATCCGGGCTGCGCATAGCGTTCTTGAAGAATAGCTCATTGTCACAATGCTCGCCTAACACCTTAGTTGCTTCAGAACAGATATGCGCATCGTTGTTATATAGCGACGCCATAAGAAACGCCAACGGCACATCTTCAACAGGTGCGATGCCTGCTAAAGTCTCCCACGTATTCGCACATACATCGGGAGATACGTTTTTGATTGTCTCTACTATCTCCATGAAAGCCCGCGTCGCCTCTCCGCTTTGCTCCGAGTGTTTTTCAGGGTTCATATCCTCTATGAATCTGGCAATTGCCAAAAATTCCTTTACCGCGTTGGGTTCGGATTCTTCGAGCGATGGAAGAGGTGTACCCAAGGCGGCAAAATATTCCAGCAGCCTGAGTAACGGCGCGCCCATCTTTTCAAGCGCGTTCACCACGTTCTTGTGTACAATTTCCTCTTTGTCATCTTCCTGTAGAGTCTGTAACCGCTCGATAGCCCTTAACTCTTCCACCTCGCCAAGTACCCACGCTGCGCTGGCTCGCATCATCTTATCCTTGTCATGAAGCATATCCATAAGTGTATCAAATCCACGTTCGTCGTCCCTTCGACAGAGTCCCATAGCCGCGTTAGCTCTCGCCCGATTATTTTTATCCTTGAGATGAGACGCAAATACTCCCTTCGCTTCGGGGGTATCTTCGTCCCAGATGGCTTCCAGTGCGTTTGCTCTAACACGCGCATCGCTGTCCTGCAAAGCGGTTTTGACGAATATCAATTTGTTGGATACCTTGCCTAACATCAAAGTTACCTTCGATTTCACCTGTTGGTCGCCGCTGTTGAACAACCTCAATAGGAACGGTGCTATATCATCCCCGCTGGTAATTTCCTGTAAGATATCCAGCCCCTTGAGGATTGCCTTTGGCGACGCATTACTCATTACCTTGGTGATATCGAGCGCTACTCCGTTATCTATCCTCTTCAGGATTTTTCCAAGCGTTCTTGCTGTTTTCGTAGGCATACTGAACAGAGCTTTGATGAGTTGATTCATAGCCTGAGATTGTCTCAGCCAGGGGGCTATTATCCTGCGCTTTTGCTCATCGGTAGCTAAAGGAGCAGCGTTTGACACAATATACTTCAGCATGTCTCTGTGTTTGAGCTTATATAGCAAATCCAACAGCTTTCTTCGCGCATATTTTGTGTCCGCCGTTTCCTCTTCTAAAATGAAGTTTATCAAATCGCTAAATCTGGAATAGCTAAATCCTCTGATGGCCTGATAGCTACGTTTTATCAAAACTCCGTTTTTGACAAAACAAGCGTAACATATCCCCAACGAAGCGCTCTGACTATCCATTGAGATTAACTCGTTAATAGCGTTTAACTTCTTATCAATCGGATAGGCTTCGGCTTTTATGGTTTTTATTAACTGTTTGCTTTCATCCATATCTAAGATTCCCCTAAAAATGGTGCAATTTGCCAAAAATTCTTTTGACGTAAACGGTTTAGCCTCTCCACGCGATGGTACCCGAGTGCCAAAGGTGGCAAAATACTTCAGTAACTAAATGGTTTGTTCCAGAAGTTTTAGAGACTTTCCAAGGGATTACTTTTCCCA
>CAZRLY010000114.1:0-17842 GCA_964601015.1 uncultured bacterium
TACTTAACACATACTTGAATAAAGGGAGGCTGGAGTTATGAAGAATCCGATGCGAAGAAAACATCAAATAAATTTCTACGAACTTGCTTTATTGCTTGCAGATGGACAAACCAGAAAGAACAAACATTACTGGATGGATTTTATAGACAATTTATCGCGCATTTGCGACAACTTTGCGTCCCACGAAGCCGGAATGGCTCCGAATACGAAGGTGGAATGATAAAAACGATGCAAATCCCTCCGTTAGCACAAACAGGCACACGCTATCCGCATTCCCGTTTATACCCCATTTCGTCCCGAATATATCAGCGTTTTTTGGATAAAATCCAAAACGTCACTCGGTGCCAAATCATCGGCCGGTTGTCCCCGTTTTATCCGCTCCCGAATGTCAGTGGATGAAACGTTAGCGTAGAACGGCGAAAGTTCAATAGTATCGATTTTATCCGCATAAGGCTTGCCTATATCTTCGGCTAACAATCTTGCAATTACATTGGCATCGTTTTCGCTGCGGTTTGCCACGATAAACCTACATAGTGAAAAAAGCTCATTCAATTCCGCTTCCAAATCTGTATAATATTTAGCGTCGAAGACTCGCACGAGCGTATCGTATCCGATAATGAAAAAAATCTCCGTATTAGGCGGATATAACTGCCCTAAAATTTTTACCTTCTCTATGTATTTGCCGTGACTTGAAGCCGCCACGGAACAATTCGGGCGTTTTTGGGCAAAAACTTTGAGCATAAGCAAGCGTTCTTCCAGAGACGCGCCGAATATGCCTTTGTCAACGTTGGCTTTCGCTAACAGGAGTAAAATTTCATTCAAACCGTAGTTTTTTTCCGATTCTTCAATCATTTTCAGATGAGCGTTAGTCAGCGGGTTAAAGGAGGCAGAAAAAACTCCCAGTTTCCGTCTTGGAGTCTTAATACCATCAACAGCCATTAGCACAAAGGAGATTGTCGGCTCGCCATTTGGGGCAAGCGCGTCCGCCAATTGGCGCAGAGTAGCAAGTTCCGCCCGAATGGACGAAGCACTCCTTTCAGGATTGTCCATCACTGGTTCCCTTCCTTTCAAGAATTTTTGGACAAACACACGCTTTTTTCATTGACAAATATTCATAAAATGGTATAATCCTATAAAACAAAGTTGCAACGGAGAATAACAGATGCGAAAGAACCTATTTATTCCAAACAAAATGTCTTATGCTCGTGGAACGAATCGCCCTGATATAGATTGCATCCTTTGTGGCATCGTGCAGGATGATGAGAACGTAGTGAATCTCAACGTTTATGCATCATCGTTGTTCATTGTATCATTGAACCTTTATCCCTACAGTCCGGGGCATTTGATGTTGTTTCCAAAGCGACACATCGTGGATATTCGAGAATATACTGATGAAGAGGTGACAGAACTTGCTGCGCTTGAAAAACTGTGTTTGGATGTGCTTGACGAGCTTTATACGCCCCACGGTTACAATGTGGGTTACAATATCGGACCGGCTGCGGGTGCCAGCATTCAGCATTTGCATCTCCACATCGTCCCGCGTTATCGGAGAGAACTTGGTTTCATAGACATCATCGGAGGCGCGAAGATTATCGTTGAGGAGCCGAATGAGACAAGGAAGAGGATGCGGGAGTCCTTTTTGCAAAGGACATCCAACTAAGTCAGGGCCAATCTTCCCATCGCAACAGGTAGCGTTACGCCCCTATTTGGTCATCTTTATTTTGGGGGAGACAAGCCTTCCGTTTCCCCTTCTCTGATTAATTCACCACAAACGTGAGCAAGGGAGTAAGTGCCCACCTGCCCACCTGCTTTAATGTCAGGACAGGTTCTTAACCTGAAAGACGACTCCGAACAGCGGCAATTCTTGTTTCCCATTCATCACAAGTTGCATAGGTTCGTTGAATTGAATCTCCTATATATGTTTCAGGGTTGTCCAAGATTTTCTTTTGTCCTTCCGTCAACCCTTTCAAATACGGTTGTAAAATCGGGGTTGTGCGGATAATATCCGTCAATTTGCGTTGCTCATCATCGGGTTCATCTATCAATTTTCTGACCAACTTCCTCGTATATTCGTAGGCATCGGGAAAACCATTGATAGCCAACAAAATATATATCGGTTCGGCTACGGTGTGTTTCACTCCGTCATGAAGGAAAAGGTTTTCCCTTAAACGCTCTTGGTCGACATAAAGATTCTTCATCGCCTTGTTGAGGCGATTCACAGCATAATCAAAAGCCGTATATATTTCCGTAACATAGCGGCTGGATGCAGAATTCGTCAGGTCGCGTTGGTGCTCAGAAATTTGGTCTATGAAAAGGGTAAGCATCCTTGGCATGTATGCTTTCCAAAGTCCTTTGATGGTTTCAAAACTTACGGGATTCTTCTTGTGGGGCATCGTAGACGAGCCGACTTGCTCCTGGCTGTATCCTTCCTGTACCTCCGAGATTTCTGACCGATGCAAATGTCTGATGTCGTCGGCGATATTAGCCAATATCGAAAACGCAGATGTGATGCTATAAGTCAAGTCTGTCACATATTCAGGCTCTACAATCTGCGTTGACATATTTGTGTCAGACGGTTTCAAGCCGAGTTCTGCCAGTAAATCCCTTTCAAATTGAGCCTCCCTGCCGGGGAACACCATAGAGAGAGCATTATGCGCGCCAACAGCCCCGGAGAATTGCCCGCGCAAATTGTTGCTGAACTGTTCAATAAGTTCGATTCTATTTCCCAGACGGCTGACGTATACTGCGATGAAAAGACCAAAAGTAATCGGTTCAGCATGTTTACCGTGTGTACGTCCCATCTGAATAACCTCTGCGTTCTTCCGCGCTAACTCAATCAAAGTCCGCTCTAATTCGATGGCGTCGGGGATAATTACCTCTTGTGTGAGTTCTTTCAACCGCAAAGCTGTGGCGGTGTCTAATATATCAGCCGACGTCGCAAAAAGATGGACATACGGGCGTGCTTCTTCGCTTATCCTCTGACGAATACAGTTTACAAGCGCGCGGATATTATGTTTAATCCTTTCCTCTTCTTCATAAACATGCACAGGCTGAATCTCTTCGCAAGCTTTTTTTACCTCCTCAACGACAAAATCTTTACAAACGTCCCATTTAGCTAAAGTCTCAACCAATGCCGTTTCTACTTTTAATTGGTATTTTATGTAAGCCCCCTCTGATACATAAGGACTTAACCGCTTAAAAAATTCTTTATTCCAACCATAATAACGATAGTCCATCGGACTGACAGTTTCAAACAACTCCATATTTTCCTCCGTATATCAAGTTAGTATACGAGTTTTGCGCTTACGGGCGAAGTAGAACATGAAAAGCCGCTTCGCCCCTCCGCTTCGCTACGGGCTGCCAGCTTGTTTTCTCGCTTCATTTCAACGAGCAAGGCTGCACGTTCTACAAACTAACTGCAAAACTCGTGTTAGATAATCTTTTTACCATATCGCTTTGATAGTCCAAATGTCAAGAGACTTGACGGCAACGGCACCACCTTCGGCAAACAACCTGACATTTAGGGCATTTAACCCGGGATAGATGACTCGGGTTACGGATTCTTGACCGCCATTGATAAATACCTCCATGACCGATTTATCAAGAAAGACGTGAAGTGTGAGTGCTTCTTGTTCCCCATTGAGTTTCAGTGGAACCTTCGTGCCAGCCACATTTAGAACCTCGTCCTCATAGCGAATAGTGACTGAACTTTTCCCATCGTCGGAACTGCGTACCTTCAATCCAAAGGGTTTGGCGTTGCCTGGCTCAAATTCGGCGAGTATCTCCAACGTGTCTCCGATATCGCCAAGGGTGTGAGAGCTATTATTCAGTTCCAGATTATCGACTCGGATGTGTTTGTCCCGCAACTTTTGCAACTCAGGAACCGGCATTTGACGCATACGTCCATCGTCTTCCAGCGTGAGAACTCGTGGCAGTCCGAGGCAGCCGTTCCAGCCTCGTCCTTTCGCTTGTCCGGCTCTCCCGTAGAATTGACCATCCTCATTTTTGAAACCGCTTACCCAGCCGAACAGAATACACCGGTCTTCCGGGTCAAAAAGGATATTGGTAGCATAGAACCCACGGGCCATTGAGTCTGCCCAATCTGGGCCATAGCTGTGGTCAAGAATGCCGCTTTTTTCCAGTGTGAACTTTAAGCCTCGCGGGTCAAACGAGCCGATTTGATATTGTAGTTGTCTTGATGGAACACCACCGGAAGTCAACAGCACCCATTTGTTGCCCAGCTTGAAGAAGTTCGGACATTCACCGTGGACACCGTCTAAATTACCGATGTATTTCCATCTGGTCAACTCCTTGTTCTGGGCTTCGCAGACTGTTCCCCCGCTGGATTTGAAGGTGACGAAGGTGGAACCTTCGTCACGGAATACAAATTGGTCGCTCCATCCGGAGCCCACTGATGACGGAATCCCGCTATTCTCGCGGCCGATAATCGGGTTGTCAGGATGTTTTTTCCACGTGATTAAATCATCGTCCCCAATTGCAACCCACTGCTGACGAGGGGTGTTGTTCAACGGAACATAAGTATAGAAAATCATCAGTTGACCGTTGTCGTTAATCACTACGCAACCGGAGTTGCAACGTCTTTCGCCGAGTTCTCGGGATGGCCAAAGCGCGATGGGCAGATGCTCCCAGTGTACTAAGTCTTTGCTGCGAGTATGCCCCCAGTGCGTATTATCCACTCCCCAGAAATCACCTGTGGGGTTAAGTTGATAAAAGACGTGGTAATAGCCCTTATGGTAAATGGCTCCACATGGTTCATTCATCCATCGGGCTGGCGGGCGGAAGTGATAGATGGGACGAGTTGGGTCATTTTCCGTACTGGGGATTCCCTCCCGGACTGCATCCATAGCCTCGGTGATTGCTGGATTGTCGTATGTTTTTTTCGCTGGCCATCGGTTGTCAAACTCTTCGGCGAACAGATTCGATGATGAACATAGAGACATGGTAAGCCCTCCAATCAAATACCATTGTATTGTCCTCAACAACCACAATTTCTCACGGTATCAAATGTCAATTCTTTGTCTTAATCTCACCCCAGGTTAGGGTGAGCCTACCTTTTGACGACACCGTTGACCCGGCCCCCTTTGGGCCGTAGACTTTCACGTCGTCAAAGTGCGACTCCCTATCCTGGTAGCCTCCTATTCCAATTCGACCATTAGGAATGTCGCTCGCATCAATAGACCAATTTTCTTCACCGTTTATATATGCGGTAGCGGTTTCGGAAGTCACCTCTAACTTGGCTGAGTGCCACTGATTTGCAACAACTCCATCGGTTTTTGTACCATCAACTCCTTTAGTTCTCACACCATTCACATTCTTTATAATCTGAGCAGTGTCAGTTCTAATCTCCCAGAAATATAAAAGCTGCTCTCCTGGAGCTGGCTCTTGTGCGTATTTGAAGAATATATCACACGAAGAACCAATCAACTGGAATTTGACTTCGAAGGTGTAGTCAGTCCAACTGTCATCCCAAAAATCGTCAGTTGCCACAATATGTCTGTGGCCACCTCCACCCGCTGCTTGAAGGATGGCTGCCCCATCTTCTACGCCCCATTCTCCACTAACGATGAGCCATTTTCCAGATTCCTCTAAGTCTTCGCTGAAATCATCCTCAAAATACATCTGCGCCTTCGCAGACACAACTGCAAATATGCCAAACATCACCGTAAGGCACAAAACCAACAAAAACATTTTGGGTAGGTAAATTCTAAACTTCATGGTAAAGATTCTCCTTAACTCGACAATGTTAGATTCCCGCGTAGCCCAATTTGTTTTGATTTTAAAGCGGAAGTAAAATCAAAACATAGACAGATTCTATCTTGGACTCTTGCATTAAGTTCCCAAATCGCCAACTTAGAAAGTTGGGCTACGAGGGCGTCTATTTCTAATTTAACATTGTCAAGTTATGTTGCTTTTTTATTTTGGTTCTTCAGACTTTAGATTTTCAAAAAAAACTTGCTCTTTTAAGTAGGTTGGGTTGAACGAAAGTGAAACCCAACAGATGAGTATCTGGTTTTCGTTGGGTTTCGTTCCTCAACTTTCCACTCACCTTAGTGGGTTTTGATAGCGCCCCAGGTTGTGGTGAGTCTGCCCCGGCGTTTTACCGCCAACATGCTGGCGGTATCAACTCTGGCATTTGCCCATGTCGCGTGGTCACTATTAATGCCGTTGCCAGCATCGGTACAATACAACCGCAGTTCCTTGGCACCTGAAATATCTATTTCCAGCTGAATGGTTTGGGTTTCGTGTGTGATAACATCGTCTGATGTGTATTTTTCAGTCCAAACGCCCTTCCCATCGTCGATATAGAGGAAGAATACCACGCTGCCGGCCGGTGGTGCATCACGGTGGCTTAAACCTATATCTGCTCGAAACGTTTTATATCCCGAAACTTCATATATCACCTCGCTGAATCCCTCCGCCTCCTTCACGTGCATTACGATTCCCTTCTCATATTCCTCGCCATCCATCTTGATGGTTTCGTTGTAGTAGTCTTTATCGACTTTCAAGCCGCCATGCACAAGCGAACTTTCAGGTGTCAAATCACCGAGAAATACCTCTTCCCCATAGGCTGAAACACCCGCTATTAGAAACGCTGCGCATACGACTACAACAGTCCCTCGTTTCATTATCTTTTCACCTCCAATTGGAATTGAGTATTTTGCTCTTACCTTATGAGCTTTGGATGCTTCAATTGCCATTTTTAACCTATAGAGTTTACCAAATTATTTTTTTCAGCGCAACAAAAAAATTAATAAAAAACTGTGTTCTCTGCGTCTATGCGATGGGGACAATCAAAATTCAACATTTGTTGACCATTACAAAAATTGCAATATTTTGTATATACATGCAAATTTTTGCAGAACACCAGACGGATTCCTGAGACATCAATAGGCAAAACCTGCGCTATATCTAATTTCCTGTGATTTGCATATACTGGCATGGAAATTGCTCTAAACCAAAAGCAGATTTCATTTTGCTTCTTCAGAACCTTCCTCTCATACCTTGGAAGGACTAACGGGATACCAATAAGGCAAACACTATCGCATGTTTATTGTGTTTATCGTCCCGTTAATCCTTCCAAACACTACAATCCCTACTAATCCCCATCTATCGTTTTGGATTACTGATAATAAAGATGTTGAACATAAATAAAATCGCCAACACCACCCTAAAATTTTGCTTGCTAAAGTCAGATTGCCAGTCGCCAAAATATTTGAATGGTGTTATACTTTCCTTTCTCTTTCTATTATTCATAGGCAACGTGGTTGTAGCTCAGACTCTAAAGATTAACAACGGAACTATAGCAACTACCTCCCAGAGTGTAAGCCTTTCCATAGAGGCCCCGACGAACGCTTATGAGATGTTCATTTCCGGCGACGTTGTACCCGACAAAAACAACTTTCAATGGGTTGCTTGTGTCAAAAACGTTACGCTCAAATTAAGCGAACCCGACGGAAAAAAAAGCATCCAGATACGATTTCGCGATGTCTCTTCAAAGGAGTTTGGCGACGCAACGGCTTCGATTCTGTTAGAGCGCAGTCCTCCCGTTATCGCAAGCGTAAAACTCGCTGACGGGAGCGGGGCAATCAATCCCGCTGAAAACGTCAATTTACGCATACAGATGCAGGTTAAAGCTAAAGAGGACGCTACTCAGCCATATCAGATGCATATCAGCGGCGACGTTAAAAACGACATCAGAACGTTCAGTTGGGTGAGCTATTCAAAAGAAATTTGGGTAACTTTGCTCAAGGATAAGGATTCAGAGAAGCGGGAAGTGATGGTGAAACTTCGCGCACGCTCCGGATTGGAAAGCAAGCCGGTGACGGCTGTTATCCGTCTGGTTCAACCCAAAGGGGATGGTATGCCCCAAACGGGTGAAGAACCGAAAGACGAGAATCCAGTACCCGAAGATAGTATGCTAAGAGCGCTGAGTTTGCTCATCAACGGCGGCGAGAATACCACAAGTTCGCGCGTTGTCAAACTCTCTCTCAAAGCTGAGAACGCAACTGAAATGTACATCTCCGGCGATGTCACCAACGTCGGAAGCGACACTGTTTTTCGATGGAGGCCCTATGTCCCGCAAATAGATGTGTATCTATCAACTGGCGATGGAACGAAGATAATCACTGTGAAATTCCGTGACAAGGATAAACAAGTCTCCGAAACTCTGCAATCTCAGATATTGCTGGATAGACGCCCACCATCCGCAATTACCTCCATTTCAACCGCTGCCCCATCCCACAGCAACGGCATCTACCACGCCGGCGAATTAATAACAATCAGAGTATACCAGGCAGAATACAACCCCTCTCTCACCGGAACAGTCAAGATTACATCCCACATCGCAGCATACCATTCAGGTATGCTAACGTTGGAAGCGGCGAGCGGTGGTTTCACAACTGTCTGGGACACAACAGGATTGAAGGAAGCAACGGATTATGCCATTATTGCAAGCCTTAGTGATACCACAGGACAACAAGTGACAAGCGCGCCACATAACATCACCATTGATAATACCCCCCCGCAAATTAAACACATCCTCTTCAAGGACGGTAAAGGTAGTGTTCTTGGAAAAGTGACGGCGAGTAGTGACATATCCATACAAAGCGATGTGTCGGATGCTGTTACTATGTTAGTGGAAGGTGACGTAACGGTTCAAAATTGGGGCGAATATACCAGCCCTTTCGCTGTTCAATTGACGGAGGGGGACGGAGCAAAATCCATCCTCGTAAAATTCAAAGATAAAGCTGATAACGAGACGCAAGTAAAGCAGACGATAGTATTGGCGCAAAATGGCCCAGACATCTCAGAATTGGACTCGTATATTGAGGGCAATCCGTTGGATAACGATGAAGTTTATCAGCCGGGGGGGAATGTGCGGATAGTAGTGGCTGCCCTGCGTGGTAGTCCGGAATCTGAACTTGAAATTCAAGGGACTGTCAGAATTCAATCGACGGGATACGATTCAGGCGAGCAAAAACTGGCGTTCTTCGGGGATTCAACCCCCGAATTGACCAAATTTTCTTATCTCTGGAATACAGCACAACTTCCCGATGCGAATTATACTGCCCACTTTACCCTGACGGACAACGTTGGGAACCAATCACCCGGGGATTTAGTTATCACCTTAGATACCGTTCCGCCAGGTCAACCAACGCTGAGAATCAATGGTGGCGTCCCCACAACCGCCATGCGGATAATCGGACTAAAACTAAGCAACGAAGACGCTACAGAGGTATTCGTGGATGGCGATGTAGTACGTGACGACAAAACGTTCAAGTGGGTATCCTTCGATACAAACGCGCTCTTTGGCGTCACTTTGCTGCCGTCCACTGGCTTTAAACAGATACGAGTGAAATATCGGGACGCGGCTGGCAATATCGGCCCGTCCATCACAGGTAGCATCGAATACAACCCCGCTAAACCGATTCCTGCAACGCTTGTGGTAAACGGCGGACAAACTCATACCAACGTCCCAAAGGTAACGTTGACGCTGATAGCGGACGGGGCTGCGGAGATGTACATAAGCGGCGACGTGAAAGATGGTAATAAATGGATTCCATTTTCGACTCCCGCCAATGTGACGTTGAGCGACGGAGATGGACTAAAAGTCCTGGTAGCACAATTTAGAAATGCGCATGCTCAAGTTATAGATTCAGCAAACGCCAACATTACGCTGGATGCAACCCCGCCCCAAATAATCGCAGTGAGCGCGATTGACAGCCTTGACCGACTGCTCAAACAGCAATTTGCAATCGGTACGCCCGTACTTATCCAAGTGACTACGGAAGAGACGAACCTCGTCGGAACAATCCGCATCATCTCATCGTTAAAACACTGCGATTCAGGCATCCTCCCTCTTCAAACGAATGATGCTGACAGCTTAAAAACTCTGTGGAACACTATGGGACTGAAACCTGCCGCCGACTATGTGGTATACGTCGAACTTGAAGATACCGTATCTAACAAGGCGCACAAGGATTCATTGACATTAACTTTGGTACCGCCCATAGTGGGACATCGCATTCTCATCAACGACGGCGCTACCTTCACGGATAACCGGAACGTCTATCTGACGATGTTCTCTACAAACGCATCCGAAATGTATTTGGAAGGCGACATTGAAGGAGAAAAAGTAGGAGAGTGGATACCATATCAACACGGAGTTTCCGCCTCTTTGAGTTCAGGAGATAACACAAAAAGCGTACGCGTCAAATATAGAAATTCGGTAGAAACGCATGTAGCGGAAGCTACCATAACGCTGTCTGAAAATAATCCCGTTATCAAACAAATGGAAGCGTCACAGCAAACCGTCAAAGCCGGAGAAATAGCACGCATTAGCGTACAAAGCGAAGGTTGTCGCTTGCAGGGGACGTTACAAATAAAATCTATCGCCACAGGTTATAATTCCGGCTGGGTAAAATTGGACAAAGAATCGGAAACGCCAAATAGCACTACATTCTCGTATATCTGGAATACCGTCGGACTGACAGAAGCGCGAGATTATGTCGTCAGCGCGGAGATAACAGACGCACTAAAACGCACTGCACGCAGTTCATTGGTATTAACAATTGACAACGCTCCCCTTCCACCGAGTATCCAGTCTGTGAGCATATCAGACGCAATTGACCTATTTGACAACGATGGTATCTATCACACAGGACAACAGTTGATGGTAACAATCAAAACAGAGGACGCAACGTCGAAGTTGCGAGCGTCCGTAACATCCACCTCTTCACAACACCAACTAACTGCTGAACCTGAACTTACCCAAATAGACTGGAACATATACAAAATGACACTGGATACCACAGATATGCAGGAAGGGGATTACATGCTAAACATCACAATATTCGACCAACGCGACCGCCAGGCGAGCGATACATCGCAACACATACTCATAGATAATACCCCCCCGGAACTTATCTTACTGATTGCTAACAGGGGTGACGAGATTACATCAAAGAGGACAATCCCCCTGAAAGTCAAGGCGTCAGACGCTACTCAGATGCGCATCTCCTTAGAAGGAGAAAACCCTTCGTGGGTATCCTACAACGAGAATTTATCCATTACCCTCTCAGGAGATGACGGATACAAAGAAATAAATGTATTTTTAAGAGATGCCGCCAAAAATGAAATCAGCGCAAAAACTTCCGTGACTCTTGATGCAGAACGCCCTACTGTGCAAAAAAC
This sequence comes from uncultured bacterium, assembly GCA_964601015.1. GTDB lineage: Bacteria > Poribacteria > WGA-4E > DTYX01 > CAZRLY01 > CAZRLY01. Next base: position 11,215 of record CAZRLY010000114.1, read on the forward strand.
TGCACAATTGATATGTAGCGGCAAATCTGCGCGTTCGTCCCAACAACCGTATATTTTAGTCCTATCATTCTCAGAACCTATAAAAAAAGTCATAGCCGACCAATTTCAGTTGAAGTTGGTCGAGCAAACTTTCTCCCAAACGCTGTTGGAACTTAAAAATGAAGACTTGAGTTCCATTATGGTAGAAGGCGAGAAAGTGTTGGTTAGCCTGTGGTTTGAACCACAGGACGGGTTCGGCGGGCTGGATATTGACAATCTGTCGAACCACTCAATTTTCCCAACCTCAAAGACACTGCCGATTGGGGTGGTAGTAGCGGAAAACAGCGCGCAGGATTTCAGCGGCAAGGGCAATCTCAGCAATCAAGCGCAACCAGCCTCGCTCACGTATACAGAGCTAAATCTGTTAGAGCAGATGCGGGTTGTGATAGACGATGAATTAGCATCAACGGATTCACACATTGCCATCAGTCCCAACGGCGACGGCAAGCGCGATGCGCTGAATCTGTTTTACACGTTGAACCACAAGGCTGACGTGCTATTACGCATCCAAAACGATAAACGCCAGACGGTTGCGCAATCGGTTCACCAGGGACGACAAGCAGGCGAAGAATATAGTTTAAAATGGCCAAACAACGAGAACGGCGCGCAGAACACAGCAGAAAACACCTACAGCCTTGATATAATCGCCCAAACTGCCCTTTTTCCCCCTATCCCCATTACCCTTGTCAGATTACAAATACGCGTTGATAACACTCCACCCGACATCACACTACATCCCAAAAGCGGACGGCACATCTCAAAAAACTCCAACATTGAGATTACCATCAACGAACAGGGCAACTCGCCAGGTAGCGTCACCAAAGTTTACGCAACCCTTGATGCAACTCAAACTATCCCAATTTATCAAGAACCAACTCCGCTAACATCCACAACTGGCGGGACACGCCGCTACCAACTTTCCACAGAAAATCTCCAGCCCGGAGAGCGCAAATTCGTCTTCTACGCCGAAGACGAGGCCGGTAACGTCGCACAAAAAGAAGCAAGTTACAAAATGCTTCAAAAAGATGCGATAATACTGGAGATGTCCAACCATCCCAACCCCTTCGCCAATTCCACAACGTTGTGCTATTCGCTTGCCGGTCAAATCGACCAGTGTATTTTTTCAATATACGACATCAGAGGCGCATTAGCCTACAGCACAGCCCTCACCGGAGATTACCTCAAAAAAGGCGAACACCAACTCTCTTACAACGCCAAAAACTCCCTCGGCGAAAAACTCGCCAAAGGACTCTACTTCTGGACAATTCAAATTCAATCAGGCGAACAACATGAACGCAAAACACATCGTATAGCCGTTAAGTAGTTTTGAACTCGTGCTTTCTGATAGCTTCGCGCTGGATTCTTCGTCACGCTTGAAATGATAGATGATGAGGTATTTCTGTACCCAAGGCAGAAATTCCCGATATGTAACACAATCTGTTAGATTGTGAAAAGCAGATTTGCGCAAACTAACAGTTTGCGTTACATGCCGCTACTTTAAATACTAACGTGGGGAATTTCTGTACCCAAGAAATTTTTATTGACCTGAAGGAGAAAATCTGTTAAAATTTGGGTTGACGAAATTGAAAACTTATACGAGGAGAAGGGATAATGAATCAGACTCTGTCAGCAGCATATTTTTTAGCATCCGATGACACGCAACAAACAGCAAAACTACCGAAACAGACGGACATTTTCGTAAGCGGTCAAGATGGATACCACACCTACCGCATCCCATCAATAATCGTGACGCCAAAGGGAACGGTGCTTGCGTTTTGCGAAGGGCGAAAGAACAGTTCGTCCGACACTGGCGACATCGACATCGTCCTGAAACGCAGCTTCGATGGCGGCAGAACCTGGGAGCCGATGCAAATAATCTGGGACGATGGCCCCAACACCTGTGGCAATCCCTGCCCTGTCGTTGACCGCGACACGCATACTATCTGGCTGCCGCTTACCCACAACCTCGGAGAAGACCGCGAGGGGAAGATATGGGACGGAACCAGCAAAGGCACACGTACGGTTTGGATAACGAAAAGCACCGACGAGGGAGCGACTTGGTCAAAGCCCGTCGAGATTACCAAGACGGTCAAATTGCCAAATTGGTCGTGGTATGCCACAGGCCCGGGCGTCGGTATCCAGCTTGAACGCGGCAAACACAAGGGCCGCTTTGTCATACCCTGTGACCACGGCGTGGCGGGAACAAGAGACTACCATTCCCACGTCATCTACAGCGATGACCGCGGGGTTACCTGGAACCTCGGCGGCAGCGTACCCGACAAAACCACCAGCGAATGCCAACTGGTCGAACTCATGGATGGTACGCTGATGTTAAACATTCGTAACCATTTTCGGGAAACATATCGCCGCACGATAGCGTTCAGCGAGGATGGCGGACTCACTTGGTCGAACGTGAAATTAGCCCCAAACCTCGTTGCCCCACACTGCCAGGCAAGTATCCTTCGCTACACCGATAAAGGAACCGGCACCAAGAATTGGCTGCTCTTTTCCAACCCCGCCACTACTACGCGCAACCGAATGACCGCACGTCTGAGCTACGACGAAGGCGAAACCTGGCCAGCCTCCAAGCTGCTCCATCCCGGCCCGTCAGCCTATTCCTGTCTGACGGTTCTGCCGGATGGTACTATCGGTTGTTTTTACGAACGGGGCGACAAAAGCCCGTATGAGAAGATTACTCTGGCGCAATTCACGCTTGAGTGGCTTACTGAAAAACCCGCAGCCATCCCGCCGCGTGGCTATTCTATCCCCATTATTGACCTATCGAAAGAAACTCACCGGCAAGTTATCGTTGACAAGGAACCCGGCCAATATCTTGGTCATCCGACTACCGTCCTGCTGGCTGATGGCAAGACGATGTTCTGCACTTATCCATTGGGGCATGGTGGCCCAGCTGCCATTCTGAAGAAATCTACCGACGGTGGACTGACTTGGTCTGAACGCCTGGATGTGCCTGATAACTGGGCAACTGCTACGAACTGTCCGTGTTTGCATCGACTGATTGGCCCGGACGGCATTGAACGTCTGTTTGTGTTTGAGGGCAACGGTGCGATGCGACAATCTGTGTCACTCAATAACGGCAAGATGTGGACACCGCTTGAACCCAACGGGTTACACTGTACTGTCGCGCCAAATACTATCGTGCCGATTTCCGGGAACAGGTATTTGGCGCATTATGCCTTAGAACACGGTGGGCCGCAGGACATCAAAATTTGGCAGAGCATCTCCTCCGACGGCGGGCTAACTTGGGGGCCGGAACGGATAGTCGCTGAGGTGGGGCACGCCGCACCTGATGAGCCTGGTACCATCTGCTCCCCCAATGGCAAGCAGATTCTGTCTTTAATGAGGGAGAACTCTCGACGGCTCAACTCACTCATGATAGTCTCAAACGACGAAGGCGAAAGTTGGTCAGAGCCCGCTGAATTGCCCGGAGCGTTGACGGGTGACCGACACATGCTCCGCTATGCCCACGACGGCCGGCTGCTAGTCACTTTTCGCGACATGGCTCATGTTAGCCCAACCCGCGGCGACTTCGTGGCATGGGTAGGCACATACGAGGACATCATCAAAGGGCGCGAGGGACAGTACCGCGTGCGGCTGTTGCAACAACACGGCGCATTCGGCGACTGCGGCTATGCCGGCTTAGAACTGCTGCCAGATGGCACATTCGTCGCAACCACCTACGTCGTTCACAAGCCGGAGGAGAAAAACTCGGTCATAAGTGTGCGGTTCAAGCTCGAAGAACTTGACGCTAAAGCTGAAAAACTGCTAAGTATTAGCACACCGGTTTAAAAACTAACGCTAACTAACCAGCACCGTCTTTTTAGAGCGGTGCCGTGTCTTTAGACCGGTATGGTTTTAAACACGACTTGGAAGGTTATTGCATTAAATTGTATTAGTCAAAAACATGTTGTAATATCTTTATAACGTATCTTTGGCAAAGTCCTTTAACCCAGTGCTGACAAGAGTTCCTCCATCAATGGAGGTGGGTTTTCGAACTCAAGAATCATCATCTTTCGGACATATTTGACAATGGCAGAAACGTCGATAATCTGGCGTCTCAGGGTCGAAAGTTTCTTCCGAAGGGTTTTGGTCGCATCCACTCCAAACATCTCCATCTTGAAGTCGAGAAAGAGGTTATAACTCCAGGCCGTAAGATAAACAAAACAAGCGTTTTCATCAAAAGCTTCTCGGGGGAGCTTACCGATAGCATAATCATCTATAAGTTCTTGTATTGCCTTCTCAACCTTGTTTCTCATCAGATAGAAGTCAGCCGCCCAGCATGCGTCCACCGATTCATCGTTTGTCAGAACAGCCCAAGGCTTTTTCCCCCGCATCCTTATGACAAAACAGCGAAGCAGCTTTGTTTTAAGATATTTGGGAAGCGCTATGGGAGTTACTTCAGTCACCCAAACACCATCACGGAGGCGGCGGCGTCCCGCCGTTCGGGAATTGACACTCCGAACTAGCGTTTTGAATTCGTCGGTGTATTCTTTGAGCACCGTGTAGAAACGAATCTTTTTACGCTGAAGGAACTTAAAGTTCGCTCCACTCCAGAACCCGCGAAGGCTTCAGCCCCCCTTGTCCGGTAGCGCCAAGAGACGAGCCCTTTTTTTAAGAACAAACTTTTTCATGTAATTCTCCCTTTCGGTAATCCCAGTAGAATCGGATAGAGCCTTTTGTCAATAAAACCTACCGCGTCCACACTTGAAATCCGCGAAACAGCGTCGCCGTGCCCTCTTTGAAGCTGCCGCAGTAGATGGTCCTGTCAATCATTCCGATGGCGTGGATGCCGATTTGGATTGGGTCATCAACTGACAACGTTAGTTGCCCACACGTTAGCCAGTTTTCCTCATCTAAGCTGCAATAGGCGGAAAACTGTTCCCCTGCTCGCTCCAATCGCAGATGGAACCCTTCATCCGCATCCCCTGACAGAAGCCCGCGCCCAGCAACCTGCCATTTCCCATCTACATATCCCTCCAACCTCATCTCACGATGCCCATGCACACCTTTTTCAAAGCGTAAGAAGTTGTCCCTGTCCCTCCAGACTAACAGTCCACCCATCTGCGGTTTTTCAGTTGAGTGAGTTGCCAGTTCGTTGTCTGACGCAGACGACACACAAACTTCAACAGCAAAATCCCCGGAAATCTCCCTCATAAGTCGCGGCGCGCTCAGGTTCAGTCCATCTAAATCTCGTCCGTTGGCAGCACGGATCTCCAGACCACCTGTATCAACGATTCTGTGTTTACAGTCCCCAAACTCATCTATCCAATTCCACGATGGTTCAATCGCCTCCGTATCAAAATCAGCCGCAAAGATGAGATGGGGAAATTCCTTTGAGGGTTCCGCCGATTCCAGATACCATTGGTGTAATGAGAGCTTTTCCACCACATCGGCGTGCCGCTCTTTGAAAGAATGGCAACACACCGCGAACTTTTCTGGTGTTGACAATGCCATATAGGATTCTTCCATCCCTCCTAAGGCATTGGAGAGCAGATTCGCCTGGGGAAGTGTAATCGCCACGTCAGCAGCTTCCTCGAAGGATTGGAGAGCTTGGCGGTAATTGCCCTTTTTCAGATAGTCTCTTCCAAGCAGGAGATGTGCCCATGCAATCCAGGATGGATTTCCGATGCTTTTATATCCTTCAAGGGATTTCTGGTAAGAGTAAATTGCTTCCTCCCAACGATGCTGACACACCGCAATATTACCTAATTGATTGTGCGCGTGTGAGATGTCTCTCAGATTTCCCACCAGTTCCATCATTTTCAGATACAACTGTATAGCCTCGCCAACTGGCGCGGGGAAAGTTTCATTTCTTTGGCCAACAAGATGGCCTCCTCAAACGCCTCCCCCGCTTCAACATTTTTTCCTATCCCCAGACATACCTCTCCCAATCCACGCAACGCATCAAATTCCCAATCCCTTCGAGCAATTCCACTCTGTTTGAGTAGTTCCAAAGCCCGTTGAAAATGAGCAATAGCCGCCTCGTTAGCATAACTTGCTTTTGCCTTCTCCCCGGCTTTGAGCAGATACTCGACTGCTTTCTCAGCATCATCACTTCTGAAATAGTGATGCGCCAACTCCTCATAATATTCCTCTAAACGTTCTTGATACAGGCGCTCAATACCCTGTGCCACTTGATGGTGGAATTGTTTGCGATGCTGCTCAAGGATACCCTGGTAAGTCACTTCTTGAGTAAAGGCATGTTTGAAGGCGTATTCCAGTTCAGGCACCGTCCGATCCTCGTAGATTAGGTCTCGCGACTTGATTTCATCCAAATGTTGATTCAGTTCACGCTCTTGTCGCGTCAGTTGTTCCAGCAAGCGATACTTAAACAGTCGCCCGATGACCGCAGCGCACCGTAATACATGCTTCGCTTCCGCCTGTAAACGGTCTACTCGCGCCAACACGACGCTCTGGATGGTGTCCGGAACATCAAGTTCAGATACTTCGGCGCGCGCTTTCCAGCGGTTGCCTTCTTGATACACTAAATCTCTATCAATCAGTGAACGAATGACTTCCTCGATAAAAAAGGGATTGCCTTCAGCCTTGCTAAGAATCATCTCTTTGA
>CAZRLY010000115.1:0-3349 GCA_964601015.1 uncultured bacterium
TAAACATTATGCTCCTACGGAGCGGGGCAAGATTCCGTTAAGTTGATGCCAATGGCGGAAGTCCCTGACTTCTGCCTTGGAGCCAAGCGGAATTGCGATGAAATTTTTGTTGTCATGAATATGAAAAAATGGCGGATTGTGGCGAAAATGAAGGCGCAGGAACATCAAATATTCTGGAAGTGGATAATGTTCCGCCAACTGCCCAAATTCTTGCGCCAGCAAACGGTGCAAATTACAACTTCAGTCCGATTCCCACCTCTGGCACAGCATCAGATGACTATTCGGGTATAGCGAAAGTACAATTCAAAAGGGCATCCGACGAGGGATGGGTTGACGCTCAAGGAACGGCAAACTGGGTTCATGATTTCTATCCCACAAGCCCCGACGTGACTATCACCATTCAAGTTCGCGCCATAGACAACGCTGGAAATGTACAGGGAACGCCTGACGAGCAAGAAGTCTCATATATTTTGTACAAGCCAACAGGAGACATCATCTCGCCTATCGACGGCACCGAAGTCTTCGGCATTGTAAAGATCATTGGAACTGCAATTGATACAAACATTCAAAAATGGACGCTTGCAGTAAACGGCAATGTCATCAAAGAAAGCAACGAATTTGTAAATCGGAATGTGCTCGCCTCCTGGGATACGCGGCAACTCGTCAAGACCGGCTATGCCCTTTCGCTCACTGTTGAAAATGCCGATAACGTCACAACAGTGGAGGTAAATGTTACTGTCATAGATTGCCCCCAGAATTTTTTGGGAGACGTTTCCGGCGATTGCGTCGTTACTCATCACGATGCTCGTTTAGTTTTGCAACATATCGTAGGGAAGATTGATTTAGGTGACCGGTGGGTTTATGGAGACGTTACAGGCAATGGTACGCTCTCTGCTATGGACGCTGCATTGATAATGCAGTATTCCGTTGGACTGATAAACGACTTCCCCGCTTCAAGTCGAATGAAGATGACGCGTTCAGGCAATAACTTGACTTTGTCAAAATAATTTTCAATATTAAAGTTTATGTTCCGGGTAGCATTGGTCCCTGACCGATGCGGTGGCAGTCAGGGACTGCCGCTACCCAAAAAGTTGATTTTATTTTTGAAAACTATCTAAAGTTTATGTTCCGGTTAGATTATCTCCCCAGAGGAGTTCGCATCCGAGTATGCGAACTCCTCTCTATCCTAAAAGCAGATGATTGTTCATTCCAAAAAACTCCTGTGTAGGGAAAACTATCTGCCCTTTAGCTGTCCCCAGACAGAAGCCAGTTTTCCTCTGCGTTCGACAGCTAAAGAGGCGGCACCCGGCCCCGATATTTTGATGTAATCAATCTCTGCAACGCCCGTATAGTGGGAATCATACGGGTCCGGCGTGAAGTAGAAATACCGCTCCTTTACGTCTTTATTTCTATCCACCTGCCCGGCTTCCTTACCATTGATATAAAAGGTAATTTTGCCCTCGCTTTTGCTGAAGTCAATTTGCACCACGTTCCAATCAGCCTTTTCATATTGTCCTTCCAAGCCGGGCGGGTTGGGCGGCTTTTCGCCTATCACAATTGGGTCCTGTTTTATGTACCACTTGTCGGGGACAAAATAGAAAGTGGACTCCACATTGTTATTGATTTCCGTATTTACCTGAGGTTCTAAAAGGGCAGCCATAAAACCCATGCTGATGTTTTCTGTGAGTCCAGACACATCCACCTTAATCTCAAAGGTAATATCTTTGTCCTGGAGATTGCGCGGGTGGTACAAAATAGCCCCGCTCTCCGTAGCAGGCGATTCGAGATTCAGAACGCCACCCTCAATCTTGTATGATGCTTTTCCGACGGTTTTGATGTCCCAAATGTTTTTATCCAGATTGGGAGAGTTAAATTCGTCGATGAAGTCTGCCGAAGACTGCATTGACAGAATAATCATGCTCGCCAAGCAAGCGAACATCAATGGTGATATTTTGATTTTCATATTTTCCTCCAAATTGTTAGTTTTTTCATACCCAAAATTTTATCACATCCGTTAGCACAAGTCAATAAGAAAAAGCAAGGTGGCTCTATTTCACTACTGATACTTTTCCAGACTTGCGTTTTCCACCTGCTTCCAGGATGTAAATATATATTCCGCTGGCGATTTCTACTTTTGTATTATTCAGCAGCAGCCATTCTTTTTTACCTCCGTCCGTTGCGTCAAGTTGTTCTACGAGTTCACCTGTGATGTTGTAGATTGAGATTTTGGTTTCAGTTGGGAGGTTTGCGAAGATGACTTTGCCGATGTGGTGTTCATTCGGGCTGACGGGATTCGGGTAGACGATGGTTTGTGTAAAATCTGTGGGGACGTTTGGACTCTCTTCTGTTGGTATGCTGACACGTTGCGAATTGGCTTCCGCTGAAATGAAGGTTTTGTCTACGTCCCAAAGGTTAAGCGCAACAATATCGTAGTTTTTTCCCCTAAGCAATTTCCCCGCGTCAAATGTCAAGATTACGCGTTTTTTCGACCGGTCAAGCAAAGCAGATGAGGGTATGTCCTTTATGGATGTTCCCACTTCCCGCGCGTAATACTGATTTTGGTTTTGTGCTGACGCGCTCATCTGTTTATCGAATAGCACGATAACGCAATTCGGTTCTTTGTATTCCGCCCACACCATTTTTGGTTGCGCGCCCGGCTTGGCAGATACTTTCTCTGAGAGTTGAGTTTCCATTCCTGTCGGGGTTTGCGCAGAAACGGCATACCAATATGTCGTTCCCTCTGTTAGGTTATTGTCGATGAATTCGCCTTCGCTTGGGCCCGAACCGACGTTGCGGGCGATAATTTCGAGGCGTCCTTCGTCTTTGCCGCGGTAGATGTTGTATGAGGAGACATCTTCTCGCGCCTCCCACATCAAGTATACAGAAGTTTCATTCAATGGGATGGCGACTAAACCCCAGGGCACAAGGGACGTTTCAGGTTGTGTGTCCTGTGCGTATATTGCCAATTTATCCTCTTCGTTGAACAGAAGTTCGCCAGAACCGTTGCCATCTAAATCGGTAATCATCGGATTAAAGGTGCTGCTGGCCTTGTGATGCCATATCGGCATAAAACTATCTAAACTATATTGAAATATGTACATATCAGGCCAGGTTACTATCACAAACTCATCCTTGCCGTCTCCTTCGACATCTCCGACGGCAACGCCGTTTCCCCCCGGGCGAATGAACATTATCGACTGAGTCCAGATGGATTCGTAGGAATCATTTCCGTTGGCTTTGAATACCGAAAACACCCAGTGTTTGCGCGCAAAACCGAATTTGCCCTCGTCCACTTTTCCTCCGATTATGAACTCATCTTTTCCATCGCCGTCCAAATCGCCAACTGCCA
>CAZRLY010000115.1:3449-17602 GCA_964601015.1 uncultured bacterium
GACATCTGTAATGTCTGGCGGAGAATGGTCAATTTGGATGACAACTTCGTCCCGAACTACCTTTCCGCCCTCGCCGAAAACTTCTAAACGCAGAGAGTAAACTCCCTCATCCAGCGCGGAAGTATCCCACATTGTAAGGCGTACGTTCAACTTTTGCTCCTGAGAGATTCCTTCGATTGGATGCCACACTTCCGGCACCGTCGTTTCGCCATAGAGCAGTTGATAGTTTGTGAACTTAAATCCTGTCGCCGAACCTATTACCTCAACAAGTTCATTCCCGCCATCATTGGTTTCCGGAAGATGAATCCTTGCGATGAGTAATGAACTCATCGCAAGGGCGGAAGCCGCGTCAACCTGCCCAGCATCCACCGCCTTTTCACTGTCTTTTATGGGAATCGCTGAAGCGACCAAAATCTGTTTAACATCTTCGTTTGTCAGACTTGGGCGTTTGGACAACAGCAAAGCGGCGACACCAGCGACATGCGGGGCTGCCATTGAAGTTCCAGTCAACTCACCGTAAGTGTTTTTTATCTTAGTCGAGAGGATTCTGCCCCCCGGAGCACATATATCCACAGTCGCTCCGGAGTTGGAAAAATAATAGATTTCACCCATTTGGTTGCTGGCTGCTACTGCTATGACATTCCTCAAAGCCGCCGGATAGATTACCCTTCTTTTGCTCTCATTTCCGGTAGCCGCCACCAATACGCAACCTTCGTTGTAGGCATAATTTATAGCATCGCGGATGACAAAAGCGTTGTGTTCATCCCCCCAGCTCATGTTGATAACCTTCGCGCCGTTGTCAGCCGCATAAACGATAGCAGACGACACGTCATCGTCCTGCAAGAAACTCCCACTCGGAAAGGCGGAAAAACCAGCCCTGAGCGCCATCACTTTGCAATTCCAGGCTACTCCAGCTACTCCAACGCCATTATTCACAGCAGCGCCGGCTGTACCAGCAACGTGCGTCCCGTGTCCGCCCTCGTCCATTGGGTCAACGTCTCTATCCTTATAATCTCCGCGTCCTGGCAAAGTCGGGGCATCAGCGAAATCCCAGCCCCTTACGTCATCAACATATCCGTTCTTGTCATCGTCAATATGGTTGTCGGGAACCTCGTCTTCGTTTATCCAGATTTTGGATTGCAAATCCTCATGGTTGTAATCAATCCCACCGTCCACAATGGCAATGACTACCTCTGGATTCCCCTTCTCAATCGCCCATGCTTCAGGCATGTTTATAATTTTCAAACCCCAGAGTTGTTCGTATTTTTCGTCATTTGGGATAATCGGTTCAGCGCAAGTCCGTCGGATGTAGTTCGGTTGAGCGTCTTCCACGAGCGGACTTTGTTTGTATTTCCGCGCAAGCTCAATGATGTTGGCATACTGGGGGAATCTGATGAGGTAGATTGCCGTTAGCTCTTTAGCCTGCTTGCTCTTTTGGCTTTCGGAAAACATATTCTTCACCGAAAGCGCGCCAGCCTGCGAATTTGTGCGCTTGAACTGCGCATAAACTTTGCTATCGGTTAATACCTCTGCTTTTACCTTTACAATTAACTCGCCCGGCGAAAATGGCGGGATTGCCAGGCTGTCTGAAACATTTTGCGCGTACAATAAACAACACGCTTGGCTAAATATCAAAAATGCTATAAAGGTTTGCGTTGTTTTCAATATTATTTCTCCGATTATGGACTGCAACGACTTAGCCTGTTTTCCGCACTTATCAAAATCCTATTGAATGAACCCAGCATTCATGCGGGTTCAGAATTCGGAATGTGCGAGCTTAATGTACGTTAAGTGCTTGTAAATCCAGTATTCATGGGTATCGAAAATTTACTGCGGAAAACAGGCTTAGAGGGTGCGATACTTCGCAATAACTGAATTATTGCAGTCCATATCACTCCAAAATGCTTCTTAATCTTTACTCTATCCCTGTTTGATTTTTCACGAACTGGAGGAACTTCTCCGTTAATCCTAAAAGATGCCCTACGTTGGGAGGTTCCTCGTCTGCAATCTCATATCTAAATTCCACGGCATAAGGTGTGAGCTTTGAAAACTCTTCTGCATATTCAGGTAACTCTATTCCTTCTCGCTCACATAGTTCCACTAAAACCTCTATATCGTGGGTTCTTGGTGGGTCAATTCCCGCAAACGACAACAATGCCTTTAACAGTTTCTCCACGGCTTGTTGGAGATGAAAAAGGGTTTGTTCGACGGGGATTTCCTCTGTTCTCGCCAGGACCCTTGCAACCCTGAAGTCAGAATCAGCTTTCTGAAGGAAAATCTGCCATTGTCGCAACATCGTAAATCACAACTCCTTTCCGTGATGCTTCTTTGAAGATGGAGCCCGGCTCGTCCTTGTAAAACTCAAACTCTTCAGGGCTGACGACGATGATGTCGAAGGGAAGCAGAATTCCACGCAAAAGCTTCCTTATGCGCACTGATTCTTTCCTTTTTGAAAGCACATCCTCTTTCACTACAATCAGGTCAACGTCGCTATCCTTCGTGGGGACACCGTATGCTTGCGAGCCGAACAGGATTATCCTCTCAGGATAGGCGCCCTCTACTATTCGGTGAACGATATTGTCCAGAAGTTCACTGTTCAACGGTTGAAAGGTTTGTATCGTGGCCATCGAGTCATTCATATCTTACTGCCTTCATTATGCGCAACGACTGAGTCGATGCACTCCAGAGTGAACCTGCACTGAAACTCTGCACGCATGAATGCGGCAGGTTCTTAGTCGATTTCTGAAAATCGACCTACGGGGTTTTGAAACTGAGTCATTGCGCTCCAAAGTGGAATAACTTCAACATCAGAACATATAACTTCGAGCCAGTATATTGGCGCTTCGTTGTGCATAGATTGAAATCCGATATGAAGAAGTTCGTCGGAATTTTCGGGAGAGATTAGGTTTGAACGAATTGAGTCTACTTCCCTCACATCTCCCCAGCCAATAATTGTGGAGACTGGCTCCCAACTGAAATCACCGGGATGTTCCTGATATGCTGGCTTGAATATTTTTCCATCATTGGCAAACATGACTTGTCGGCAACCTATCAACCTAATCAGCATAAATCTATCATCTTTCGCCGGAAATCTGCTCGAATCATCCCAGTAGTAATTAACTTTCAAAACAAGACTTTTGAAATGATTTTCCCAATAAATATCAAGAAGTGTGCTTTCTGTAAAGTCATATTTTTTCTCGATTTCTGCGAGCTTATTCATCTAAGATTTTGGGGGGGGGAATTACGCATCGTTTGGTTTCGATACGTCACTTCGTTCCTACTCAACCCAAGCCGCCAAGCCCCCCCTTCGTGCGTTTTAACCCCAGCCACGGAGCCCCCCTCTGATTTGGAAAATCAGGATGGTCGGAATTTGTTTCGCTCGCTAAATCGGAATTGCGGGCAAAACTGGGAACAAAAGTGTAGGCTTTGCCTGCCCGTAACGAAGTCGGATAAAGCCCGACGACTATCGTCTTACGGCAGGGGCTTCATCCGACTTTTTGGCTGCTCCCATGCTCACCGAATTGGGAGAGGTCAAAATCCCCTTTCAATTCGGTTGCTCACCCGCTCATCTGCTTCTCAGATTCTACTTCATCCTTTCCCGAATCTGCTCTAATCGCTTCCGATACGCTTCCTCGCCAGGTGCCAGCTTGACAGCCTTATTTATTTCATCCAGCGCTTCCCGATACATGCCCTTTTTAAGATAGCCCAATGCCAGCGTATCAAAAGCTGCCGGCGATTGTTTTATCCTCAATGCTTGCTTAGTTAGTTTAATGGCTTCATCAAGTTGGGTATTGCGTTCGATGTAGAGGTTAGCGAGATTGAGGTGTGTGGTGTCAAAATTTTTGTCAACTTTGATAGCTTGTTTGAAAACGCTGGTTGCTTCGTCGTATTTTTTCAGTTTAGTATAGGCCATCCCAAGGTTGTTGTGCGGCAGCGGGGAGTTGGGGTTAAGTTCGATAGCCTTTTTAAGAGGTTTGATAGCCTTTTCGTATTGTCCTTTGTCTAAATAAAGTGAGCCGAGTGTGCTATGAGCAACCCAAGAGTTTGGCTCTAACTCCACAGCTTTTTTAGCATGAGCTATCGCCTCATCATACATTCCCACGAGTCCATAAAGCTCGGCAAGGTTACCGTGCGCCACGAAAAAGCCTGGCTCTAACTCGGTTACCCTTTTGTATGCTTTGATTGATTTGTCTATTTCTCCTTTCCCTGCGTACAAGTCTCCAAGCTCTAAGTAAATTTGGAATTGGCGAGGGTTAATCTTAACCGATTTTTCGTATGCATCGATGGCTTTATCAATCTTCTGCTGGCTTCGGTACATCTTACCCAATGTGTTATAGGGTGCCGTATTCCGTGGATTTCTTCGCAGTTCGTCCAACAGCCTTTTTTCTATGACGGCCATCTTTGCGTCTATATTTTCTTTGGCAAGTCCAAATACAACGCTCAGATTATATCTGATGGTATTGTCGTTAGGGTTGAGGTTTAAGGCGTCTTGGAATTTTTCAGCGGCGTCTTCATATTTTCTACGGGCGTAATCAATTTGACCGAGAATCAACTGCTGAGTAGCTTCAAAGTAGGTATTCAGATTGTTTTTCACAGCAGTTCTTTCCTCCGTACTCCTTCCGATATTCGCCAGAAGTGGGATTACCGGCTCCCTAAAATCTTTCATGTTAAGGATATTTTGAGCAGTCGTATCGGGCGGAATGGAGCCGAAGAACTCCAGTTTTGGTTTATCGTCAGTGTGGATGGGGCCAACGCCGACATATTTTTTTACAGTATCTTCATTCATCATGAACGAATCCAGCAGCGAGATGCCATCTAAATCGTCGTGTTTCAACCCTGTTCTGATGGTGGGAATTTTAGAGCGGGCGATAAAATTTTTGTAATTGATTCGCAGTTTTTCAGGCGTACCAATCAAGATTACAAAATCCGGCGTATATTTGTACCACAGCGTTGTATGTGGAAAGACTTCGATGAAGGTTCGGATTATCATTTTGTAGTATTTCTCAGGGAGGCGGTGTAACGGCACCCACTGACACATTATGCCGTCTTCGGTCAAGATGCGCTTGCAAAGTTCGTAAAAATCCTTGCTGTAGATGCTTGAGCTGCCTGAACTAACCAACGGGTGGATAATCCCTGTGGAAATCATATCGTATTTGTTGCGGGTTGTGAGGATAAAATTTCGCCCGTCTTCTTCGTATAGGTGGACGAGCGGATTTTTCAGCACATTGCCGTTGACATGCGCAAAATGTTTGTTTGCTTTTATTACACCGTGTGAAATTTCGATTGCGTCTACTTCGACTCCGTGCTGGGTAATGGAATGCGTTGTAACGCCCATGCCAAAACCAACCACGAGCGCGCGTTGGGGGTGTTTGTGTAGTAGCAAGGGCAAATGAGCTATCACGCGGTGGGACGGCGAATCCCAACGTGAATCTTCAGCGGCCTGGTGTCCATCCACGTACAGCCTGCGGACGCCGTCGGCATCTACCATCGTGGTGACGCTCGCATCGATATCCTCATCGTATTCTATCAACTTGCCGCCCTGGTGTTGAATTTTGAATATGGCGCTCTTAAAGACTATCGGGTTACCGGCTGGAATGGCGAAGTTTCCCATCAGCAGTATGGAGAGGGTAATGGCTACGGCAGTCCATCGAAAACGTTGTGCCATCGGACTGAAAAATATCAACAGCCCCCCGACTATAGCGTTGATGGAAGCGGTTAGCACTATGCTCCTTTGGATTCCAATTAGCGGAATCAAAACAAATCCTGCGATAAAAGAGCCGGCTATCGCTCCAAGGGTGTTTATTGAGTAGATGTTTCCGATGCTACGTCCAATCCGATTCATGTTTTGCGTGTAAATTCTGGCAACGAGCGGGAAACTACCGCCCATGAGCAGTGTCGGCGGCAACATCACAATCAAACAGGAAAAAAACGACCAAATCCTGCCGCTGGGCAAACTTGTGCGAATATCCCATAACTCGCCGAAGGCAGGCAGTAGTAACATTGCCAGCAGTCCTATACCTAACTGCACTGTGCCGAAAAGGAATGGCAAATTCTTCCACCTATCGGCAATTTTGGCGAAGATGAAACTCCCTGCCGCTATCCCGAACAGAAATGCTGATAACATGGTGGCAAAAGCGTAAGTCGTGCTGCCGAGGAAAAACACTAAGATGCGCGTCCAAAGTACCTCATAAGCCAAGGAACAGTACCCTGAAATGGCAAAGCCCCACAACGCCAGCTTTACGATAAAATCAGGATGGGCAGGCGTTTCCTCATCGTCGTCTTCTTCCTCATCAAACGCAAAGGAAAAAAGTTCTTCCTCCCAAGGTTCTGGTATTGACGCTCCCGCCCGCGGCGCACTTTTGAACAACGGCTCATGTTCCTCGTCCTCATCTTCTTCAGTGACATCCAGCATGGGGCGAAAAATGCCCTCTTCGTCAAAGGGAATTGCTCGGAAAACCCTTCTTTGCGCGGCAGAAGTAACTTCGTATTGTCTGTCTAAAAACACCGCTATGGCTGCGATAGCAAGATTGATGAAAGCGGCAAGGCGCAACGTCCAATCGACTCCGATAAATTTGACAAGGACAAATCCCGCAGCTAAGGTGCCAACCACAGCGCCAAGGGTGTTGAGGGAATAGAGCCTTCCCGTATCCCTGCCCAGGTTATCCAGCCTTTCCACGTAAAATTTGCTAATTATTGGAAGAGTAGCCCCCATGAGCGTAGTGGGAACCAATAAAACCGTAAACGATAAAGAAAAACGTATCAGAGAAAGCGGATAAAAAGCGGTGTGCATTTGGCGGTGCATGAAAACATAAGTGCCGTTTAACAGAAACAGGACGATTGGAAAAATAAGAGCAAAGATGCCAATGCCAGCTTCGAGGTACGCATACATCCTCAAAGGACGCTCTTGATTATCAGCAAGCCGTCCGAAATAAAAACTCCCAAGCGCTAAACCAGCCATGAAGGAAGTTAATACGGTGCTGACCGCGAAAATCGTGCTGCCGAAAACCAATGTGAGCATCCGAGTCCAAACAACCTGGTAAATCAGCCCGCTAACGCCAGACATGAAAAAAATAGTCAATACAGCAACTTTCGTCTTACGCATATTTTTCTCCTTAGGGGTAGAACGATAGTACAAGATCTAAAAATGCAGACAAGATTATAACACATCTGGGATAATTATGGTAGGAAAATTTTTATGTAACGCTGGACGAATTGGAAAATGTGCGAAATTTCAAACGAAAACAAATAGAGCCACAAATTTAAGAATCTGTGGCTCTGTTACGCAACTCTGTTTATTTTTTTTGCGCATTCGTTAAGTCTGAGTGGAGAGTGGGTTTTTATTCCGGCTTGGGCGGTGTCGGTTGAGCATCACGTTGACGCGGCCTTCCTCTTCTACCTTGAGAAGAATTGCCTCTCCGAGCTCTTTTCTGTCGCTCTTTATCCCAATCCTCGTATTTGGTGAACTGCTCTTCCGTCAAGGTTACTTTTAACTTTTCCTTTAGATTATTATTAATACCCTGAAGAACGTCGCGACTCTGTTGGAAGAGTTCACGCCCCTGTTCGCGGAGTTCGCTTTCCTGCAACTCCTTTGCTTTTCCCTGCAACTCCTTTGCCTTTGCCTGCAATTCCTTTCTTTTTGTCGTTATGTCTTTTGAAATCTCTTTATAGGCGGTTCGGATCTTAACCAGTTGCTCATCGTTGGTATCCATCATTATGGCAACCCGCCAAAACGATTCGCGAATTCCTTCCATCGGGTCCGAAAGCCTCATCCCCGGGCGCGCGCCACGGGGGGCTTGTCTTTGACCAGGCCTCTCAGTTCTCTGGGCTCTTTGCGCTTCGGTGATATTACTAATGATAAGCACTGCAAAGAAAACGAATACAAGTGCAATGCTGGTGGTTAAAAGTATGCGTCTCATTTTTTCCCTCCAAAATTTTTGATTTGAGTACGCCATTTAGACGAAGGGAGTCTCAAAAAGGTTCGGGGTAATTTTCAATAATAAAACGTGAATTTGGGGTAAAGATTAGAACACGAATGACACGAATGAAGCGAATTACACAAAAAAAAGAATGACAAATTCAATTACTGAACTATCCAAAATCAGCATGAACCCGATTTGCGTTTTGATTTTTTCAGTTAGTTGTGTTACAATACTGACGTAAATTTTAGCAGGATTTTACCACAAATCAAGGAGGTTTCGATATGAAACCCCGTAGGTCGATTTTCCAAAATCAACAGTAGAATCTGAATTTTGACCTACATATTAGGAAGTTTCAATATGAAACCCCGTAGGTCGATTTTCCAAAATCGACAGAAACCAACAGTCGAGATATGAATCTTGACCTACATATTAGGAGGATTAATATGTCAGCAAGAGTTTTGATTTTAAGCAAAAATGACCAATGGCATCCACTCGAAGAACTTGGTTCGATGATTGTAAATTGGTCGCAAGAATTGGAAGGGGTTGAGATTGAGGTAAGTCACGACAAGGAGATACTCGCAAGCGGCAAACTCGATACATGCGATGTTTGTATTCTTTGCGCCACCGTAGGAGAACTGACCGATGAGCAGGAACAAGCTGTCGTTGATTTCGTCGAGAAGGGGAAGGGGTTGTTCGCCGTTCATTCGGCGACAGTCGTTGATGAAAAGCGTACGAAGTACATCAACTTGCTCGGCGGCAGATTCACTCATCACAGTCATTACCACGAATTTCAGGTAACGATTGAAGATAGAGAACACCCCATTACGAGCGGGGTTGGCGATTTTAAAATCCGTGACGAACTGTATGTCCTTGACAGACACCCGGAAGGCGCGCATATTTTGGCGACTGCTCTCTGGGAGGATAAAGTGCAGCCTCTGGTTTACACGAAGGACTATGGCAAAGGCAAGGTACTCTACAACGCAATGGGACACGACGGAGCAGCTTATGAGAACCCGGCATTTCAAAAGTTAGTGGCACAGGGACTCAAGTGGATGTGTCCGGCTTGTTGAGAGCCGCAAAATTGACAGATTTGGAGGTATTTGATGGTACTCTCGTTTCTGATAAACGCAGTCTATGCGACAAAGAAGGATTGCCCATTTGAGGTACGCGCCGATATGGTTTATGGGCAAGCCGAGGGAGAGCCTCTGCTTTTTGACCTTTACCTGCCAAAAGATGACGGGCAATCTTTACGTCCGGCGGTGGTAGCCATCCACGGCGGGGGCTGGCAGGGAGGCGATAAAAACGGCATAGGTTGGATGGCAGAGATGCTCGCACGCCGCGGTTATGTGGTAGCGGCGGTGGATTATCGTTTAGCCCCTCAATGGACTTACCCCGCGCAACTGGACGACGTTCAACGGGCGGTACGCTGGTTGCGCAAACACGCGCAGGAACTTCGCGTGGCTCCACAGCGCATCGGTGCTATCGGCGATTCCGCAGGGGGACATCTCTCCGCTTTGTTGGGTGTCCGAGAAACCCGCGACGATAGCGATTTGAAAGACTTTAGCAGCAAAGTTCAGTGCGTGGTGGACATCTACGGGCCTGCTGATTTGGCTCTCCCGCGCTACCTGAAGCAGATAATATCCCCTGACGAAAGGGAGTTGTTGAGGGATGTGTTGTCAGCGTTCATTGGCATCCCCTACGACGAAGCCCCGCACCTCTGGAATGACGCATCGCCTATTTTTCACGTCTCCCCCGACGACGCCCCGTTTTTCATCATCCACGGAGCAGACGACATGATTGTGCCGTTAGAGCAATCCACCTCCCTGGCTGAAGCACTGAAGAAAGCAGGGGTGGAAGTCGAACTTGTCATCATTGAAGGGATGGGACACGGCCCACAAAATGAGGAAGCACACAAACAGTTCATGCAAGCCCTGAAAAAGGCGATGGATTTCTTCGACAAACATCTGAGAGGGTGTGTGAAAAGTAGGTTGGGTTGAGGCACGAAACCCAACAAACACCAGTTATTCACTGTTGGGTTTCACTTTCATTCAACCCAACCTACGTGGGCATTCAAAAGACTTTTCACACACCCTCTGAGGTGAGTGGTGACTGGTAAACTGGTGAGTGGTAAAATCACCAATCACCAAAAAGATAGAGCGCAAAAGTCGTCTCAAGACGACTGAGGCTGTGGTTTAGTCCACATAAAAATTTGGCTCATGTCAAAAATAAGTGCAAAGAGGGAAAATAAACCGAGTTTCTCCGAGAAACTCGGTTTATTCTGCACGAGTTCTTAACTTGAGCCAAAAATTTAAGCCCGCTGAACATGGATTTAGCGGGCTTTTCATCAGCATTGAGAGCAAGAACTGTGGGTGTCTCACTTCACAATTACCATCCTGCGTACAGCTCGGAACGAAGTGGAGAGGCGAAGCGGCCTTTCAGAGAAATCGCCTGCTTTAAGTTGATAGAAGTAGACGCCTGAACTTACGGATTGACCAGTTGTATTTTTGCCGTCCCAGCATGCCGCCTTCTCTTTGACAAGATAGCTGCCGCCTTTTCGCTCGCCGAGGTCTAACTGGCGGACAAGTTGACCTTTCACATCATAGATGCGAATGCTCACAGGCGCACCTAACGAGAAAGATGAATTCTGTTTAACCAAATCCAAACGTCGATTTTCACAACAACTTGGAAGATGAGATGCCTGCACAAGATATTTTTCATAATGTTGTCAGGAATGCCCTGACGAAGAATGGATGGACTATTACGGATGACCCATTGTATATCAGCTTTGGCGGAGTCGGTTTCTATGTGGATCTAGGCGCAGAGAAGATTATTGGCGCAGAAAAAGAGGGACAGAAAATTGCTGTCGAAGTCAAGAGTTTCTCGGGAACTTCTACAATCTATGAGTTTCACACAGCTTTAGGACAATATCTGAATTATCATCTTGCGTTGGAAGAGCAGGACCCAGAACGTACCCTCTATCTGGCAATTCCAGAGGATACCTATTTCGGGTTCTTTACATTGCAATTTGGCTTGAGGGCAATCGAACGTTTCAAACTCAAGCTGATTGTTTATCATATTGAGGAGGAGGAAATCGTCCAATGGGTGAACGAAACAGATATAGAAAATTCATCAAACAGCTCCTAACGGAGTATGCGCAGTATAAACCATCTTACGGAGACATTGAGGTCGAAACGATTTTTGACACTGAAAATGACCATTATCAACTGGTGAATGTCGGTTGGAACGGCAATCGCCGCATTCATGGGTGTGTGTTACATCTTGATATCAAAAATGGGAGAATCTGGATTCAGCATGACGGTACTGAGGATGGCATTGCAAATGAACTGGTGCGATTGGGCGTGCCAAAAGAGCAGATTGTATTAGCCTTTCATTCGCCTTACAAACGGCAATTTACCGGTTTTGCCGTTGAATAATCCCAAAAATGCAAAGAAACCGAGTTCCTCGAAGAAACTCGGTTTCTTTATTGAGAGGAGCTATTTCAAAATCACCATTCGGCGGGTGGACAAAAAGTCGCCTGCCTTCAGCGTGTAGAAATAGAGTCCGCTGGAAACGGACTGTCCGAGTTGGTTTTTACCATCCCAGTAAGCCGCCTTCTCTTTGACAAGATAGCTGCCGCCTTTTCGCTCGCCGATGTCTAACCGTCGGACAAGTTGACCTTTCACATCATAGATGCGAATGCTCACAGGCGCATCTTTCGCCAGGTCAAAGGGAATCCATGTTTCAGGGTTGAACGGGTTCGGATAGTTCTGGAACAAACCAAACGCCGTCGGGATAAGTTCGGCAGGCGGCACGACTACCTTGACCCAATTGTGTTTGGTCTTCTCGCCTGCGATGTCAATGTCCTGAAGGTAGTAGAAGTAGGTTTTACCTGCTTCCGCTTTCTTGTCGGTGAATTTATAGTCTATAGGCATCCCCGAATTACCTGCGCTGTAGACAAAAGCAACCTCGGTATATTTGCCATCTTTCTCTTCGCTTCGGTAAATTGAAAAGCCGATGTTGTCGACTTCTGTTTCAGTGCGCCAGCGAAGTGTTACTGTGCCATCTTCAGCTTTGGCGGTGAAGGATGAGAGTGTGACGGGGAGGCTTGAATCTGCCGCTGATGTCCCCACCGCACAACCATCATAAGAGCCGCCCGTATATTGAGCAAGGGTGGACTGCGAAACTAACACTGCAAAGCTGAACGCCAGTAAGATTACCCATTTCGTTTTCATCGTTATTCCTCCTTATTTATGCCAAGATAAACCGAGTTTCTCCGAGAAACTCGGTTTATCTTGGCAATTTTCAAAAAAATTTTCGATGGGGGGCATTCGCCCCCCATACCCCCCTAAAGGAAAAAGGAAAAAGTATCAAAGGACACACCCCTAAGGCGACGACCGAACACACCGAAACCCGTAATCGGCGTTCCGAGCCGTGATCGTGATGGCGGCGTAGCCGCGGTCCGACACACGCAAGCTCGTCGCACCGCTGCCCCAATTGCCGCCACGAAAACCAGCGCCCGCAGCGCCCGTCACTTCACTCACTTCACCACCCGATCCCCCTGGCCAGTCCGAATTAGTCGCATGCCCGTTCGTTGACAGGCTCCCGTCTCCATGACTGCCCAAAAAAGAACGCCCGTCGCTGTTTCCCAGCGTCACCGGACGCTCCCGCAAGTTGCCGCTCATCTCCATGACACCGTAATAGCTGGCGCCAGCCGGTTGGCGGGTTGTAGTAGAAGAGGTGGCGAATATACCACAACGCAAGGGGCCACGGCCGATGTCTCCACCGGTAAACTCACTGCCATAGTTATAATTACAGTTGCCGTCTACCGTTTCTGTCCCATTTTCTGAGCCGGTAATGTTGGTGGCCTCGCTAATGATGGTATCTCCCCAGGCGTATTCCCCCGCCACAGCGCCTGTGGGTCCTCTGCACACCTTTTCAAACTCCAGCTCTGTCATAGGACGCAGGCCTGCCCAGTCCGCATACGCGCAGCCATCCATCCAGGACAGATAGTTGCACGCACGGTCAGGTCGGGTGGCACTACGACTGCCTGCAGAGCCGCCAATGGTGTAACGGTAGCTGGTTGAGGAGTAGTAACGAGTGCCATCCTGCGTGGCGGTAAGCGTATTGAGAAAATCAGCATACTGCCCCTGGCTTATCTCGTACTTCATGCAGTAAAAGGCGGTGTAGCCGGTGGGGTAGTTGGTATTACCTGTTATTCCCCCATCACCATCAACTGCAATGGGTCCTCCAGTCATCTGACTTGATGCATTCACATTCACGGAACCGTCTGTAATTTGGGCAGGGTTGGTTGCGCTATCATTATCATAGAATGTGTATGTCGAGCTTCCGTCGCCCACATAGAAGTCCCCCCCGGGGATATGCACCATCTCAATAGCAAAGACCTTTACGGTGACGGTGGCGCTGTCGGCGAGACCATCTCCGCCTGTGCCGTAGTTCCAGCGCAGTTTAACGCCATTCCAGTTAATACTGCCTGTGGCATCGTTGGTCCGGTAGAGAAATACTCCCTTTTCGCCGGTGGGAGTGGTAATCGTTGATGCCACCCCGTTATCAGTGGTTACACTGTGCCCGTTGTTATTCAGCGTAGCGTGTGCCCAGTCGCCGCCCGTGGGTTTGTACTTCACGAACACCCAGGCGGCGTCCCAATTGTTAGGTGTTACAGTTTTCCATGAGTTATCCCAGGACAGATCAAACTGGACAAAGGTGTGGCTTCCTGCGACTTGCCCTGTGAGGGTGGGTGTGCCCACTTGAATGTTGTTGGCGTAGGCAGGGACCAGCGCCAGTCCTAATAGCATGGCGACAAGAATGAAAATGAACATCCTTCCTTGTGAACTTTCTCTCTTTACTCTTGTCATTATCTTCTCCTTTCTTCTCTTTAAGCGAAACGCCGTTTCGCTCTACATTTATTTGTTGAATATTGAGTTTTGACAAAAATCAAACGGGTGTTAGTATACCATAAATTATTTTTGTCGTCAAGTATAAAATTTCACTTTTGGCGATGTTCTTGTCTTGTTACATTGATGTAACGCAAACTGCCCAAATTCTTGCAAATTCGGCTACGACTTAGGGGTTTGCGAGTGCTTGAGCTTGACCACAATCTAACAGATTGCGTTACTGCCTCAATATTGTCATAGTTGGGGCTCCAGACTTTCCATCCCATCTGTCTTTTCACTTCCTCATTGCAACGTCTGTAGTCATTTTCCATTCTCTTCAAAC
>CAZRLY010000116.1:0-17552 GCA_964601015.1 uncultured bacterium
CCCCCCCCCCCCCCCCCCCCCCCCCCCCCCCCCCCCCCCCCCCCCCCCCCACAAGCCAAAGGAGAGGGCAATACCTTCTACTCCCCCCGATAAGGCCCGACGACTTCGTCTTACGGCGATCAGGCTCAACGACTATCGTCTTACGGAGCTACGCACCTCCAATTTCCGTCTCGTTTTCTCGTTTTCCCGTTTTCTCGTTTTCTATCTTTTTAAGGGTTGTCTTGAGGCAGATTTTTCGCCATACGGAAAGCCGTTCGGTCAACCCCAGTTTTGCTAAATAAGTGTGGTCAATTGTGGAGGCGGGCCCCCATCTCGCAGGATGCGCCTCATAAGCCAAAGCATTGGCCGCGTGTACTGCCGTTAACGGATTGAAATTATTGCCCGGGTATTCCCTCGGAACATGATGGAAAGCGATGGCTGCTGTGATAGAGCCGGGGAAGCCCCAGAGTTCCAACAAGTAAGCGCCCACCTCTGCGTGGCCGGTGCCGAATACCTCGCGCTCCGCCTCAGACAGGCTGATTCCTTTCTTTGATGCAAGCGTACGCACCGAACTGTATTCTTCGGGGAGGTTTGTTGCAAGCACCAGTTTACCTGCATCGTGGAGCAACCCAGCTATGAAGGCATCATCGGCTAACTTCTGCCCAGCGCTCTCAGCCTCAACAATCCGTTTGGCGTTTCCCCCGACACTCACACTGTGGGCCCAAATCTCGGTGAGCGATAAACCATCCAGTTGGCTTTGGTCATATTGGGAAAACATGTGGACGGAGAGTACCATGATTTTTATCGTGTCCAGCCCAAGCAGGTCAACTGCTTGAGCGGGATTGGAGACAGGTTGACTGAGTCCGAAAAATGTCGAGTTGACCAGTTGTAGTACCTTGGCGCTCATGCCCATATCTTGCGATATAATCCGTCCCACCGCGCTTATTGAGGCGTTCGGCGATTGGAGTTCTTCCATTATTTCATGGTACAAGGACGGCAAACTCGGCAACGCCTCCATCTGCGATATTAGCCGTTTAAGTCTATCATCCGCCAACAAGTCGCTCAAGGCGCAAGCACGCGACAATATAGATTTCAACGTTTCCGCTTCGCAGGGTTTTGACAAATACTGGTGTATTAGGCCAACGGAGCGAAGGATAGCTTCCCTGTCCGCCTGACCGGATAAAACGATGCGTATAATGTTGGGATGTTGTTCCCTTACCTTCTCTAAGAGTTCTGCACCGTCCATGCCCGGCATACGAATATCCGTCACGAGCACATCAAAGGATTCCCTGTCAAGTATATCCAGCGCCTCTTGCCCGCTCTCCACAAACAACATATCCCATTCGTAGCGCATGGAGCGAAGCATGCGGCGAAGCCCGTGCAATACCTTCGGCTCATCATCAACGAACAAAACTCGTTTTTTCTTCTCCATACAATTATTTTCCTTCTTTCCAGCACATAGTAACCAAGTTTTTTTTAAATCCGGTCTTTTATGGGCAGTCGGATGATAAACGTTGTACCCTTGCCCATTTCAGTTGAAAAGTTCAGCGTCCCGCCATGTTTTTCTACCACCACGTTATGTGAGATAGCCAGCCCTTGACCGGTTCCCTTGCCAACGTCCTTAGTTGTAAAAAATGGGTCAAATATTTTAGTTTTGACTTCTTCTGGGATACCCGTGCCTGTGTCGCTGATGCGGATTTCAGCCCAGTCGCCATCACGGTGGGTGCTGACGGTAATTTCCCCTTTTTTCTCCGAACCATCCTCCACTATGTCGGCTATAGCATGAGCAGCGTTGAGAAGTATGTTCAAAATGACCTGATTGAATTCGCCCTGCAAACACGGTATTAGCGGCAGGGCAGTATCGAAGGACGTTTCCATTTCAGCAACGTATTTCCATTCATTGCGCGTCACCGTGATGGTATTCTCAATAGCCTTGTTTATGTCAATGGCAGTCTTTCCCTCTACGCCTGGGTGGGAAAATTCCTTCATAGCCTGGACGATATTTGCCACCTGGTCAATCCCTTCCAGCGACTGCTGGATAGCTAACGGGATTTCCTCTGATAGGAACTCCATATCAGCATCATCCAGAGCATCCTCCACCTCTTCTATCAGTTCAGCAGGGATAGTTCCAGACATGCTCGCCTCAAGAAGACTGTGGTATTTCTCAAGCAAATTGAATATGTCAGTGAAAGATTCCTGTATAAAACGCGTGTTATCACCTACATATTGAATGGGGGTATTGATTTCGTGGGCGATGCCCGCCGCCAATTGACCGATAGATTCCAACTTCCGTGCCTGGCGGAGTTGTTCTTCCAAAATTTTGCGTTTGGTTATGTCAGCGCCCAACAAAAGGAAGCCTGAATGCTCGCTGTCTTTGCCATTAATCGGACTCAACGTTATGCCCAACAACCCCTCCGTTCCATCCGGTAGCGTAAATGGAATGTCATCTACCCGTGTTGGCTGTTTTGTCTTCCGACATGCCAAGATACCATCAATGACTTTGTCCCATGCCCACTGAATTCCGCATTCACGAAATGGATGCCCGACAGCATGAGTCTTTGTAATACCAAAGATTCTCTCCGCTGTTGCGTTCCACATAGTAATCTGGTCGTTTTTATCCACGCCAATTAGAATTGATGATATTGCTGTCAGTAATTGCTCCTTTCGTGTGTGTTCTTTCCGCAGTTCCTCCTCTGTGCGTTTGCGCTCGGTGATGTCGCGGAATATGCCTCTGGTTGCAATGAATTTCCCATCCCTGATTTGCGCGTTCACATTTCCTTCGACAAGAATTTCGCAGTCATCTTTAGTCATAAAAACCGTTTCCACCTTTTCAAGTGATTCGCCGCTGACTATTCTTTTAAAGAGTTCCATGCAATGGGGAATTTGGTCTTTGCGGAGAATGTCGGTTAATTTCAATTCTCTTAGTTCGTCTTTTGAGTATCCTAATGTCTCCAACCACTTCTTGTTGACATAGGCAAAGTTTCCGTTGACATCCACACACTGTATCAGGTCATTTGCGTTTTCAAAAAGCTCTCTGTATTTTTCCTCACTCTCCCGTAACGACTCCACCACCTTCTTGCGTTGCCGGCGCACCTCCGCCTCACGCAACTCCTGCTCAATGGCGGGGACAAGTCGTGCCCGATTGTTTTTCATGATGCAGTCGTGTGCGCCGGCTCTCATCACTTCCACCGCCGTCTCTTCTCCGATAGCACCGGATAGGATGATAAATGGTATGTCAAGTCCGCTTTCCTTCAACAACTGCAACGCGGCAAGTCCGCTGAAGTTGGGCATAGAGTAATCGGAGATGACAATATCCCAGGGTTGCCCATTAAGCGCGGCGGTCATCGCGGCGGGTGTATCCACCTGTTCAAACACCGGTACATAGCCGCCGCGTCGCAGTGCTTGTACCAACAAGATGGTATCGTCTTCCGAATCTTCAATAATCAGTACGCGTAGTGGCATCTGCATTTTCATTAGAACCTTCCCCTTTCTGCGGAATATATTATAAAACTCAAAATGGCAAAAGGCAAGTGAAATTCAGTGTGTTATCATTTACTTATAGGTTCTTTGTTGAGACGGGAATGGCTTTCGTCGTCTTTATTTTCCTTTCGCCTTTCACCGCCAATCCATTCTTTAACCCGGTCGCGGCTGAATCGCCATTTATTCAACACCTTTTTGGCAGGTAGTTCGCCGCTCTTAACGAGGCGATAGATTGATTTTGTGCTTACTTTCAAGTATTCGGCAACTTCATCCACAGTCATTATGTCGTCATTCATTACAATAACCCTCTTTAAGTTCTCGTCGTAGGAGTACCCCTTTGATTGTGCAAATCAGCGGCAACGGAAGTTGCCTTAGAGATGAATGTGTTTTTTGTTAGTTGAATTTCAGTTGACTATCGGAGTAGACATGGGCGGGCTCCGAAGCGTAGGGGCAACCCTATGTGGCTGCACATACAGGTTTACACAGAACCACATTTGGATAACAATATCCGTTTCTAACCATATTATCGTCATATTCTGGACAAATCTTTAATAATCATTGGTGGTTTTATATGTTTTATGAAACGTGAAGAGTGATTTCACGCTCATCGTCACTTTTCACTCTTCACGAACCCGTTTCCTAAATTTGGGTGGGCCAGTTTTTCGACTCGGTGTGAGCGCTCTTGAGATAAGCAGAGATTTTGGCTCATCTATTCCTTGTCACTCAATTTGTAAAGTCTCAACATACTCGGTGGCGGAAGGGGCTCCTTCCGAGGCCGGTCTCGATGGGCACCCAGCGTTTCCCAGCGCAGGGCATATCTTGCATGCGGTTCTGCGCTTGTGCCAGCATCACTACACCAGCGTACCTCCATCCCAGGAAACTGGGATTCTACACGCTCCAGAGCAGAAGGAAACGACGACTGCAACGGCTGTTCCCCTATCGGCTTCAGAGTAGCCTCATCAAGCAGCCATTGACCGGCGCCATGTTGTGGGTGGTTATACCGTTGGCTCAAACGCCCTTTTGACTCAATGCTAACTGGACCAATCCGAATCTCAAAGGGAATTGCCCCACCACCCTTAAACTCCCACCGGTAGTTCCATTGGCTGGTTTGATAGATATTCCAGCCATCCTTTTCTCGTCGTGCGTTATAGATTTGGGTATCTCCCTGGACATCAAATTTGTGATAGCTGATGACCGAGCGATGCTGGGAGTCAAACCCCAAAATGGTATTCCCGTTAATGATGCCCCCTCCGACGGGAACCGGGTCAATTATTTCAGCGGTTTCAAGGGTGAGGGGTAAGTTCAACGGGCTGCCGTCGCTGGTTTCCCAGTGGACGAGGTTTCGACTCCGCGCATACGAAAGGGTGTGATTGGTTGAACAGTCAGGGGTATCCCGCCAAACCCAACAGAGATGGAAAAAACCATCAGGCCCACGTTTGGGCCCGTGGAGATAGGCATTGCGCTTGCCCTCACCAGAGGTAAGAGGCTGTTCCAACAATCGCCGCCAGGTTCGACTATTCAGGTTATATACATTGTAAATTTGGTCTCCATTGCCGCTGGAGCCATCGCGATAGGTAAATAGGAGTTCATTCTGAGCGCCACGAAAGAAACGAGGATAGGTACATCTCTGCTCGTTGACACCTACCATACTGGGAATCCGCTCGAAGCTGTCAATATCATAAGGACGCGTGGTGCGAAAGTAAACCAGCGGGTGACAGTGCATATTGCCGCTGAGATGGATATAACCCTCGTCGTCAATGGTCAACGTTACATAGTTGTGGCTGTCCCATCCGATGGTTTCCGGGAGGCGGACGAAATGCCAACGTGTTGTGTCGAGCATACGGGTAGCAACTGTCATGCGCCGCTGGGCATCGTAGAAGGCGATATATTGCCGGGGTACTTGAGTAAACAATGCGAACCCGACTGGATGCGCCGACCAAACAGGCGCGACATCAAGTGCCTGGGGTGTTACTTCAGCGATACAGGGAAAAACACACAAAAAAGATAAACAAGGATGAATCATTTTATTGTCCTCCTGAGAATTAAAAATTGACTAAATTGACCGGTTAATGATATAAAAAAATTTGTGTCTTTATCCGCTACAAATCCGCTTTTTTATTATGATAATCGGTGTTCTGCTCAAAAGTATATGCTACCTGGAATATCCTCTCTTCCGCAAATGGCGGCGCTAAAATTTGCAACCCTATCGGCAAGCCATCAGAACTGAATCCGGACGGGATTGAGATGCCTGGTAGTCCTGCGAGGTTGCATGGATTTGTGAAGATGTCTGAAAGGTACATCTGCAACGGGTCAAAAACCTTTTCGCCAATCTTAAACGCAGGCGTGGGCGACGTTGGGGTTACTACGACATCTACCTTTTTGAATACTTCGTCGAAATCCCCTTTGATGAGCGTTCTCACTTTTTGGGCTCTCAGATAATATGCGTCGTAGTAACCCGAAGAGAGCGCGTAGGTACCAAGCATGATTCGGCGTTTGACTTCGTCTCCGAACCCCTGACTGCGGCTTTTTTTGTACATATCTATCAAATCTCCCGCTTCTTCAGCTCTGAAGCCGTACCGCACTCCGTCGTATCGGGCGAGATTTGCGCTTGCTTCGGCGGGGGCGATGATGTAGTAGGTTGCGACGGAATATTCGGTGTGGGGAAGCGAAACGTCAATTATTTCTGCGCCGAGTTCTCCCAGAAATGACACTGCCTTTCGGATGTTATCCTCCACCTCTTTGTCCATGCCCTCAACGAAGTATTCCTTAGGCAGGCCGATTTTGACGCCCTTCACATCATTGATTAAACTTTTCGTAAAATCGGGTACTTCGACATCTGCGGAAGTCGAATCCATAACGTCCTGTCCGCAGATGACGTTCATCATCAGCGCGCAATCGGTGACGTCTTTTGTAATCGGACCGATTTGGTCGAGCGACGAGGCGAAAGCCACCAGTCCATAGCGCGAGACACGCCCGTAGGTTGGCTTCATGCCGACGACACCACACAAAGCCGCCGGCTGTCGTATCGAACCGCCTGTGTCCGAACCCAACGAAAGAATCGCCTCATCCGCCGCAATTGCCGACGTTGAACCGCCGCTGGAACCGCCGGGAATGGTATCCAGATTCCAGGGATTTCGGGTGTCAAAATAGGACGAGTTTTCAGTCGAAGAACCCATCGCAAACTCGTCCATGTTCGTTTTGCCCACCATGACGATATGTTGCCCCTTGAGTTTTTTCATCACCGTTGCGTCGTAAGGCGGCGTGAAGTTCCCCAAGATTTTAGAGGCACAGGTTGTCAAAACTCCCTTCGTGCAAATTAAATCCTTGATTGCAACGGGAATACCAGCTAAAGGCGGCACATCGTCGCCCTTTTTGAATAGTTCATCAGCGGCTTGTGCCTGCTCCATTGCGAGTTTTTCTGTGAGTGTGATGTATGCTTTTATCCTGTCTTCGACTTCTCCAATTCTATCGAAAACCGATTTTGTTATCTCTACTGAGGTGATTTCCCCCTGTTTTAGTTTTTCGTGTAGTTCGTGTGCTGTTAATTCGTATAGTTGCATATTGTTTTCTCCTATCGGGTGTGGGATAAACTACTGACTAGATTTGCTAAAAGAATTCACGCAAAAGTTCCGGAGATACAGGTAGAATTTCATCTTCCAAACCCTCATTACGCATATAGGCTAAGTATTCTTCGCATGCTTCTTCGAGCATCTGCTTCGATTCCGCAATACTCTCTCCCTGACTTGCCACATTCAATTCAAGGCAGAGCGCTACATAAAACTTCCCATCCTTCTTGATGATTCCTGTATATCGCTTCGGCATCAAATAAACTCCTTTCAGCTAAAATTGACCACTTTTAATTTTGCAAGGGTAACGTTTTTATAACCCTACGGTATACCGTAAGATGGCAGCCGCATCTAAAGCTGATACAGTTCCATCGCCGGTTACGTCAGCGGCTTTTTGTTCGTTTTCGTCCAGAGAGATAAGCCCAACAACAGCCTTCAAGACCAAAGATGCGTCCGCCGGTGTTACTTTGCCATCCCCGGATTCCATTCAAACTGCCCGTTGTAAACGTTCCCGTTATCTTGCCATCTTCGTCGATGGAGATGTCTGGCGTTACGTCCTTGATGTTTATCGGGAAGTCAGACTGCATAAGTGTTGCGCTAACTACTGCTGTTCTTGGTTCGGTTTGCCCGGAGACGGAGAGCGAAGCACCGCTTTTGGTGTAATTACCTTCCGCTCCATCAGTTATTATGGAGATGTTTGGATGCGGCGAGCTATTATCTACCTTAACGTTGACCGTATTCACTGCTTCGTTCCCCCCTTTATCCACCACCTTTAACTTCAGCGTGTAGTTGCCATCGCCTTCCTTGGCGGTATCCCAGCACACCAATTCACCGTTTGAAACAGGGGAAACGCCAAAGCCGATGTCGATGAATTGCCTGTCTTCAAATGCTCTCTGCAATATCCAACTCAGCAATCCTTCTGAACCGCCTTTCGCCGTACCTGTGACGCAAACTTCTCCACGTAGACAAGCATCTTCTGTTGGATAGGTAATTTTGGCTATGAGCTGGCAATCGACTGTAAGTTGGACATTGGCTGTCGCTTGATGTCCCGCCATATCGGCAGCAGTGATGGATAATGAATGCGTATTATTTTCGCCGCATGTAACCGACGTTTCATAAGAGTAAACATTGTCGCCAGCAGTCTCATCGCCGTTTGTGCCGTCATCGCACATGGGCTGATTTTCACTACCTCCGATAGCGCTTAGGTTAATCGTAACGCTTAATCCAAGTTCTCCAAAGGGCGCATCCGTCGCCTTTACCGTTAATAACGATGTCCGCTTGCCGGGGACAACGGGCGGGGTAGCTTTTGGTTCTGTAAGGGACGGCGGGGTGTTGTCAACGTACAGTTGAATTGATACGCTGCTGCTGGCATTTCCTGCTAAATCAGTTGCCGTAGCGGGTAGCTCATGTATCCCTTCGGCTGTGCCAGATGCAACGCTTGTCAGGAAAGAATAGATTCCGTCGGTGGCATTGTCGAGCATCGCTTGCTGGGATAAACCGCCGATGGAGTTGAGATTGATTTTTACAGCGTCTATTCCGCTTCCTGTGTCAGATGCTAAAACCGTCAACAGAGATTTTGTTTCGCCATCTGGGATAATTCCCCTTGGTGTTGCTGTCGGTTCTGTTAGTGTTGGAACGATACCATCAAGCGTGGCTTTGTCATCGGAATCCTTTGAATCTACATTACCCAAAAGATCTGTCATTTTGACGGTGACGGTTGCGTCAATGGCATTGTCGCTGTTTCGGACGGTGTAACCGCCGGTGTAATTTCCGGGTTGCGATTCAGTCATCGGTAGGTTTGTGGCATTGGATACTCCGGCGATGGAAAATGTAACCGACTGGGCGTTTGCTTCACCTGAAACGTTGACGGTTATCTCTCCGCCGATGCCGACGGGAGTTGTCGGGGATGCGGAGACGCCCTCTATTTCTGCTGTGCTGTCGATGGTGAAGCTATCCGCCTGAGAATACTCACTTTTGTTGTTCGCTGCATCTATGCTTTTGACACGCCAGTAAATGACGCTTTCTGGCAAATCCTCTTCGCACGCATACTCGTTATCCGTCAGCGAACTTTCATTGAGTATCGGACTACTAAAATCAGCATCATCGTCGATTTGGAGATGATACGAGGCAGCGTCCGCAACGTCTTCCCAGGAGAGCATCGGTTTCCGATTATTCGTTGGGTCAAGCGCATAAGCGACCAAAGTTGGAACAGCGGGAGGGGTAACGTCAACATTGATGCTCCAGGTCTGATTTGCTTGTAGCGTATTGCCGATGGAATCGAGGACTTTGACGGTCCAAGCATGCGAACCGTTGGAAAGCGATTGAGCATCGGTCAATTGATAGTGGCTCTCGGAGATATTATCTTGAACAAGGCTGCTGTCTATCCAAAGCTGATAGTGGGAAATTCCATGTTGGCTTTCGCTGTCTGACCAATCGAATGCAGGCGCAGCGTTTGTCCATGCGTTGTCCTGCGGGGAAAGCAGATTGAAAGGCTTAGGCTCATCACTCGAATATTGCCTCATATCCCACAACAGCACCGTCCCGTCCCCACTTCCGCTTGCCAGCAAAGTAGAGTCTGGACTGAAGGCGACGGAATATACACCCGATGTGTGTCCAGTGAGTGTATGTACAAGTTGCTTTGTTTCCATGTTCCACAGTTTGACCTCTTTATCACTTCCGCTTGCCAGCAAAGTACCGTCAGGACTAAAGGCGACGGAAAGAACAATACTACCGTGCCCAGTGAGTGTATCCACAAGTTGCCTGCTTGAGACATCCCACAATTTGACGGTAGCGTCATCACTTCCGCTTGCAAGCAAACTACCGTCAGGACTAAAGGCGACGGAGTACATCCAATCGTTAGTATCAAGAAATGCCACTTCTTCGTGAGTTTGAGCGTCGTACAGATAGATCCCGATGGAAGTCGCCACAGCTAACAGTGTTCCGTCCGGTGAGAATTTCACGACTCGATCTACATTACTAATATTCCCTTTTCCAAGCCTTGCGATTGCGCCTTCTGGGAGGGCGATTGCTACTGTTGAGTTGGTCGCTAAGATAGCGAGTGTGAGCAAAATAGTTGAAATTCGTTTCATTGTAATCCTCCTTGTATAATATGTAGGTCGAGATTCACATCTCGACTGTCGATTTATGAAAATCGACCTACGGGTTTCTGCGAGATCTCATCATGAAACCTCCTTTTGATTTTGGTGAAACGTGAAGGTGCTCGTAAATATGTAGCCCTCCGTCTCGTCCTGTCGGTCGCAAATGGCGGGACGGAGAACCGCCACTACAACAATAACACGTAGCGTCCCCTCTCCGTCTGGACATTTTCCGCATGGTGAGACAGTAGGTTGGGTTGAGGCACGAAACCCAACGATTTGGCTGGTGTTAAAAACGAAACAAATTTCTGGAACTTGTCTGAAAAGTCAAGCCCTTGATAAAATCCGTAGGGGCAATATATTTATAGAATAGACCAAGACCCAACACTTGTTGGGTGTCACCGTGTTCCACCCAACCTGTCCGCCCCAACGGAGCTGTGAGAAGAAAAACTCTTTTAAGACAGGCTATACCTTCTCCAACGGTTTAACGTTCCCGTAGGTTGGTTTTGGTCCATCGACTGGCGCAGCCCATCGTACAGCGTTAGCGATTACGCGCAGAACGCCTTCGTGGTGGTAAATCGGGAGGGTTTCATGTCCCGGTCTGAAGTAAAACACCTTTCCCCTTCCTCTATGGTAGCAGCAACCGCTACGAAATACCTCACCGCCTGCAAACCAACTTATGAAAACTAACGTATCAGGTTGCGGAATATCGAACCGTTCGCCGTACATCTCCGTATGTGGTATTTCGATATACTCGCCTATTCCATCTGCGATAGGGTGTCCGTGTTCCACGACCCAGAGACGTTCTTTTTCGCCTATTTCTCGCCATTTAAGGTTGCAGGTTGTTCCCATGAGTTTCCTGAATATTTTGGAGAAGTGCGCCGAGTGCAGCACTATCAATCCCATTCCGTCCAAAACCCGGTCGTAGACTCGGTTGACAACAGCGTCGTCCACTTCGCCATGTGCCATGTGTCCCCACCATGTGAGTACGTCCGTGTCCTTCAGCACTTCGTCAGTCAAGCCGTGTTCTGGCTCGTCTAAGGTTGCTGTGCGAACTTCCGTGTGCGGCTGTGCCTTGAGATAATTTGCAATCGTGCCGTGCATCCCCTCCGGATACAACTTTGCAATGTCCTTGTTTGTCTTTTCGTGACGGTATTCATTCCAAACTGTCACTTTGATTATATCTTTCATTTTTGTCTCCTTTTGCAGAAGAAACCGAGTTTCTCGGAGAAACTCGGTTTCTAAAACTTAGTCAATAACCTTCAAAACTTCAAAATACCCCGATTCAGGACTGGGTGCTGTCGCCAGTACCTCCTCGCGTGGGAAAGATGGTTTTACTGTATCCTCCTTCACCACACCCTGATTTAATTTCGTGTCATTTTTAATTCGCACGACATGCGAGGTGGGAGGCACATCGCTTATGTCCAATTCGTTGAGTTTATCTATGTAATCAAGAATGCGAGCTAAGTGGTATGTGAACTGTTGTTTTTCCTCTTCGTCGAATTCCAATCTCGCTAAATTGGCAACTTTGTTGACCTCCTCGACTGTAATTTTTGCCATTAATCACTCCTCCTTTCGTTTGACCGCGCATCATTATTCAACTGAAAGTTTAACATGTTTTCCGTTTCACGTCAATAGAAAAATGCTAATAAACCCAAAGGCAACCACACGGGGTTGCTGCTACATGCGCCCACATTGAGGCGCATCTACAATTAATCCTTATCTGAGTACGTGAGGAGTAGGTATCCTCAAGATGCCGATGGAACTCGTGCGGACGAATGACAAACTAACATTTTGTCTTACGAAAACGGCACTAAAATTTTGTCATGGGAATTTGCGCATAAAAAATCAGGCATTTGACAATTATCGCTATGTATGATAAAATGGTGGACAATGTTAAATAGAAATTCCCACGCGTTACTGGGAAAAACCATTATGCAACAGCGAAAGGAGAAAATATGAATATCATCATCGTCATCATTGACACACTTCGATACGATTACATTGGAGCGAACGGAAACGACTGGATTCAAACGCCTAACATGGACAGCTTGGCTGACCGGGCGTGGGTGTTTGACCGCAGCTTTACCTCAAGTTATCCTACCATTCCACACAGGACTGACGCCATCACTGGCCGTTATGGGCGTCCATTTCATCGGTGGCAACCGCTCCCGTTCGATGTCACGACGTTGCCGGGAGTGCTTGCAGAAGCCGGCTACTGTACCCAACTAATTCACGATACCCCTCATCTTGTCAACGGTGGACATCACTTCGACTGGCCCTTCCACGCTTGGAGTTTCATCCGAGGTGCCGAGGTGGATAGGCCTTGGATTGACACTCACACGGAATGGCCCAAAAACTGGGTGCGCGACCCGATTTTCGACTTTGCAAACGATAACGTGTTGAACAACCGGATGATAGTCACGTACGCCCGCGCCAACCGAAAACGCCAAAAACACGAGGACTGGAATGCCGCCAAGCTGTTTCTCACTGCCAGCGAGTGGCTCAAGGACAACGCGTCGCGCGATAACTTTCTGCTGTGGCTCGACTGTTTTGACCCACATGAGCCGTGGGATGTGCCGCCGGAATTCATAACGATGTATGACAAGAGGGAAGGTTACGATGGAAAAATTGACCCACGCTCGTTCGCTGCAAGGAATGCGAAAAATCTACCAGATGAGGCTCGACAGCATGTTGCGGCTCAATATGCGGCGAAGGTAAGTTGGGTTGACCGGTGGTTCGGGGAAGTCCTGAATACGCTGGAGGCAACAGGGCTGGCAAAGAACACGGCGATATTGCTCACGGCTGACCACGGCACGAACGTTGCAGAACGAGGCACGTTTGGCAAGGGGTATCCCGTCCGTGAGCAAGAGGGGCATACACCGTTCATAGTTTGCGTTCCCGACGGCGGAAGCGGACGCAGCAACATCATCGTGCAGCCGCAGGACATCTTCGCCACTATTTTGGGAATAGTTGGTGTGCCAGTTCCGGAGGGAATCGGCTCCTACGATGTCTTATCCACAGCGCGCGAAGGGAAAGAAAGCCCGCGAAAAGTTGCTCT
Organism: uncultured bacterium; assembly: GCA_964601015.1. Classification (GTDB taxonomy): domain Bacteria; phylum Poribacteria; class WGA-4E; order DTYX01; family CAZRLY01; genus CAZRLY01. The sequence goes on from CAZRLY010000116.1 coordinate 13,182, forward strand.
CGCAGGTAACACAGCAGATGGGTGGAGAGGCGATACTAAGAAAATCCTCTTCACAGTCTTTGACCGGGAGTGGTGTCTGGAGTTTGCCGCCAAGCCTGAGAACTGTCGTTTAACCCGGCTCGGTTCGCTGGAAGATGTGGCAGCGTCTCATCCATCGGTTGTCGAGGAACTACACGCCGCCGCAATTGACGAAATTGAGCGACGAGGGACAGAACCCGTCCTCGTGGAGTGGCTTAGGAGTCAGGGAGGGGCTGAATTTCCAAAGACGTGTCGCTTCTGGGACTTTTATCCCAGTCCCGCCGGCTGGAGCACTTACTTTGGGAGGTTGTATGTCGAGGAGAATCAAACATAGTGCTCCGCAGGCAAAAAATTAGGGTGCATAAAAACCGAGTAGCGTAGAGTTAGGGGCGGAAGGCACCAGTCACTTTTCACTTGACAAAAGATGTTTGAAAAGGTACTATTTATCAGGTATCCATTCGTATCAACTTAAGGACTGAATATGGTGATTGAGTAGCCCGTAGCGCCGGTTGAGTAGGAGCGAGCGACGTATCGAAACCAAGCGGAGGGCGGTACCGGTTCTTCACTCTGTTCAGAACCTACTCAACCGGCGTTCGCTTCCTCTTGGGTTGATGCGTATTTATCAGGCATCCAGTCCTCATAGGTCAAATGGTACTATTTAACGGGAAGGAGACGTTCACCTACTATAATGATACGAACTCTCTTATTTGCAATGCCGGACAGTGTTCCGAGATTTGACGTATTTGCCTATATTCCCAATCTGGCTATAGTTTCCATTGCTGGCAACGTTGACCACAACGCATGCGATGTCAAAGTAGCCGACTTGTATCTGGTCAAGGATAGGATGGAGGATTATGTTCTGGATTTACTGAGCAAACGTCATCCTAATCTGGTTGGATTCAGTTGCATGAGTTTCCAGTACCACAACGCTATTAAATTAGCAAGATTGGTGAAGGGATACGACGAAAATATTCTTGTTGTTTTGGGCGGTTACCATCCGACTTTAATGTATGATGAAATTGCAGACTCTCCCGATTCACAATTTATAGATTTTATCGTGAGAGGGGAAGGCGAGATTAGCTTCAACGAACTTGTCAACGCTATAGAAAAGGACACTGGATATGATAAAATCCCGGGGTTGTCCTACAAGATGAACGGCATTTTTCATCACAACCTACCAGGAGATTTATTATCGCTTGATACTCTCCAATTGCCCAAACGTGACGCTAGATTGATTACGAAGGGATGTCAGGCTTTCGGTTTGCAGTCAGACGCTATTGAAACATCCCGTGGATGTACATATAACTGCAAGTTCTGCTCAATTAAACACATGTACGGGAGAAGTTTTAGAAAATATGAAATAAGCAGGGTTATCGAAGATATCAAAAACGCTCATAAACATGGCGCCAGGTGGTTGATAATTACAGATGACAACATTACACTTGACCTGAAAAGGTTGGGGGTGTTATGTGAGGAGATAGTATCGGCAAAGTTAAACTCTATCCATTACCTTGTCCAAGCCAGTGTTAAAGGCATAGCTCACAGCGCAAAACTTGTCCAAAAAATGGCTGACGCAGGAATAAAGATAGTCTTTCTTGGCATAGAGAGTTTATCTAAGGCAGACTTAGATTTCTTAGGAAAGAAGACCACAACGCCAGAGGATACTCGAAAAGCCGTAAAATATCTCAAGGATAATGAAATCGTCTGCTTTGGCGGATTCATCGTGGGCAACCCCAATGATGACGAAGAGTCCCTATGGAATACCTTCAATATCGCACGGGAATTGGGTATAGATACCCCTGCTTTTCCTATTTTAATACCGCATGTAAAAACAGAAATACGTGAAGAACTCATGGCAGAAGGATTGGTGACGAATGTTGATGACTTTTCGACTTATGATGGATTTTCCGCAAATATCAGGACAAAATACCTGATGCCAGAAGAGATTGATAGCATTGTGGAAAAGATGTATAGCGCTTATTATGATAATTTGGATTATCTGAGAATGTCTCAACTCAGAAGAACTTATCCGAAGTACTTTTGGAAAGCAGTGGCTAAAACAACTCCCCGGGCTATTTTAAATTTGATTAGCTTTAGAGGATTCAGAAAAAGGAGATGTAATGACTTTTTTCAAGAAAGTATGCGAAGCGCGAAGTAATATTTATCTATGTTTGTTGAGTTTGTGTCTTTTTCTCACGTTTTGCTTTGCATCACAGGCTAACGAGTTGGCCAATCTTACCCTCCATAATGAGGTATATACTTTCGTAAAAAGACTAATTGCAAAAAAATTGATTGAGAAAGGATTAGATACCACTCAACCGCTAACGCGCCGTGAGATAGCCAAATCGCTGATTGAAGTCTCGGAAAAATTTCGGGCAGGTCAAATAGAATTAACCGATGTGGAAAAGGAGCATCTGAAGAACTTCCAGTGGCTTTTTGGCGATGAGATAGAGGCGCTTAAACCGGGTTTTCTGTCCCAAACAAAAAAGAGGCACGCTATTATAGTCAAAGGCGAGAATTACAAATTTGATTTTGATTTCGAAGTAAAGCAGGAGGGCGCTTTTGCTAAACCATCTTCGCAAGAAAATCAAAATACGTCCATTACTTCGACCGACGCCATCGTGCGTGCAAAGTTAGGGCCGTATCTGGGCGGTTCAAGCATCTTACACAGTCATGTTTTAGTAGGCGATTCCGATTACAATCCTTATCGGACGGAAAAAAGTAATCAGTTGCCGGGGAAATCTAAAGGTATACTTTCAACTGAGGCATATATCACCCTGGATTTGTCGTGGATGTCCGTCCAATGGGGCATCGACAACAACTGGTGGGGACCGGGTTGGCATGGCGCTTTGATGCTCTCTGACAATTCAGCGCCGAAGGATAATTTCAAGATTACCGGTTTGTACGGCCCAATCAAATTCACCTATTTCACTGCCATCCTCAGAGAAGATTTGCGAGAACATCATCCGAAATACATGTCAGCGCACCGGGTCGAGATTTTGCCGTACCGGGGTATTAATATCGGAATAAGTGAAGTCATGGTGTTTGCTGACCGATACGAACTGCGCTATCTAAATCCCTTTACCGTTTTTCACATTGGGCAAACAGAGGACTTCAAAAATAACGGGGTGTTAGGAGTAGATTTTGACATCACTTTGGTACCCTATCTTGAATTTTATGGGGAACTAATGGTGGATGACCTTCAACTGCCGAAGGGGTTAGAAGCCTTTCGAGTCTGGAACAGCAAATACGGCTTGTTGGCCGGCGGATACTGGGTTGACCCATTTGGATTGAGAGATACAGATGTGCGCATCGAATACGCCTTCGTCAATCAATACGCATATACTCACAAGTATGACATCACCCGTTATACTCATGAAGATTTTGTCATCGGACACTGGATGGGAACGGACGCGGATGATTTGTGGTTTGATATAAAACATTGGCTCACTGATAAAGTGCGCGTTTCCCTGACTTATGAACGCGAGAGACAAGGGGAGGGCGATGTCAATATAGAACACTTAGAAGGAAAGAACATGCCGGTTGATGTAAATTCGAAGGACGAATACTGGGAATTCCTTTCCGGTACTGCCGAATCAACCCACTCATTTTCAGTAGGATTATCCTATATTTCTATCGGCAGATATTCCGCAGATGCGGAGTATACCCATTCTAAGATTAGAAACGCTAATCATAAGCCCGGAGTTGATGGACAAGAACACCGATTGATAATGAAGGCAAATTATCGCTTTTAACTTGACTTTGTTAGATTCTACCGTAGCCTAAGATTCCATCTTGGCCGTTATGGAATACCGCCAACTTAGCAAGTTAGGCTACAGGGATATTCATTTTAAAGTAACAAAGTCAAGTTAATCAGGGATGTTTCCATGAGAAGTGGTATACAGTTAAAAACCGTTCTGCCTATAATCGGGAAGGCTATAACAGAAGTTCCGGATTTGGCACTCAATATTACCCGGGGGATTTATAAGAAGCACGTCTCATCCATTCTGGATTACCATTTGAACAGCGACGGGCGAAGCAACTCCCTTTGGCTTGTAAGCATGCGGATTACCAATGTCTGTAATCACCGGTGTTCCATCTGCGCTCAGTGGGGACGACACGGATACAATTTTGATAGACCAAATTCCCAAGTTGCCGAAAGCGTCTCGGTGGAACAATACCAAAAGATGATAGACGACATAGCCCACCTCAAGCCACATATCTACATCACAGGCGGCGAACCTTTCTTATATAAAGGGCTATCGCCACTTGTCAACTACATGAAGAAGAAAAAATTATGCGTCCAAATCGTAACAAACGGCGTATTATTGGAAAAGTGCGCAGAAGAGATAG
>CAZRLY010000117.1:0-17529 GCA_964601015.1 uncultured bacterium
GAGATATTCACTATAAATATTTCTGTCTCCTCTGGAAACGAAACTTGAATTGTTCCTCTCGGGGCAGGTACACGATACTGTGTGAGTAACGCTGTGGTGTCTTCAAAAAGCAACTCGTCAGCCCGCACATCGATTTCACCCAAATTTCCAAGGTGTACGTTCGGTTCAGCGATAAAACCCTTTGGAAGAATTTTGTTTAACTCGAATGCAATTTGTGTTGCCCACGCGTTGTGAAATGAATGAAAGTGGCTAATTCTTTTAATTTTGTTGCTAAAATGGTCAAGTATTGGCATAATTGCTGCTCCTCCCCTTGCCGCGTCAAAACATCAATCCCTCGACAAACTTCGTCAATGTTTCAAAATTCATCACCTCATGTACCTCATGCGCACATTTCCCATATTCATCTATGATACTATCACCTGTGTTCCATTGGATTCGGTCTTCAGGATTCAACCAGATTAACTTTTTCGCCTTATTTCTGATTTTCTGTAATTTACTTTTTTGAGAAGGTTTTCTATTGTTCCTTGCGTCGCCGATAATAATTACGATGGTTTTGGAATTGACTAATTCCAGATATTTGTCTGTGAAGGTAGAAAATGCAGAGCCAAAGTCACTACGTCCGTAGTAATCAATCTCTGCGTTACTCATAGCGAGATTTATAGCTTCCTTTACTTCCCTTCCCTGGAAAAACAGAGTAATCTCATCTATCTTGGATACAAAGATAAATGCCCTGATCTTCCCCTTCATGCACTGCTGAAGGGAATACATAAATTGCAACAGAAAACGCGCAGGTTTAATGACTGAGCCGGAAACATCGCATATCAACAGTACATCATGTTTTTGAAGTTTCTGTTTTCGGTAAACCAATTTTGCAGGAACACCGCCGAAACTCACGCTTCTGCGTATAGTATTTCTGAAATCTATAATCCGTTGTCGTTTGCTCAACTTCTGTCTACGGGATATTTTAGTGGCAAGAATCTGCGCAACCCGTTGGGCATATTGAGAAAGGTTCTTAATCTCTTCAGAACTTAACGCTTCAAAGGGAACTCTACGGAGTCTTTGCGTTTCGTAGAGTTTGTCCTCTGAGTGTCTGTCCCATCCGCGTTCTCCTTGTCTGCCTTCCATACCTTGCTCTACCTCTGTATACTGAACCGTTTTCTTAATCAATTTCCTGAACAATTTTCTGTGCGTCTCTACCCTGTCAATCACATCCCCAACATCCATCTCTATTTTGGGGGGATAGGTTTCCTTTCCCCCCTTTCTTGAGGTGGCTGTCTCGTTTTCCCGTTTTCCCGTTTTCTTTTTTAACTCCCTCGTAGCAGTCCGATAGTACATACCATCCAGTTGTGCATCAATCTCAAACCAGTCAAACGATTCCAGTACGTGTTTTTCATAGGTTGCTTTACGTCTCAATGGTTTTTCCTGCCACTTAGGCATTAAAAGCCTTACCTTTTCATCCACAAGATTTTCCCAATGGGCTGTGTTGCCTGTAATCAGTGACCGGGTTAAAGGATGTAGATTCTCTTCTGCCTCCGCTTCCTTCAGGAGTTCATGAAGGTTTTCCCTTTCTGGAGTATCCTTTTGCCCATCTCCGTTGCCATCCCCTTTTGCAATTTCAAGGCGGAGTGCTTGACGTTGCGTTTGTAATTCCTTTTCCTTGAGTTCTTTGATGAAGTCAGCATACTTCAAATCCTTCTGGCAGAAAAAGATATCGAATAACAAATTGAAGGCGTTTGTGTTCTCGGTATCTTTCAGCAAAGTACACTGGAGAGTTTGCTTGAAAATATCACGGTTTAAAACTAAGTCAGAAGAAGCTAATACAGCGTTCAGGGCATCCTGAGATTCAGAAAGAGAAACTCTTATCTCGTTTTCTCTAAGCGCTGATATGAAGTCGAGTATTTTTGCTTGCATCTTACTTTTCCTTTCTCGACATAATATCGCAATCGAAATCTAAAAAGCCGCTTCGCTACGGGAATTTCCACCTACTGACACGGAGGATTGTGAGGTACAGAAATTCCCCACGTTAGTATTTAAAGTAACGGCATGTAACGCAAACTGTTAGTTTGCGACTGCTTTTCACAATCTAACAGATTGTGTTACATATGGGGAATTTCTGTGTGAGGTACTGACTTTTCCAAAGCCGTTATGATGTCCTGTAGTTTTTGTTTGACCGCAGGATATTTTTCCTTAGCGAGCTTGAGCTTAAAAATAGGTGATAACTTTTTATCTGGGTGTTCAAGAAAGTAATCGCACGATACCAACTTCACTTTCTCAATATTTTCATCCTTTTTATTGCCGTATCCAAAATTAAAGATGTTTAGCAGGAAGGGTTCCAAAGATGGCTTTTGAAGATGTCCTATTGCATTTTCAACCAGAGATTGTCTTTCTTTCCCTTCAATATGTCTAAACAACTCCTTTAGTATCCTAATTTCTTGGTCTTTTGTCAACTTCTCAAGAATCCAGCCTTTTGCATTATCATCAAACTGGTTAAAAGTACGAACTATCGTATCTTTATCAAACATGACTGGGGTTGTGCCGGCGGCTTCATCTTTGGGCAGTGCCGTGGATTCAAGGAAAATGTGTGTTTTGTTTGTCAGGTCAACCAGTGGATAGTAAACCCCTGCGTCGTAATGTTCATTTATCCTCAAGAAATTTCTCCTCACAATTTCCCTGAGCATCTCCTCGACATCTTGAGCCCCGTTTTTAGATAAAAGCCCATAGGCGGGAAGTTTTTGTCCTTTTCGCTCACGTACCTTTTTATTTTTGCTCCCTTTCAACACATCCGCAAAATATCTTAGCCCATATTTATCCCTTACTTTCTCTATGGAACTGAAGATTTTGCGCAATGAATCCACTGTTAATTCGATGTCCGCAATTTGAACGGAGGTACGTTTATTGGTCGCCTCAATCTTGCTTTTCAGCTCTTTTATTTCGTCAATTGTGGTTTGAAGTTCTGTGAATATCTGGCTTACTTTTGGTATTTCTGTCTCGGGCAAAGTACCTGACAAAGGTTTTTCAACTCGACAGACTTTGCATTTGATTTTGTGGTTAGTGCTTATCTCTACTTTTTTAACGGATAAATGGGCTGGTTTAATAATCTGACGGGTAAAAACCTTATCATAAGCTAAGTGAATGTCATCTTCTAACGTACAGGTTGGATGCGATTCCAGGGCTGTTTTTAACTCCGCTTTCAGTCCTTCAAATTCTTTGAATTTATCAGGGTATCCTGCGTTTGCGTAAAGTTCATCATGCCAATCCACAAACCGTTTTTTAAGGTTATCTATATGGGTTTTTAATTTAGCGTTTATAGATGTTTTTAGGGCAGGGACATCCTCCGTGGTGAAGAGAACTTCAAGCAACGCATTTAGGGCTTTTTTCTCCTCCTCCGTAAAGTTTTCTACGCAATTCAATGTTTCAAAATTGATACCCAATATATCATAAAATTTTGTTCGGGCTACTTCGTCTGCAAGGGGACAAATCTCTGATTCAGAACCAACAACGCTCAAAAATCTCTTTTTAAGTTCATTTAAGACGAGATGCAGATGTTGATATGAATTGAGATTGCCCAAAGATGTAAGAGAGGCAAGTTTTCCAAATAACTCTTCCGCTTTATCCGTTCCATGTTGTTGTTCATAAAGTTCCTGAAGTAAGGGCAAATACTGGCGTTTTTTGTGGTAGGCGTTAAAAACAGACTGAAGGTTATTTGTTATCTGAGAGGCAGACAGGTTCTCTGAGATTTCACAGCCAAAAGATTTTAAGATGGTAGGCCAGGGATTTTCCTTTTCAAATAATTTGGTCTTTTCTTCTCTTTCGAGGAGATTTTTCGATACTTTACCTGTAGACTTGCGTTCCTCTATTAATTGCTCTACGCTCTTTTCTTCACGCAGAACCGTGTTAATCAGCCGTTTTTCTTGGATGCCTAAGCTGTTGAGGTGACTGACGATTTCCCTGTATTCAGGAGGGAGGTTCCCTTTCTTTTTTACATATTCCGAAGTTGCGGGATTATAATATTTTTTCTTTTCCTTTGCCATTTTAAGAACCATCCAGCGGCAGGCCCTACTTCAACCCGTCACTTTAGAATTGACGCAACGTTCCTCGAAGCTACCTTCACATCTCCCTCATGTTTAAGCAACACACCCAAGGTGCTTTTAAGGACGTCCTCATCAACCTGTCCTTCATCTTCAAGTATGATGAGCAACGTTTTCGCCCAATCCAAAGATTCCCCAATACTCGGTTTCTTTTTCAGGTCAAGTTTTCGGATTGAGCTTACGATTCTTGCGACAGTCTCAGCTAATCTTTCACCAATCTCTGGTACTTTCAAGCGGATAATTTCTCTTTCTACTTCTATAGATGGATAGTCTATGAACAGATGTAGACACCTTCGTTTCAGAGCGTCCGAGAGTTCGCGGGTGTTGTTGGATGTTAAGACTACATAAGGAATTGTCTTAGCCGTAACGGTGCCTAACTCCGGTATGGAAATTTGATAATCTGAAAGAATTTCCAACAGGAAAGCCTCGAACTCGACATCCGCACGGTCAATTTCGTCTATCAACAATACCTTCCGTTCCTCAGAATTTATAGCCTTTAACAAAGGACGTTCAATAAGAAAGTCTTCCGAAAAGAAATTGTGTTCAGGTTTGGATAGCTCTCTGACGGACTCTGATATAGTTTTATGTCCTTCGATAATTTCATTCACCTGGTCGCGTAGTATCTGTGTAAATAGTATTTGCTTACCGTAGTTAAATTCCGCTATAGCCGCATACTGGTCAATTCCCTCCACGCATTGCAGTCGAATGAGTTCTTTGTTCAGTCCCTGCGCTACCACTTTGGCAACCTCTGTTTTGCCTACACCAGGAGGCCCCTCTACAAGCACCGGTTTATTCAGTTTTTCTCCCAAGAATAGCACCGTAGCTACCTCTTGAGAGGTTATATACTTTTGCTTTCTTAATGCTTCCAAGGTAGTTTGAATATCTTTGAACATTCTCAATAGTCTCCAACATAAGCAGGTTTTTATAATTACGACTATACCATATTGTTAATACAAAGTCAAGGGAAAAAAGGATACGCTAAGATAAAGAAATGATTTACAAAGGCGATTTGTTCTTTTTTCTCTTGACTGAAATGGGAAGTTTGCATATAATGTTTTTATGAAAGGAGGGGTAGAAAATGTTAGTTAAAAAAGGAAGTAAAATTATGAGTTTAACGATAATTATGTTGTTAATGTTACTTCAGGCAACATTGGGCCGGGCTTTATATTTCGATTTTGAGGATGATGCGCAACTAAAACAATGGGATACACAAGGCGACTGGGAAATCCTGAAGGATGATAAGAGTGGCAGTAGAGTGCTATCCGGTAAAGGTGACGGGGAGGTTATGGCACTTGTTGGAGACGAGAGTTGGACAGATTACACAGTCGAAATAGAGGCCAGCGGACAGACAGATGAAATATCCATTGCCTTCCGCTCCCAAGATGCCGATAATTATGTGTCCTTCATGTTAGCTCCAAGCATCAATCTCTCAGAGTGGTTTAAGAAACAAGGCGGACAATTCGATGAAAATATAGCCGAAAAAGGCGATAAGCTCGGTGTCAATACTCAAGAATGGCATAAGTACAAGTTAGTGGTACAAGGTGATATGGCAAATATTTTTGTCGATGACAAGGAGGGCATTGAAGCGCTGCAAATCCCAAAGGATTTTAGTAAGGGTAGGATTGGTTTCCGGCAGTGGGCTGACCACGCACATTATGACAACGTTTTGATTGTAGGTGCTGGTATTCCGAGTACGCCTGGGGAACCGGGCTGGGATGTCACTCCCACTGGAAAATTGGCAACAACATGGGCAGTCTTGAAACAGTAACAGCATTTGGCGTCCTGTCCTTATGGGGCAGGGCGCTTCAACATCTTTACTGGAAAGAAAGTTTGAAAAAGGAGGAATTTTCAGCATGCGTATTTTTAATGAAAAAGAAATCGGTTACGTCCGAGAGGTTTTAAACTCAGGCAGTTTAGGTTGGTATCGTGCAGGAATGACGGGCAGGTTTGAAAATGCTTTTGCGGAATTCGTTGATTCCAAGCACGCCATCAGCCGTAATTCAGCGATGACTGGGTTAGTCCAGGCGGTGAGTTGTTCTGAAGCAGGTTGGGATACCGAAGTCATTTGCGACCCGGTGGTTCACTTTGGTGGCATCGCCGCGTTGAACGAAAATGCCACGCCTGTATTCGCCGATATTGAAGCGGATACCCTGTTGATTGACCCAAATTCCGTCCGGGAGAAGATTACAGAGAAAACCAAAGCGTTAATCGTGACAAATATGTGGGGATTGTGCGCTCGTCTTGACGAACTGAGGCAAATATGTGACGAACATTCAATTTTTATGATTGAGGATTGTGCTCACAATATGTGTAGTTATTGGAAGGGGAAACATGCTGGTACGTGGGGACATATCGGCGTATTCAGCTTCCAGCAAGGGAAACACCTTCCTACCGGAGACGGAGGAATGATGGTGACGGACGAAGATGAACTTGACCACAAGCTCTACAATGAATGGGCTTTCGGCGGCGAGTCGCCTGCCTTCTTCACCCTCAACTTCCGGATGAATGAAGTGACTGCGGCGATTGGTTTGGCGCAACTCTCCCGGGTACGCGGATACGTCGAAACGTATAACGCTTGCTTGAAACATCTCAACGCGGCGATTGAGGGATGTGAGTGGCTTCGCCCGCGACGTGTTCCGGAAGAGGCAGTGCAAGCAGGTTATAATTGGTGTTGTTTCTGGGAGGGGGACAAATATGGGTTGAGCCATGACCGATTTAGGGAAGTAGCAAGGGAGGCTGGAGCGCCACTGGGCTTCGGCTTCACACAGAAACCGGCATACAACTACGATGTCTTTCAATCCGCCGTTGACCACAAACACCCCGCCCGCAAACAATTCAAACGACATGCGCCCTATCCGGGGAAGAAATATTCTTCAGAAGATTGTCCGGTGGCAGAAGATACCATCTGGCGAATTGTAAGCAGCGGTGCCATGCGGGCGACTGAAGAGGAAGGGAAACAAGCGGCAGAAAAAATCCACGCTGCTATTAAAATTATGAACAAAGGTTAGGATACTGATCTGTTTTTGAATGCTTTGAAGTCATCAAGTTCCTCTGCGAGAATGTCACAGTATAACTCTACGCACTCACCACAGATATAAGCACCATTGCGCCCTGCTACCAACTTTCTCACTTCGTCCCTACTTTTACCTAACAATTTAATTTTTCCATCTTAACACATTTTGGGATGCACTTTGTAGTATGTCTAAGGCGGAATCTTTTCCACCAGCTTTTCCATTGGTGGTTTTTACGTGAAATAGACTTTTATACTTCTGTTTATTTGAGAACGTGTTGATGTGGATTCTCCGGGCCAACAACAGCGTAAGGTACATTTTCTATTGATTTATTGCCCTTTCTCGTTTATAATATTTGCAATATTTGTAGACGAAGGTGTACTGCATGGTGAAGGAAGGAAAAGTTGAACTTGGGGTTCGAGTAGCTACTCACACCCCTCTAACGAGTTTTACTCGAAACCCCACCGAGTTCAACCAGGTTCGCCTTCGCCAGAAATGCTGGCCCAGTAATCGAGAGGAGCTACCATGCAATCTACTACCAATCTGAGGACGGAGCTTCCCGACAACCGTAAGTTCCGGACCATCTTCAACAACGACACGAACAACATCCTCCACGCGTTGGCTCCGAAGAAGCCCGTCGGGGAGATACTGGCGGACTACCGCCGTGCTGTGGATGAGATTGTGGACACGAAGCTTGGCATCTTCGCCCAGAACGTGGGGATGCCCGACCCGGTTATCTACCGATCCGGGGTGGCCACCCCCTGGAGCAAGTATGTGGGTGGGGGGGACTCCGAGGCCATGCAGAAGATGCTGGATGCGGGGACAGACCCGTTCACCATCACCATTGAGGCATGCCGGGAGCGCGGAGTGGCTGTTGTTGCCAGCTACCGGATGAACGCGGAGGACTTCTACGAGAAGACGACAGATATGTCCGACTTTGGCCGGGAGCACAAGCACCTGCGCATCCCGGGTGCCCACTGCCTCGACCCGGCGCATCCTGAGGTCTACGCTCACCGGATGGCCATCTTCCGTGAGGTGGCGGAGAACTACGATGTGGATGGTATCGAGTTCGACTTCCGCCGCTGGACCCACTTGGTCTCCAACCCCCTGGAGAACCACCCCGTGCTCACCCGCATGGTGCGGGACACCCGGGCCATGCTGGACAAGGTGGCGGCGCATCCCGGACGGAAGAGGTTAATCCTGGGCGTGCGCGTCGGCCCATCGCTGGATACGCCGGAGGCGGTGGCGAAGTACCCCGGTGCCGTGTCTCCGGGTGCGAATCCCTCTTGCCAGGAGTTGGGCCTGGACGTGAATACCTGGCTCGGGGAGAACCTGGTGGACTACATCTGCCCGACGCTCTTCTGGCCCAGGTGGCCCGGACATCCTTACACGAAGGAGTTCGTAGCACTGGCGAGGGGGAAGAACATCGGCATCTACCCCACGCTCTTCCCGCTTCCCGGCTGGCTGGGTGACGAGAACAGCCCGGACAAAGGCCCGATTGCTCCGGGGGACACGAAGAAGATTCAGCGGTACAAGGAGGGCTTCTGCAAGATCTCCCTGCAGATGTACGAGGACGGCGCGGACGGAATCAGCACGTTCAACTGGTACTTCCACCTGCACCTTGCGGAGATGCCCAACCAGTGGCAGGCGTACTACGGGTACGGGATGGGCGGTTCGCTGGTGCAGAAATACGTCCTCTCCATCCTGGGGGTTCCTAAGGCGATCCGGCACTACCAGAAGGCGTCGTGCCCCCCCTCAGATTCGCATCTGCCTGTTTTGGCACTATCCTGAGTAAGGATACCACAAAATCCAATGCTGGTAAAAAATCCAAGGCGAATTTTGCCTGTGAAATTGCCATAAAGGAGGGAATAATGAAATTTGGAGTTGTAACCCATGCAGTGGGACATTATCTGTCCTTTGAAAAAACGCTATCAACCATCAAAGAAATCGGCTTCGATTCTATTTTGCTGCTCACCAGCCGCGATGGCAAACCTGTCAATGCCGATGGCATTTGCGAAAGTCCATTCCCCAATCTGCTCATATCTGACCCCGCTCATGTTCGACTGGCTTTGGATAACGCCGGGCTTGAGATAGGAGCAGTGCATTTCGCTGGGACGATTGATCTTTCAAGCAATGAAGGCGCGCAGACGACAATTGAGTCTTTGAAAGAATATGCTTCATACACCCTTGCGCTGGGCTGCAAGTATCTGACTCACCATGTTCCATCATGCGGTCGATTGCACATGCCAACAGATGAGAAAACCACCGAGATTTTGCGATTGGCCAAATGTATGAACGCGGTTGCAGAAGCATTTGCGGATGAGAGCTTGAAAATAAGCGTAGACATTCATCAATCTTCCTGGGTGGAAGGGCTTGACGACTGCAGGTTGTTAGTAGATTCAATGCCACAACAAAACGCCGGGCTGTTGCTTAACATCGGACATCTCACAACTGTTCAGACGTATGGATGGCTTTTGGTGGATGAGTATCCCGATAGGATTCCTGTAGTTGGCTGGAAAGACCACAGTCTCGCGAAAGAAAGACCGCGCACCATGTGGTCTGTTGAACTTGGTTGTGGCCACAGCCCTTTTGAATTGTACGTGAAAGCCTTCAAGCAGCACCCGGCAGAGCGAATACACCTGATAAACTGTGAGAATGTACCAGACGAAGAACGCGTTGAAGCATTGCGCCGCAGCCTAAATTACATGCAGCGTCTATGGGACGAAGGGTAGCGGCACATCGAAATCGACGGTGCCCTACTTTGACTTGCAAATCACCAATGGTTAAATCAGAAACGGCCGGTGGTTATGGTGCTGATGTAGTATTTGAATGCACAGGTTTTCCCAACGCTATTGTCGAAGGAATCGACATGCTTCGACGAGGTAGTTCATACGTGGTTGCGGGACATTTCACCGATGTTGGAAATGTTTTGTTAAATCCCTTTGTTCACTTTACCAATAAACAGATTAACCTAATAGGTGTGTGGGGAGATGATATTGGTCATTCTCATGCGGTTTTTCATTGGCAAAACTACCTGAAAATACTGGCTTATCATATTGGTAAGCTTGGTCAAATAGTCGCTCGCGAAGAACATACCGACTTTCAACTGTATTATCACATATTGTTTGAGAATCGGCTTGTAGTGGGACTTTAGGCTTTTGACACTTCATATCATAATGGTGAATAGCGCGCAGACTCGTTTGAAAAAAAACCTGCCCCCCAAAGCGGCGCGAGATTCTCAGGTAAAAATAGCCGCTAAAGCTAAAATTATCAAGCATTTAGTGATAATACAATTCCTTTTAAAAACTTACATAAAAAGCGCAAGTTTATTTTTGAAATCTAAGTAATGTTTACAACAGTGTTATTCGCTTTGCGGCAGTCCGATAGAAACGAACTTCCGTTGGTGTTTTCGTTCCCACTCCTGCCAGCGTCTTGCGGATTCTTCGGCATCTCGGAATACCTCCTCCACTGAAGAAACTAATTCCTCTTCTGGCTCATGGGGGGTAATCTTTTGAAGTTTTTCTTCCCACTTCTGCCAGCGGTTTTCGGATTCTTCGGCATCTTTCAGTGCATCTTCCCCCGAAAGCAGTTCCTCTTCAGGTTCGTGAGCGGTAATTTGTAGCATTGTTATCACCTCCTACGAACAAGCAAGCTGCATGTTCTACGGCAAGCTGGCAGCATGCTCTACTGCGGTTCTCGTATCGTCACTACCTGATTTGCCTTCACATTTTTCAACCGTTGCTTCTGCCCGCTGGGCCAGGTTATTACTACTTCGTCGGCTTTGGTTCGGTTTCCCAGCCCGAAATGCAGCCTTTGGTCATTTTGGGACAGGTAGCTTGTAGCTGATTTCTTTTCCTCAGTCTGGGATAGTTTGCCTGCTCGCACCACTACCTTTGCGCCCAGTGCGTCTCGGTTACTCTTGGTACCAATGAGATGCACCATTAGCCAGTTGTTGCGGTTGCCTCCGTCGTTGCGAAGCAGGATGGAAGGCTGGTCGAGATTCAGCACGAAGACATCCAAATCGCCGTCGTTGTCGTAGTCCGCCGTTGCCATACCTCTGGATACGCTTTTGTGACGGAAATATTGCCCGGATTGTCCTGCCACGTCCCGAAAAATACGCCCCCCCACTTCGCCCGCCTCCTGTACGTTCATCAATAATAGTTCCTCTTGAGTGCCTTCTAAGCGATGTCCGTTGCCGTTGCAGATGAGAATGTCTTGGTCACCGTCGTTATCGTAGTCGAAAAAATCGCCGCCCCAACTCCAGTATTGTCCGCTTATCTCCGCCAAACCGACGCTTGCTGATACATCCTCGAAGTTGCCGTTTCCGAGATTTCTGTAGAGGCTGTTGTAGGACATGTCGGGTACCAACAGGTCAAAATCCCCATCAAGGTCAAAATCTCCGAAGTCACCGCCCATCGAAGCGGTTGCGTCGCCGAATTCGGAAAAAGCGACGCCGGATTCCAAACCGACATCGGTGAAAGTGCCGTCGCCGTTGTTTTTATACAGAAAATTTTCCATTGCGTCGTTAGCGACAAACACATCCACAAAACCGTCGCCGTTGTAGTCGGTGGCGAGAACGCCCATAGCTCTACCCTCATTGAGCATTTTGACCTTTTCTGTTACATCTGCGAAAGTACCATCGCCGTTATTGCGATAGAATACGTCCGGCTGTCCAGGATAAGCCAGCGGACCGGGAAATTCATCGGCTTCGTAGTATAGGCGGTATTCCGGGTCAAATTCCAGATAGTTGCCCACGTAAAGGTCAAGATGTCCGTCGTTATCGTAGTCGAAAAAGGTAGCGCCGACTCCCCAGCGTTTGTCTCCCACGCCAGCATCCTCCGTTACGTCTGTGAAAGTACCATCGCCGTTGTTGCGATACAACGTGTTTTTTCCGTAGTTTGTGACGTAGATGTCTGTGTCGCCATCGTTGTTGTAGTCGCCGACAACACACCCCATGCCGTAGTTTGCGTCGCCAACGTTGGCTTTTTCCGTGACATCTGTGAAAGTACCATCGCCGTTGTTGCGATAGAGATGGTTCGTCAACTTAGCGTTTCTGAATACGGATTCTGAATCGCTAATTCCTTCAAGATAGCATCCGTTCACGACATACAAATCAAGGTTGCCATCGTTGTCGTAATCGAAGAATGCGCATCCTGAACCTGTGGTTTCCAAAATGGAACTCATTTTTTCATCGCCAAAGCTATGATGAAATGAAATACCCGATGCTGCTGTTACGTCTGTAAATACAGGAAATGACTCTGCCCACGCGCCCGATGATATAATTAAACACAGAATCCACGCGGAAAATTTTACAATCCATTGCAACTTTTCTTTCAATATTCTTCCCTCCTAATCACATTTTTGATTTACCAGTATATGTCAAAATATCGTCTAAGTCAAGAAAAAAATTTTGACAAAGTCATTTTTATCGTGTACAATTAAGAAGTATAAGAAAGGCAGGTGTGAAATATTTGGAAATAACTTCGCTTGAAACAGCTAAATTGTCGGCAGAAGCAGCCCTCGGCCGCAAAGCCGAAGATGTGGTTATTTTGGATTTAAGGGAAATTACATCCTTCACTGATTTTTTCATGATATGCACTGGAAATTCGAGTAGACATCTGGAAGGAATTGCCGATGCCATTTTAGGAAAGTTGGAAGAGAGCAAAATTGAACCGTGGCACATCGAAGGTGAACGAGATGCTAATTGGATTTTGCAGGACTACGTTGATGTAGTGGTTCACCTCTTTCTCAGAGACACGCGGGAGTTTTACGGTTTGGAGCGGCTCTGGGCGGATGCACCGCATGTCGAATTACCGGAAGTCGCCGAAGTTGAATACGATGAAGAATTTGATGAACTGGAAGAATTTTTTGATGAATTCGAGTAATCAGGAGCGCAAAAAACAACGTAGCGGCGGGCCGGTGTGTCTGCCTTTTTGCAAACAAATTGAGGTGAAAAAGTTGTTAGATGAAGTGAAAGCACAGATAGAAAACATTATTGACACTGCTCTCGAAAGGGTGTTATCTTCCAGTCAACTGACACTCGAAGAACGCCCTGAAATACATTTGGAACCACCTAAGTCAGAAACACACGGAGACATCGCCTGTCCTGTCGCACTCCCCCTTGCGCGCCAGGCCAAACTCCCCCCGCGTGAAATCGCAAAGATACTAATAGACAACATTGACGTGGAGAATGAGCCGCTCATTGAAAAGATTGAAATTGGCGGCCCTGGGTTCATCAATTTCTATCTTTCAAATACGTGGTTATACGCTCTACTCAAGGAGATTCAAGAGCAAGGATGCAATTACGGTCAATGTGATATTGGCGATGGGATGCGAATTCAAGTGGAATTCGTCAGTGCCAATCCAACCGGTCCTTTGAACGTCGTGAATGGACGAGCTGCGTCAGTGGGCGACGCTATTGTCAATTTGCTCAACGCCGTCGGTTACAAAGCTGAACGCGAATATTACATAAACAACGCAGGTGGGCAGGCTTACGCGCTGGCTAAATCTATAGACGCTCGTTATCATCAATTGCTGGGAGCGGAAGATTACCCATTCCCCGAAAATGGGTATCCAGGAAATTATGTAATAGATTTGGCTCAACAACTCATCGACGAATACGGTGAGCGTTACAAGAAAATGGGCGAATCTGAACGCATAGAAGCTTTCCGAAAAATCGGCTGTGAGAAAATCGTCGAACAGCAGAAAAAGGACTTGGAGAGATTCGGCGTCAAATACGACGCGTGGGTGAGCGAGCAAGAAGCAATTCGCGATACTGGAAAGCCAGCGGAGATAATCGAACTACTTGACAAAAAAGGGGTTTTGTACGAATCTGAAGGAGCGCGCTGGTTCAGAGCGGCAGAGATGGGAGCCGACAAGGATTGCGTCGTCGTCAAAAGCGATGGTGAATATACTTATCTTACACCCGACATCGCTTATCATTACAACAAGTTTGAACGCGGGTTCAACAGGGTGATAGATTTGTGGGGGCCTGACCATTTTGCCCAAATCGGGAGGCTCAAAGGTGCCATGAAGGCACTTGGATTTGAGGATGAAAAGCTGGACATCCTCGTAGTACAACAAGTTAATGTTATCGAACGCGGTGAGTCGGTAAAAATGTCCAAGCGCAAGGGAAAATTTTTCACGTTAGCTCAGTTGATGGATGATTTAGCTGAAGCCGTGGACGAACAATTTGCAGTTGACGTCGCTCGTTATTTCTTCCTTCTGCGTTCGACCAACGCGCATTTGGATTTTGACATAAATCTCGCCATCAAAAAAGCCGATGACAATCCTGTTTTCTACGTCCAATATGCCCACGCCCGAATTTGTAGCATCTTCAAGGAGATGGAGAAACGTGGCATAGAGCGCTTACCCTTCGACGCTGTCAAACTTCCATTGTTGACGTCCGACGAGGAAATAAAATTGATGAAAAAACTCGCCGATTTCCCCGAAATTGTCTCTGGCAGCGCAACGCACCTGGAACCGCACAGAATCCCCCATTACCTCCAAGAGACGGCTTCGCTGTTCCACACCTTCTATAATAAACACCGCGTTCTCGACGAAGCCGAATCCGAATTGACACAAGCTCGATTGGTATTGGTAGATGGTGTGAGAACTGTGCTTGGAAACGGGCTGAAACTTCTGGGAATTACCGCGCCAGAGGCGATGTGAAAAGAGAGAGAGCCAGAAAGACCGGTAGGTTGGGTATGGTGAAACCTACCCAACAGTAGCGCTGAAACTGGGCATTACCGCGCCAGAGGTGATGTGAAAAGAGAGAGAGCCAGAAAGACCGGTAGGTTGGGTATGGTGAAACCTACCCAACAGTAGCGCAAGCATCTGAAAAGGCGGGAAAGCTATGCAATCAACAGAAGCAAAATCCATAATTGAAGCGTTGTTATTTGTTTCCAGCGAACCGATTACGTTGAGGCAAATTACACAGGTGTTGGAGGATGTCAACGCCGCAATCGCAAGACAACTCATCTATGAACTGCGCGACGAATACCGTGATTCTAACCGCAGCTTTCAACTTATAGAGCTTGCCAACGGGTTTCAGATTTGCACTCGTCCTGAATACAACCAGTGGATTAAAAAATTTTATACCCGACAGATTGCAACCAAACTTTCAAAAGCCGCTCTTGAAACCCTTGCCATCGTCGCTTATAAACAACCCGTTACCAGAGCCGAGGTGGAAGAAATCCGTGGTGTCAGCAGTGGTGGCGTACTCAGTGGGCTAATCGAAAAAGGGTTGGTACGAATATCCGGGCGTAAATCCTCTCCGGGACGTCCCCTGTTATTTGCCACCACCGATGAATTTTTGAAGCAGTTCGGTTTGAAAAATCTCTCCGAACTTCCCACAGCGGATGAAATTGAGCAGATTCTAAGCGTCGATACGCAGTAGTGCTCTGTTGATTTTGGTTTGAAGGTCATATAATCGTAGGTTGGGTATGTCCACAAGACTACCCAACTGACGTTCGTTAGCCAATTGTCGGGTAGGTTTCCTACCATACCCGACCTACCACAACCTATTATAATTAAGCCAACAAAGCAGTAGCGTATTCCTTGACTGCTTTTATTCACGTTTCACAGCAACTCATGTCGATTAGATTAGAAAAATTTTTGGCAGAATCCGGCGTTGCTTCACGGCGGCGTTCTAAATACATCATTTCCGCCGGCAGGGTTACTGTCAACGGAAAAACGGTTTTGGAATGCGGAACGCGCATTGAACCCGATGTTGACATAGTTGAGTTGGATGGTGAGCGCGTGTTGCCGGAGGAGAAAAAAGTGTACATCATGCTCAATAAACCCGCTGGCTACATTTCCACGTCGCGTGACGAACGAAACCGCCCTACCGTCCTGCATCTGCTTACCGACATTCCAGTTCGGGTTTATTCCGTGGGACGTTTAGACATTGATACCGAAGGGTTGCTCCTGCTCACTAACGACGGTGAATTCGCACATAAACTCACGCACCCACGCTATCATGTAGACAAAGTTTATCTGGCATGGGTTACAGGATGCCCAAGCAAAGAGTCCCTGGAACAGTTGCGCAACGGTGTAGAAATCAAAGATGGACTGACCGCGCCCGCTAAAGTAACCGTAGAAAAACAGACTAAAACGCGCACTTGTCTGAAAATTGTCATCCATGAGGGCAAAAAACGTCAGATAAAACGGATGTGCAGATATGTAGGACACGAAGTTCAACATCTAAAGCGAATACAAATCGGCACGTTGAAACTTGGCAATCTGCCTACTGGGAAATATCGCTATTTATCACATAAAGAGGTTGTAGGTGCGAGGCATTATAATTCCATTTTCTAACAGAATGCCTCGCGCTTACGATACCAGAAAAAATTTCATACAAAGGTATAGTAAATCATAAATTACTAAATTTTTTGAGTTTTTTGAAAATTTGGTTGACATTGTTTCAACATTGTGGTATAATAATACCCATTAGTTTTGCAAAAACGCGATATCGGTTTTTCGTAGAGGGAACTCTATATTGAAATTTTCGCCTGAATATCAAATTAGTTGTTGTTCCCCACCCCTTTGATGAATTCGGGTGATTTTAATTAAAATTTTGTGTCTCCTACCAATACACCCCATAAAAAGAGCGTTACAAAAATTTTCTGTGTATTTTTTTCTTGACAGTTGCGGAATTTTTTGTTATTTTAAAAAATGTAGATGCTCTCCACATTTGGAGTTCTAAGTTATATCTCTAAAATGCGGAAAGCTTTTGGTGACGTGTAATTCAAGCGTGTGATAAGTCGTAACAGTCAATTAGTTTTGTGCTGGTGGTGAAGCGTCGACCACACATAACCAGCCCGGCATAAATTTTGCTAAAATCACGCAGCATATCGGTACTTTCCTTTTGTGCCATTTGCCCCCCTAAAAAAAATTTTCCGGGCGCAAAATTATAAACTTCACGCTAAAAATCCCGAGTATATTAGGAGGATTAAAATGAATCGCGTAAAATGCATCACTGCTTTACTAATGGTTTGTTGCTTCTGTTTAATAGGTCTAACTGTGTCGCCTGCGCAGGCAGATGTGAACGTTGAGATAGGAAGTGATGGAGGCAATACTGGTGATATTGTTACAGTTCCTGTTACCTTCACCAATGTGCCCACTTCTTCAGAACCGTTTGTCCATTCTATTGAGTTGTTTTTGACTTATGACCCCGCCGTTGTGAAGGTGAAGGGATTAAGTTTGGTAGATAAACTTGGCCCGGATGGTAATCCTATTACGGATGGCCGCGGTAATGTCAAGGTGGTTGAAACTGACTGCGCATCGCTTGGCGCTCTCACTGGCGCTTCAACTCCAGACAACTACGATGATGACTGGGTTAAGGAGCAGAAAGCGTTTTTGACGGAGACGGAGGAAGCCAAAGATCCAAGAGATCAGGACCTTTCTCAGGAAAGAGGACTCCTCAAAAT
>CAZRLY010000118.1:0-17304 GCA_964601015.1 uncultured bacterium
CCAATGGAAATTGTCCCTAAGCTTTCGAAGGCGACAGAGAGGCTGTCCTGGAAGTTGGAGCCGCTGATGACAATGGTTTGTCCTGTTGCTCCAATGCCCCTACTTGAGGGATTGATGGATGTGATGCCAGGCGCAGTATTTACCGTGAAATCGGCGGTGGTACTTTCATCGTTAGGATTGGTAACACGAATACTCCCTGTTCCAGCGGTGGCGCTCGCAAAGTTCACATTGCTTAAGGTGATTTGCGTATCGCTGTCTTTTGTCGTGGTACCAATAGAGATTGTCCCTAAACTTTCGAAGGCCACTGAGAGGCTATCCTGGAAACTAGCGCCGGTGATGACTATCGTTTGTCCTGTTGCGCCAACACCCCTGCTTGAAGGATTAACGGATGTGATGCTAGGTACGACTACCAATCTGCCATCTGAGGTGAAATTTGTCACAAAGGTATCACTGGTTTCAGCAAGATTGCTTTGATATGCATTCAGGGTTGGAAAGTAAGAGGAGTTAGTGTTTCCAGTAATATAAGTATTTCCTTCTCCATCAACCGCGATACCACGGCCATAATCCCAACTCCCTCCGCCAAGATAGGTAGAATAGCTCAATGTGCTTCCACTACTTGATAGCTTGGTAACAAAGGCATCAGTGCTTCCTCCCTTACTGCCTTGGTATGGGTTTTGGGTGGGGAAGTAAGAAGAATAAGTATATCCCGTAACATAAGCATTGCCATTACTATCAACGGCAATACCAGTGCCATAATCTGAGAACCCTCCGCCAAGGTAGGTAGAATAGCTCAACGTGTTCCCAGTGCTGCTTAGTTTAGTGACAAAAACATCGTCAACTTCAGCCAAACCGTCTTGAAATGGGTTTTGGGTGGGGAAATTGTAAGAGTCAGTGTTACCAATGATATAGGCATTATTAGAACTATCAACAGCGATACCAGTGCCGGAATCACTACTACTTCCCCCCAGATAGGTGGAATAAATGAGGGTGTTCCCACTGCTACTTAGTTTAGTGGCAAAAACATCAGTGGTGCCACCGGAAGTGCCTTGAAACGGATTTTGGGTTGGAAAGTCAGAGGATATAGTGCTTCCTGTGATATAAGCATTGCCAGAGCTATCAACGGCGATGCCATAGCCGTAATCCGAGTTACTTCCGCCAAGGTAGGTGGAGTAGTTCAACGTGTTCCCACTGCCACTTAGTTTAGTGGCAAAGACATCAGTGGAGCCACCATAACTGTCTTGAAATGGGTTTTGGGTGGGGAAATCAGAAGACCTAGTGGACCCAGTGATGTAAGCATTATTAGAACTATCAACGGCAATGCCACCGCCAAAATCAATGCCACTCCCTCCAAGGTAGGTAGAGTAGCTCAGTGTGTTCCCACTGCTTGATAGCTTGGTGACAAAAATATCACCACCGCCGACTTCTCC
Organism: uncultured bacterium; assembly: GCA_964601015.1. Taxonomy (GTDB): domain Bacteria; phylum Poribacteria; class WGA-4E; order DTYX01; family CAZRLY01; genus CAZRLY01. Next base: position 1,428 of record CAZRLY010000118.1, read on the forward strand.
GTCGCCAGCCCCAGCATCACTTCCTTGAAACGGATTTTGGGTCGGAAAGTCGGATGAAGCAGTGGTTCCAGTGATATAGGCATTATTAGAACTATCAACAGCGATACCTGTTCCATAATCAAAGCTACTTCCTCCAAGGTAGGTGGAGTAGATGAGCGTGTTGCCACTGCTTGATAGCTTGGTGACAAAGATGTCGTTATTACCAGCAGAAGCGCTCGGGTATGGATTCTGGGTAGGGAAGTCAGAAGAAGAAGTGTATCCTGCGACATATACACTCCCTGAACTATCTACGGCGATACCATAGCCGGAATCACTACTAGTTCCTCCAAGGTAGGTGGAATAGCCCGGGTCAATGGTCAACATGAAGTTTGGGTTATAATCGCCTACAGCAAATCCAACTCTTTTTTCTCCCATCAGGCGAAATGAGATGTCAACATCCCTTCTGACTCCCTCGATATCCTGATAAGCGATAGGCGCAGCATCGCGCATTTCTCCCCATTCCGTTTGGATGACCAATTCACCGGTAGCCCCATCTATCCAAACGCCTTCGATGCCGTCGTATACCATCTGTATTTCCTCCGGTTTAGAACCCGGATGAAGATAGAATGTATACTTCAGACGTCGTTGGTCGCCGCTATAGACTAAGTCAATTCCCGGATATACTGAGCGATAGACGACTTCTCCGAAGGTAGGGATGTCCCTTTGCCATGACGTTTGGTCATTTCCGATAAAATAATTAACCTTTCCTGAAAGTTCGCCTCGCGCTTCTGGTTTGACCGGACTCTCCGATGAGAACTTCAAACTAATACTCCCCTTTGCAAACCCAAAGGTCAAACCTTCTTCCGTACAGTAAACGGTAGCTCCTTCACTTTTGGCATAGTAAATGACCGCTTTGTCCAACTGCCCCTGATTCGCAACGAAGTGCAAAGGCAGTTTACCAAAGGCTGATAACACATTTGACTTGGCGTTTTCATCAACTGATTGATGCTGTGGTAGGTATTCAAGTTGTCCAAAAGCATTGGGAAGGGGCAATAAGAAAAGCAGTTCTGCGAGGGGTAATAGCAGGAAGACTAAAAAATAATTTCGATATTTTAAAAAAGAGTTGCGTTTCATCTTTCGACTCCTTCGCTTTATGCAAAATAATTAGGATGTTTGGGTCAACACAAAATTTTATTTTTGTAATTTTTTCTGGTTCAAAGGTTCACACTGAGAAACAAACCAATTTGAGCGCACCTTTTGTGCAAAATCTTGCAACGAGTGAAATAAAAGGCGCAAAAAATAGCATTCTTCGCGTTCTAAAAAGTGCAACCCATCAATCGGTCATATCATTGGTGACTGCTACCAAAGGATATACCATATTTATTGCCAATGCTCCTTGGGTGTGGTGGACTCCTGAACCTTAAACGTCTTCCCTTGTTGCAATCTGCTCGCCAACCCAAAAGTAGTCTACGTCATCCATTTTTGAATTTCTTCTGATTCACATCAACGGCGAAAATCAAAGAAAACAGCACTTATAAGCATTATATCAGAAAATAATGTTTTGAGCAAGAATTTTTTACAAATATTTGCGTTGCGGAATCGGTGGCTAAAAACCTGTTTTCTGTAAATTGGGAGTCTGGTGTGTGGGAGTTTGATAGGTAGGGAAATCTTAAACAATTGAAGATTGTCTTTCCTTTTCAGCAGGGGACTTCTGTGGACGGACGCCGCAAGACGATTTGTTTTCGCCGCTAAATCGGAATTGCGGCGAAAACTTGGAACATTACGACGCAAACTAAGAGTTGCGGAAGTAAAGGCGAAGCCTATACTTCTGAAAACGTAGGAAGTGGCTGTCTCGTTTTCTCGTTTTCAATCTTTTTTAAGAATTTGAGAATATGCCATCACCATTCACTTTGTCGATGTTTTTAAGGTCAAGATGGTTTTCCACGACATCCACTTACCTGTTTTTTCTGGGAATTCCTATTCTTTGTCCAGTCCGGTTAAATAGCTCGAAATCACTGTGTCGTAATGCGCGGTATGCGCAAAAGCGGCTTTGGCTAATGCAAATCTTGTTTCATCCGACAGTGAGCCATCGTTTTCTTTGAGTTCAGCGATAACCGATTCGTATTGGTTTGGGTTGGTAACGACAGCGACGTGGCGATAGTTTTTGGCGGCGGAACGAATCATGGTTGGTCCGCCGATGTCGATGTTCTCTATCGCTTCGGCTAATTCTACGTCTGGTTTAGCGATAGTGGATTCAAACGGGTAGAGATTTACCACCACCATGTCTATAAATTCGATGCCGTGTTCCTTTGCTTGACTGACGTGTTCTTCATTATCGCGCATAGCTAACAACCCACCGTGAATTTTGGGGTGTAACGTTTTTATGCGCCCGTCCATCATCTCTGGAAAACCGGTATACTCCGAAACATCGCGGACAAAAACGCCTGCGGATTTTATCGTCCGGGCGGTGCCACCTGTAGACAATATTTTCACTCCAAGACTGGATAACTCTTGCGCGAATTCGGTTATGTTCGTTTTGTCCGATACGCTTACCAATGCACGTTTAATTTTATTCATTGAATTACCTCCTTGTATGCCAAAGCATTGCAAGCTTTGGCTGCTATTTGTCGTCTTTCATAGCACGCTGCTTTTCTTCCTCGCCAATGGAGGGACGGAGAAACTCTGCTACATGCTGAAATAGAAAACAAAAGCGATGGAAACAAATACGACGGAATCATTACCCAAAAATTTCACATTATTTTTTCAGCCACTTGTCCACAAACGCATACGCCGCCTCACGCACATCAGGCGGAAAGTCGTGTCCCACATCAGGGTATACCGCCACGAGTTGGCCTTTTGCGCCGAGCAGTTCGTAAACTGGTGCCGATGCCTTGAAGCAGTCCTTCACGCCCGACACCTCAAAGTTGGTATCCTTGAGCGGGGCGTTGATGAAGAACGGGCGCGGGGCTAACGCGGCAACGAGTTCGGTGAAATCAAACGGCATCTTTTTCGGGGCTTTCCCGTATACGCTGGCAATGCGGGGCATGTAGCCGTTGTGGCTCCAGCCTGTAAGGTTGCCGCTGTTGTATTTGAAGAATGAGTTGAAGCCGCAGCTTGAAACGATTACCTTGATACGCGAGTCAAAGGCGGCAACGAAAATAGCATTGTGTCCGCCGAGTGAATGCCCGATGCAGCCGATGCGCTCGCCGTCCACTTGCGGCAGCGATTCCAGCACGTCCACTGCCCGCATATGGTTCCAGATGCCCTTCATCGTCGCGCTTGCGTAACCGTGTTCGTAGGGATTGAACTGGTAGTCACCGAAGTTCGGGTAGTCGGGTGCGAGGGTGACGTAACCGTGTTCGGCGAGTTCCAGCGCGTAGTGCAGGTTCTCGCTGCCGTTTAAGCCAGCGGGTTCGCCTTTGCCGATGCGCGTCGTTTGATGCAGACACAGCATTGCAGGCGCTTTGCCCGTCAGGTGAGTTGGAATCAGCAAATACGCAGGCACTCGGTCATCTTTCTCGGCAGCGAACGTTATTTTCTTGCGCGTGACTTTGTCCAGTTTGACTTCCTCAAGCACCCGCACGTCAAGCGGTACTTTCTTAGAGGTATCAGGCAAGGTACCCATCACCAACTGCATGTTAGCGAGGATATGGTTTCGTCGCTTTTGCCAATCTGCGGCAGTGGTGATAGGCTGCATATTGCCATTGGCGTCAATATAAAAAAGCAGGTTTATTTTGTCAGCGTAGAATGGTGGTTTTGGCTGCTGGGCGCAAAGGACGCTCAAAGCCATTCCCCAAAATACGGTAAAAGAGAATTCCAGTCGCATTTATGCTTCCCCTTTCTATAGCATTTTACCCTAAACAAGTCCCTCCCGAATCATCCGCGCCAGAGGGTATTCTTCTTCCGGTTCGTAAGGAAACCGAACGCGCCCGCGCCTCTCGGAAGAGATGAAAACAGCGTTGAGGATTTCAAGTGTGGCTCGCCCGCGTTCACCATTGCTGAAATGTTCCCTATCTTCGTCGATGGCGTCAACCAGTTCTTGCATCTCGCCTGTAAAACAAGAAAAATAGGAAGCATCGGTGTCAAATCGTGTCCAATCTCGGTATTGTCGATTCCGAATGCGTAGATGCGGTTTTGTCGTACTGAATTCTGCTCGAAGTTCTCCTTCTTCCCCGTAGAGAAGGACGTAAAACTCACCACTATCCTCGAAAACCTGCGCGCATTCGAGATAGCCGCGCACTCCGTTTTTATACTGAATTGCCGCAAATGAACAATCTTCCGAAGGTGTGCCTTGAAATACCTTTCGACTTGAATAATCAATTTGCCCCAATACAGAAGAAACCCCAACATCACCCACAAACATATTCATCAAATCTACAACGTGCGTCCCCTGTGCCTGCAAATCCATCGAACACGCCCCGCGCACCCAGAGAAGTTTTCCGATGTCACCTGCATCCAAACGCCGCTTTACCTCTCTGAAATCTTCGCAAAATCGCAAGTCATGTCCAATGGCAAGTTTCACGTTGTTTTTGCTACACGCTTCCAGCATATTGTCCGCTTCTTTGAGTCCCAACGCCATCGGCTTTTCGCACATAATGGCTTTGGGCTTGTGTTTAGCCGCTTCGATGGTAACTTCAGCGTGTACTTGCGGCCAGGTGCAAACTGAGACGATGTCCAGATTTTCCTTGTTTAGCATTTCTTGATAGTCAGCGTAGACATTTTTTAAGTTCCTTGGTTCGGCAAAAGCCTTTCGAGCATCCTCCGATATATCCGCTGCTGCCACAACTTCTGCACCCTTGATAGCGCCATAAGCCCCCCAATGAACGCCTGCAATATGTCCCATGCCGACTAAACCAACTCGGTAGATGTTATTTTCTGACATTTTGTTATTCTCCTTCTGTTCAGAAACTTGACAACTCGTTAATCACGATTTTTACAATTGTTCTATAAATTGTTGTCGTTCCTTTGTTGACATTTGGTTAAGAAGTTCCTTGATAGTTTCCTGTTTCTGTTCCGTTGGCATATCGCTTAGAATACCTTTCAGAATATCAGAAGATATCACCTCCTGCTTTTGTTCCGTTGGCATTTCGCTTAGAATACCTTTCAGAATATCAGGAGACACTGCCTTTTGTTGCTGTTCAAGTGGCATCTCTCTGAGAATTCTTTTGAGAATGTCGTAAGCCATTTTTTCTGAACCCTCCTTTTCGAGTTCGTTTATCAACTCAAGATAAATTTGGGATTCTTCGTTCTTCTCAATCTCTTGAGCTAATGTTTCTTTGTATTTTTCATACTGTTTGCCTTCCGAGAAGATGAGCCAAGCGTAATATTCCCTCTCAATTGGCAACTCGTTAATTACGAAAATATGGAGTTCAACGCCCATCAGGCCGCATTGGTAATGTCCACCGCCATGTCTGAGAAAATCTTCGCCAAGGAGCTCATCCAACCTGTTAATAACATTCCGCGGTCTTCCGACAGTTACTATGTTTAATGTTACCTCATCTTCTCTAATCTCGTTGCTTTTGTTCTTTTCAACTCCCTGATTTTTGGCATACAACCACCAAAACAACTGTCCTATGTATTTCGTTAGCAGAACAGTAGTGAGTTGGTCATTGTAAGATTTGAATTCGAGGAGATTGTATTGCTTGAAATGTGAGAAAATGCCAATAATTGGTATTGTAGCAACGATTTTTCGCAAGACGAAATCAATGCGAAATTCTCGCTGAAGGACGAGGTTTTCTTCACCTACCAACGCGATATTTTCCGTCAACCCAAAAAGTCCTCGATAGCGCTTCTGTTCTAACTTTGTGCGAATGTATTTTTGATATTCAACTCGTTTTTGCTTTGACTTTTTACGGTTTTTTACGTCAGAGAGCATCACCAACACTAATTGAACTAATAGAAAGATGTTACGCATTTTGTCCTCCGACTGCGTCTATTATTGGCATTTTTCACCAGCGGCAATTAAAGAACGCTACTTCTGCTGCTTAGTTCAATATGCTAAAATTTAACATGTTTTCTGCTTCATGTCAACAGAAATATTTCACTTCCTTTGATGTTGTCTATTTGAGGACAAGTTTCAAATTCTCGCAAGCTGTAGCGTCTTTTTTTTTCGCACTCAATCCAGTCGCCGGGAAGCAAGAACCTTCTCGTTCAGTTTAGCCCCGAGTCCCGGTCGATTGGGCAGTATGATGTGGCCGTTTTTGATTTGCGTAGGCGGCTCCAGCAGGGCATTTTCCCATTCATTCTCAGGCGCTCCACCGGCATATTCCTGGTAGAGCAGATTCGGGATTGTAGCGCAAACGTGGGACGCCGCGCGAGTTACGATGGGGCCGCACCAGTTGTGCGTTGCGATTTTGATGTCATAGACTTCGGCCAGTGCGGCTGTTTTGAAACTTTCAAGAATCCCGCCGTTGGTACCTACTTCAGGCTGGAAGACTCCAAGCACTCCGCTATCAAGAAGCATTTTCGCCTCCCTGCGATTACAGGTGAGTTCGCCGGTTGCGAGGGGAATTGAGGTAGCCTCCGCTACTTGCTTTAACATTTCGGGGTTGTCCTCTGTGGGTGCCTCGAAGAACAGGATATTGAGTGGTTCGAGTGCCTTTGCAGCCATGATTGCGCCTTCGACGCTGAACCGGTTATGAGCGTCAATCGCCAGCGGATAATCAGTCCCCACCGCTTCGCGAACCATTTCCACCTTCTTAATGTGTTCTTTGAGTTCAGCAGGTTCAGGCGTGCCACCCCCGGCAAATGGGTCCCATTTGAACATGCCGAAGCCCGACTCTTTCATGCCAACGATTCGTTCAACACATTCTTCCCAACTGCGAGCACCACCAAAGATTCCGTGGTCAGCGTAAAGTGGAATCTTTTCACGAACTTGCCCACCAAGCATGACATAAATGGGAAGTCCCGCCACTTGACCGAGAATGTCCCACAGAGCGATTTCGATTGCGGAAATTGAGGCGTACCAATTTCGGTCTTTGCACTCTGGTAAAAAGCGCGTCAGGAAGGCACCAATCTCAAGGGGACTGGTTCCTGTAAGTTGTTTGCCTATCGTCTTGATGTGGTTGTTGATGGTTGCAGCTTGATTGTGCCAGGTGAAACCTTCCCCGATACCTTCGATGCCATTGTCAGTCCGAATCCGCACGAGTACCCAAGCAGGATAAGCCCTTGCGCCTTTTATTGTTACCGTGTCTACACTCTTGATATTTATGGGTTTCTTTGCTTTTAGTTCAGGTTTCATAATTATCTCCTCAATATTATACCTTTCCACAGAATATTTTGCTACTAAAAAAACCGAGTTTGTCGGCAAAACTCGGTTTCTATTACCCTAATCTTTTTTGTGGATTGGTATAGTAGGTCAAAATTCATATTTCGACAATCAGGTGGATGTCGATTTATGAAAATTGACTATTAGCTCAAAAGCTCTTTCAAATCCGATTCAAACACTGATTTTCCCTGGTATCCGACGTACCGCTTAGAAATCGTGCCTTCCCTATTGATTACAAGCGTCGTTGGGATGCTGCGGACGCCGCCATACAGTTCAGATACCTCCCGGTTGCCAATCAAAACCGTATAGTCCACGCCGTGTTCCTCTACAAAAGGCGCAACCACCTCTTTTCCTTCCCTGTCTACTGCAATTCCGACCATTTTAAATCCTTGTTCTTCGTATGCTTTTTGGAGTTCGATGAAATGGGGAATTTCAGTGACGCATGGGCCGCACCAGGTAGCCCAGAAGTCGAGAATGACTACCTTTCCGAGAAAATCCGACAAGCGAACTTCCTTGTCGTTCAAATCAGGAAGGGCGAAATCCGGCGCGGGTTTTCCCACCAAAACTTGTCCCGGGTCAAGTTGCAAACGCAATTCTTCCGCTTGCTCCGCCTTCCCTGCCTTCTCATAGCATTCGATGAGACGTTGCTTAAAATATCGCTGTCGTGGCTCCCGTTCGCTTCCCTTAGTAAAGGCACCTATCGCATCCTCATATTGTCCAGCCCAAACCAAGAATGAACCTAACTTGGCGTAGTCTTGTGCTTTGGCTTCCTTGCTCTCCAGTTCATCCTTGATTTGGTTGGCAATTTCTTGTAATGTCAGTGCTTGTGCCAACGCTTCCTCTATGTCCATCACCGCTATGCCACTGTTGGGTTGAATACCATCATCGTAAGCGATAAGTTTGCCGTCAGGCGACCAGACGGGTTTTGTCGCCATCGGACAAATACGCCGAAGAGCTTGCGAACCGTCGGTAGGCACAACCCATATCCCCAAATCAACGCCTAAAAAGCCGCCATACGCAATGTGCCGCCCATCGGGCGACCAAGTCAACAGGACACCCATTTCCATCGGAGAGAGGCACACCTTTGTCTCCGGTGCATCGACATCAGCCGCCCACAACCCGCCGGCCGCGACATAAGCAACTTGTTTGCCATCGGGCGAAAGAACAGGATATTGATAGCGCACGGAAATTACCTGTCGAATTTCCTTGTTGTCGCAATTTATCGAATACAGCGTTTTCGTCTCCGGAGAAAAATAGACAACTTCCTTGCCGTTTGCTGTCCACTTAGGACACATGCCTTTGACTAAATGTTCTGGCTCACCGCTGCCATCAGCCTGGATGAGCCATACCTCTTCGTCTTCTTTTTGCGAAGTATAAGCAATCCTTGTGCCGTCTGGCGACCAAAATGGATCTTTTCCTTTGCGCACCAGTCGCGTCCTGTCTTTGCCGTCCACGCCGACAATCCAGATGCCGCCGTCACCATCATGCCCGTAGACGAGCTTTTTGCTATTAGGTGCCCAGGCAGCACCAGTGCCGCGTTTGCTTATTTTTTGCATGATGTAACCTCCCTGTAAATCTAACAGTCTGTTTTTTAAGCTCGTAGGGTTTTGATTAGGAGTGCAAAAATCTTTCGTGTATTTTTGCCCGTAGCGAAGCGAAGGACAATAATACGCTACGCTGATTATTGCGCTCCTATACGCACCTATGTTTCGTGCTTGACTACGAACCCACTTGATATTCAATATCAAACAACCCATCGCCTTCATCGTTGCACAATAACGCTGTAAAGCCAAAACCTTTCTCGCATCTTTTCAGGTAAACGGACAAGCGATTGATTCCCTCTTTAAGTTTGATGTCAATTTGATATTCAGCGAATTGGTGTCCATCTTCCGTTTCTTTCGTCAGCACCTTTTCGCCATTGAGTTTTACGGTCATTTTTCCATCAGCAGATGCCCACAGTTCCCCTCTCTGTGCGTATTTCGAGTAGATGTCCACCCAAGCGCAAGCTGATTTCGTCTCATTCTCACCGAAATGTTTCGCCAAATCAATGTATCGTTCCTCGCTCTCAAAAATCTGCCCGTTTTCATCCGCAACGTCTTTTACCAACCAAATGCGGTTTCCCCTCGTCGCGAAGCCGATTCCTTTTCTGCCGGCGGCTCTTTTGAATTTCCGCTTAACTTTTTCAATGGGGTTGCCGACAATTTCGATTTCGCTCAAGTTGAGCGTACCAAAGCCCTTTTGTTCAGCGTAATAGAGGTAGTCTATGTCCGTCGGATTAAAGCCCATTACAGTTGAACCTACGGTATCCGCTGCAACCGGGTCAGAAGTTACCACTACCACGTTGTGTCTGATGTTATCGCCCCATTGCGGGCCATTTCCTTCGGTTGACCAGAATCCCTCAATGACGCTGTAATCCGCAGGGTGATAAGAGAACAAATCAATAAATCCTTTCTGCATGTCGCCTTGATGAATGTCGCTTTTTCTGACAACCCCTGATGGGTGATTTGGCAGAATGCCGATGTAATTTTTCATCACCAGAGTCGTCCCGCAGGTATGCGTTTTCATTGCAGGGACTGAGATTAATTTGTCGCAAGTGAGAATGGTTTCTGGTATGTGATAGCCTTCGCGAAGCGTCCCCGTGTGGGGGATGTATGCTTCTCGTCCGAATAGTTCCGCCGGACGTGTTACCTCGCCGATTCGCTGCAATGCGCCAATGCCGCTGTTTTTCGGGTCAAAAACAGGCTCAAATCTGAGGTCATCATAATTCAGGTCAACTATATCGACCAATCCCGGATAATCTTTGTCGTATTCCTCGACGATGCCCACGTAAGACAAATTATCAAACTCCGGCCAGGTAACTGTCCAGCCATCTTCCGTCTGATTTGGGGCAGTTGATGGCTCACCATTCTTCTGCCACTCCGCACCACCTTCGGCGACGGTAATCCGTTTCGGACGACAATTTTCGATGAGATAACCGATGAGACTTTTGATAACCCGTAAGTCCGTTACCTGTCCCGGATGGGCTATGTCGTTATGCCAGTACGAACATCTGTGGCTGCGACTTGTAACGATGTTCGGTTTGATTACCACCCAATCCGTTTCCAAGATGGTATTCTTCAAAGAGTTCGGCGAAGTATCCAAATCCAACGCCCTTCGCACCACAGCGTCTACCTGTTCATAACTCAAATCTGCGTCTAACGGCGCTCGCAGATTGCTTAGTTCTGCGTCGTTTGATGAGGCTATTGCTACTGTTGATGTGTATTTTAAGTTTGTCTGTTGCATTATGAATACATAGAAACCAAGTTTTTCGGAAAAACTTGGTTTCTAACTTTCAGAAAACAGGCGAAAAAGCTCCCGCTTCGCTACGGGAGGTGTCTCGTTTTCCTGTTTTCTCGTTTAGCTCATGTTAAGAAATCGTGCGAATAAACCGAGTTTCTCCGAGAAACTCGGTTTATGGTGGCTACCTTGCACTTATTTTTGACATGAGCCTCTCGCTTTCGATTTTTTTCACCACTGTACCAACTGTTTTGGGTCAACGTAAAATGGGTCAATTTTTTCTATGGGAAAGGAGGCGGTTTGATGTGTTAAGGCGGCTTTATGTATGCCCGTAGTCAGTTCGATACACTGTCGTCCTTCCTCTCCGGTAATTCTCGGCTTCGTGCCGTTGTTTACTGCATTGAGAAAATCTTCCACGATGTTTGTCAGCGAACCGTTGTAATCTGGTTCTGTGTAAAGCGACTCCATCCACTCCTTTGTTTCCGCAAGGTAATCCTTATCCTTCCCCTCAAAGATAATCTCGTGTCCCCACAGTTTGATGAAGAGATACAGTTGTTCTCCCACAATCATGACGCCGTGGTCAGTTTCCGAACAAGGCGGGTCAAATATGTGGCGTGGGCTGCTTTGAGTATAGCCGATGATGCCGTTTTCAAAACGCAACATCGAAAAGAGCGCGTCACGGTAAATCTGCCCATCTCCATCCCATTCTGCCGACACCCGACTGATTGGTCCAAATAACCATCGGAACAAGTCAAACGAATGGATTGTCCAACCAAATTCCCGTGCAATCATAATCTGTCCCATCCGTCCCGATTCGATGAGTGACTTAATCCGCAGGTTGTTCCTGTGAAAGCGGTTTTGAAAGACAACGGCTAACACAACATCATTAGCGTGTGCTGCCTCTATCATCTCATCGCATTGAGCTAAAGTTTGCGCCATCGGCTTTTCAACCAGAATGTGTTTGCCTGCCTGTGCCGCCGCAATAGCTGTTTCCGCATGAACATTGGAACTTGCGCAAATGCTCACAGCATCAATATCATCACGACACACAAACTGGCGATAATCTGTTTCAGCGGCAGTTTCCGGGTTCAACCCAAACGCTTCCGCCTTCTCTTTTGCCCTCTGACTAAGTACATCGCAAAAAGCGACCAATTCCGTTCCTTCCACCGATTGAAATACCTGTGCATGGTGTTGGGAGCGATTCCCTGCCCCAACAATGCCAACTTTTAATATGTTTGTCATAGTTTCCTCCTATGTTGTTTGATAATACAGATTAATATTTATGTTTGAGAACTCCAATAAAACTGGCGTCCTGTCCGGTAATCAACTTATCAAGCCTCCAGCCAGTTTCTTCAGCCAATTTTTTCATCTCTTCAGGAGTAACGAGCAACAGGTAAAACCATTGGCTGACGGCGTCTTTATACTCCAATCTGAGTTTTATTTGTCCTATCGGCAGACCAAATTTGCGATTGCTCTCATGGTAAGTTAGGTGTACTGGATTGGATGTCAGAGTTGGGTCAACAGCGTGAGCCAAGATTGTCCCATTATCGTTCACAATCTTGCGAAAATTTTCTAACATCCGTTTGGTTGCGGGTATGGTACCGCAGATGCCGAAATTGTTGCCCATCATGATGATAGTATCAAAGCAGGGGGATATTTTGAAGGGCGGCTCCGACGCTGAAGCAACCACACATTTTTTCACTCCTCGCTCTTTACATACCTGAATTGCCAGAGGTGAAACGTCCAACCCCACGACATCAACGCCGTTTTTTTGCAAATATAGCGAGTGTTTACCGGTGCCACAGCCAACGTCTAATACCTTACTCCCCACCTCTTTAAGTGCGTCCTGTATCAGACTGCCAAATTCGTCATACTCAGAAAAATATCCCCGCACATTATCCCATCCAAAGTGGTCATCGTCCCTGCGTATTCCGTAGCGTGCATCCTGCCCTGTGCGAAGATAATCCGTAAACATCATGCCGAAAATATCAACCATTTTTAACCTCTTCAATTAATTTTCCTCCCCGCTTATTTCGCTTTGATACAATTCAATACCTTCGACATACCCACCAACTGTAACGACTGACTTTGTCAATATACGAATCTTATCTGTATATACAGCCGTGTTGATAATCACTGGTGATTCTTTAGCGCCCACAATCTGTTTTATCCTGCGCCAATCGTCCTTTCCATGTCCAGCGTAGATGTCCATGTTCTTGACTTTTGTGTGATAGATTAGGATTCGAGCGATTGAGCGTTTCTCCGGAAGCGTATACAAATAGCCCTCCGAATGCATCAGTTTAGCATCAGCGTAAACTATATCATCATCATCTATCCGGACTAATTTCTGTTCTTCAAACATCTTCAGACAACCTGAAGTACAAATCAACAGGATAACGCATATCAAGGATATTATTTTCATCTCTAAACCTCTCCTCTTGCCGGCAAGCAAAGAATGATATTACAATTTTAATCTAATATTTCCTCTACGTCAACTAAAAATATAAAAGAAAAACGGGAGAATAAACTTTTTCTCCCGTTCTCTTCAAAAATCCTAAAAAACAAAATTATAAGGTATACAATTTTCTCTTAGCAGGGCTACTACGGTTCATAATACAAATCCTTCAACGCCTTTCCTTCAGCGTCCGTAAACCGCAGATAGAATCCCCAGTCCATCTCCTGGTTACAAACTTTCACCAACAGTTGATTTTCTCCCTTGTTCAGTTCAACCGTCACAACATCTTGGTCAGGTTCAACCGTTCTGGGTAAATCATTGCTGAGTACCTCTTCGCCGTTCAACCAGACTTTTACTTCGTCATCGCTGCCGACAAACAATTGGACTTTTCTCGCTTCTGGTGAAATCACCTTCGTCCAGGCGTAGCCCACAGCCCATTGGTCAGGTTCAAATATATATCGAAAATCTACGAAGCCATCAAGTTTGTCATCTGACCGATTTGCCCACTTGACCGCGCCATCTTTGCCCTCATATTCAGCATCCAAATCAACCTTTTCTTCAGGTGGATAGCTCTTATCAAATCCATCACCTTCATTTTCAAAGGGGCCGATGACACGCCAAAGTCCTTCATTTACAAAACCCGTCTGAGCAAACAACCTCGCGGCTTCAACATCCTCGCCCGTTTCCTGAAGGACGCTAATCTTTCCCATTAGTGCGTCCAAATTGTCATCATCCAGCTTCAGAGCTTGCTCATAGTATTTCAACGCTTTGTCCTTCATTTCAGCGTCATGGTATTGTTGAGCAATGCTCATCCATCTGGCAATTTGCGCGACCGGCGGGTCAATTATTGGGGTTACTTTCTCCAAATCACTCACCGTCAAGAACGAGTTTGTCTTTATCCCCGTCCCATCGCTGATGCCAATTTCGATGGAAGCGGTAAAAACGGTTCCAAGTATATCAGCAAGCTCAAATGCCTGCAACATAACGGTTTCCTCCAAACCCAAACCTTCATCGTCCCAACTTGGAAGTCCTCCCTCCCTCGCAATTTGCCCCTTCATATTGTCAACCATGGCAGTCAGATAGCAGCGCATGTCGAGGAAGTTTATGCCGTTCACTTTGTCTGGTATGCGTTCTTGAACCAGTTGAAAGCGTGGATTAGCCTTCAATCCCTTAACATCACCCTTGGAACAATCTATCAGTGTTTTGAGATATTCTGTACTGGGGCTTATCAACAAATAGTTATCAACCAGCGCGTACCCCGGTTGTATGGGCAACTCCTGGATGGTAAATTCTTGTATCGTTTCACCCTTGTATTCCTGCGGTTCAACATTCAACGGAAAGTCAGCCAAGCCCGCCATCGTGCTTCCGAGAGTCGTAAGTTTCTGTAACCCCTGCAATGCTTTTTCCTCATCTTTCACTTCAAGGATTAGACACATCTCTTCGGGAATGTTACCTTCCGAAAAAGCAGGAATATCTGAGTAAATTAGCGCCATCTCATTGCCCATCCACGAAAACAGGTCAATTTCGAGATTGATGTTAAACAGTTTTTGCACCGCATCAAGCTTCCCAATCGTCTTCTCGCCTGCTCCGGGTATGTTAGCTACGAGGTTTCTTAACATATTCCAGATGACTGGTATATCTGCGATGTTACTGCCTCCGTAAAATATTACGTCTTCAGGGGCAAATTTCATAGATGCCAGTTGTTCAGGTTTGACCAGAAGCATGTTCACAAGTTCCTTTGCCGTAGCGTTTTGATTTAGCGACGTATACCCCTGCGATATTATGCCCTCGTCAGTTGCCGAAATAGCGAAACTGTATACACCTGCAAAGTCAAGCCATTTAAGCAGAAGTTCAACCGGCAAGCGCGCTTGTTCGGGAATCTGCTCAGAGAACATCGGATAAATCTGGTTGGCGAGGGTAAGTATCTTAGACGCATCCAAGTAGAAAACTTCAAGGTGTTTGTCGGACTTGCTGTTTTCTGGCACAGGCAGGCGTTCCATCGTCCTCGCGAAATCCGGGTCAATTTCGATAGACGCCGTTTCCACGCCCTTATGCAAATCAATCACCTTTTTTATATGAGCGTCACCCATAGACACAGCGAGAATATTGTCTATCAACGCGAAGGAAACGCGCAACGGGAAACCCTCTTCTGACAGCGGAATTGTTTTGATAGCATAGCCGTTGTACTCCGTCAATTTTCCGGGAGCATTGGCGATTCCGACTTTGATGCCGTTTTCGAGAATCTTCCCCAATGCGTCATCAATTTTTATTTTGACCATTAACAGAGGAGCCGCATCGGTTATGTCCCCAAACTGCGGCACCGTCAAGACAATCTCCTGACTGAGGAGATGTGATAACAATACGAGAGCCGGCTCAATAGCCAATTGTACATCCCTGACGCTTGATTCCGTTTCTATTTTAGCATAAATTAGCTCCAAAAATGGTGCCTGCGCGAGTTGCAACGCTATGTTTGAATCTTTATCGAAAAGCGTTTTGACATCCGCAACTTCGACGAATAGCAACGGCTTGGGCGGGGTTATACTTCTCAGGGATTTTTGCTGGACGGTTGCCTCCTGCTGCGCTAAACACATTGTGGCTGTCAACAGAAGGATTGTGACTAAAACCGAGGTTTGAATTGCATTTTTCTTGAACATTTTATTTACTTGCCTCCTGGTTGTTAAGTTTACATTTTGATACTTTTTCACGCATCCCGTAGCGAAGCGGTAGTCCACAAATCTAATCCAAAACTGCCGGGTGGGCGAAAGCCATACCCTCTCTCTGACACCTATCTCAATCTCTCAATTGCCGCAATTACTACGCCGTTTCCTGTTTTCTCAAACCAAAATAGATACCGATGAGGGTCAAAATCAACTTTTGCTTCAACAACTCCTCCGATATTC
>CAZRLY010000119.1:0-12166 GCA_964601015.1 uncultured bacterium
TTGTCGCTACAAAGGGCTTTCCTTTGCTACATCCGATTTACCAAAGTCAAGGTAAATTTTCTCAATAAAGGAGGTGTAAAGTTGTGCCTAAAATCCACATTATCATTATCAGCACGATGCTGGCCTGCGCGATAGGATTTTTTGTATGGGGGAGCATGTTACAACACACGCCCAAATATAACCCGCAAACAGAGACACTGACAAAGCAAAAGAAAACCGCACCGCAGACATCATCAAAGACAGGTTCTCCCAAACAAAAAACGCGTAAAAGTCCTATTGCAGGAAGCAGGCAGAATCAAACGAAAAAACTCGCAATGACACTTGCCAATGCTTCTTTCAACGTCAACCGCATTTCCTCTACATCCTTCCGTTTGATGAACGGCACCAAGTTGTCCGAAGCAGAGACATCTTCAGACATTGGTTACCCAATGCTGGAAGAAACGCAAATGCCCGATGATTTTGATGTTATGCTAAATGAACCGCCGCCTGAAAGTGACCGAATTATTCTTTTCGCTCTGAATCCCTCTGCGCAACTTGGTACTGGAAGCAGTCTCGAATCCCTCATTGCTCAGATGCAGCCAACTGGGCTAATGTCAATGCTAATGACGATGACTCCTCTGACACCAGAACAATACGTGTCCCGGATATCGGGCAGCGGTGGTGCCGCCAGAAGACAGACAGGCAGTTCAGGAACGGGCGGCCCAGGAGGCGGCCGTTCTGGTTCTTCAGGAGGTACTGTCTCGGATGACCACGGGGATTCACGCGAGACTGGTACCGAAATGTCAATTGGCGATACGGAAGACGGGGTAATGGAGCGGAGGGGAGACAGGGATTATTTCGTCTTCGATGTCAAGAAGGGAGACACAATTTGCTTTGACATTGATGCACGGAATCTCGGCTCGCGTATTGATTCGTATATAATATTATATGATCCGGACGGGAGATATGTGACCAGTAATGACGACTACGATGGATTCGACTCGTACCTTAAAACTACGGTATCGAAAGACGGAAAATACGCTCTGCAAGTAAGAGACTTAGGCTCTCGCGGAGGACTCCAATATTTTTATGAGTTGAGTACCTGGGAGGATTGATCCCAAAGGGGCGAGTTGAGCTTTTCTGAGATACCGCCCGTGTCGCTACAGGAGGTTGACACCATGTCCATGAGTGGACGAGTTGCTCGTCTGAGGCAGCAAAGTCTGGAAGCCATACCCACCATCTCGACTGAGAGAGCAGAACTGATAACCGAATTCTACAAGCAGAACCTGGGACCGGTGTCTGAACCCGTGCGCCGCGCCTTAGCTTTCCAGTATTTGATGGAACACAAGACTATCTGCATCAACGAAGGCGAGTTGATTGTCGGCGAAAAAGGCCCTGCCCCCAAAGCGACACCCACCTACCCGGAGCTGTGCTGCCATAGTCTGGAAGATTTAGACATCCTCAATTCTCGGAAAAAGATACCCTTTGCCGTCAGCGAAGAAGCCCGGCAGATGTACAGGGATACCATTATCCCCTTCTGGCAGGGAATATCCATGCGCGACTTAATTTTTCGGGAAATGACGGAGGAGTGGAAGGCAGCGTATGAGGCTGGCATTTTTACCGAGTTTATGGAGCAGCGGGCTCCGGGCCATACCGTCTTGGATGACAAAATCTATCGCAAGGGGTTCCTTGATTTCAAGCGAGACATTCAGCAAAGTTTGCAAACCCTGGATTATTTGAACGATTACCAGGCTTATGCTAAACAGGAAGAACTCAAAGCGATGCTCATCTGCGCCGACGCTTTGATTCGCTTTGCGGAACGCCACGCTGAAAAAGCCAGCGCCCTTGCGCAACGGGAGACTGAGCCACAAAGAAGAAAGGAACTGGAACGCATCGCCGCTGTCTGTTCTCATGTGCCTGCGCACGCCCCTCGGGATTTCTGGGAGGCGTTGCAGTATTACTGGTTCGTCCATCTTGGCGTTACCACGGAACTGAACACCTGGGATTCTTTCAACCCCGGGCATCTCGACCAGCATTTGTATCCGTTTTACAAAAACGGTTCCGTAGGGGCGGCGGCTCAGTCCTCAACTGCGCTCACCCGTGAGCCCGAGGGGGCGAAGCAGTCTTTTCAGGCTGAAGAACTGTTGCAGTGTTTCTGGATAAAATTCAACAACCAGCCCGCTCCACCCAAAGTGGGCGTCACGGCAGCGGAGAGCGGCACTTACACCGATTTTGCCCTCATCAACACCGGCGGCGTAAAGGAGGACGGCTCCAACGCTGTCAACGAGGTTACTTATTTGATTCTGGACGTAATTGAGGAGATGCGGTTGTTGCAACCCAGTTCCTGCCTTCAACTCAGCAAAAAGAACCCTGATAGATTCATCAAGCGGGCGGGCAAAATCATTCGCACCGGCTTTGGTCAACCTTCGATATTCAACACCGACGTTGTTGTTCAGGAACTGGTTCGGCAGGGCAAGTCGTTGGTAGATGCGAGAAACGGCGGGAACAGTGGTTGTGTGGAATCTGGCGCGTTCGGAAAAGAGAATTACAACCTGACAGGCTATTTTAACATGCCCAAGGTGTTTGAGCTAACCCTGAACAACGGCGTTGACCAGCGAACAGGCAGACAACTCGGACTGGAAACAGGGAACGCTTCCAAATTTGAAACATTCGAGGAGTTGCTTGAGGCCTACAAAAAACAGTTGAAGCACTTCGTGGACATCAAGGTTCGGGGGAACAACGTCATTGAGAGGCTCTACGCCAAATACATGCCATCGCCGTTTTTGTCGCTACTGATTGACGATTGCATTGTAAAAGGCAAGGACTATCACGACGGCGGTGCGCGGTACAACACAACGTACATCATGGGGGTGGGTTTGGGTACGCTGACCGATGCCGTAACTGCGGTCAAATACCATGTCTTCGACAAAAAGAATTTGTCCGTGGAAACATTGCTCGCCGCACTCAAGGACGACTTTGCAGGACACGAACAGGTACGCAAGTTGCTGTTGAACAGAACGCCCAAATACGGCAATGACGACGACTATGCGGACGATGTGATGGTATCCCTGTTTGAGGCGTATTTCGGCGTGATAGATGGCCGCAAGAACACCAAAGGCGGCACCTACCACATCAACCTGTTGCCAACAACGGTTCACGTATATTTTGGTT
Organism: uncultured bacterium; assembly: GCA_964601015.1. Lineage (GTDB taxonomy): Bacteria > Poribacteria > WGA-4E > DTYX01 > CAZRLY01 > CAZRLY01. Next base: position 3,151 of record CAZRLY010000119.1, read on the forward strand.
CGGTGCTCGGGGCAACATCCGATGGACGGAAGGCGTGGGAACCCCTCTCTGAGGGCATTTCACCCGTGCAGGGAGCAGACCAACACGGGCCAACGGCGGTTATTATGTCAACCGCTAAGATTGACCACGCCCGCACCGGCGGCACTTTACTCAACCAGAAATTCACGCCCCAGTTGCTCAAGGACGATGACGGGCTGGATAAATTGGCTGCCCTTGTGCGTACCTATTTCAAGCTGGACGGACACCACATCCAGTTTAACGTCGTGGATGTCGCTACGCTGCACGACGCCCAAAAACACCCTGAGAAATACCGCAACCTAATCGTACGCGTGGCAGGCTATAGCGACTATTTTTGTGATTTGGGCAAATCGTTGCAGGATGAAATCATTGCGCGGACAGAACACCAGTCTTTTTAGAAACCAAGAGCTAAGGGATATTTTAGCTAAAGGGCAGTATGCAGCTTATAAGACGGTAGATAATATCACATTCTTCAAAGCAGGGTGTTAAAAAGAATCAAAGGAGGCAATACCATGCGAAAAATTAGAAGTATTTCATTGTATCTTTTGTTAGTCAGTTCACTAATACTTGTTAGCAGTTGCGCCAAAGCTCCAAAGACAGAGAATCTACATCAGGAACTGATTAGGGCTATTCAATCAAAACCCGATATTAGCACCCAAATTGAGGAGGCATATTTTTTAGCATCCCTTTATCAAAAAGCAGGAAAACACCAAGAGGCAAAAGAACTCTTCAGGGAGTTTCTGACTGGTGAAAATAAGATTTATCTGGAAGCTGAGAGCGCAACGATACTGACACCGCATTTTGAAATCAGACAAGATGATAGGGCATCTAATTCTAACTATATCAGTGCTCCCGAAAGCAATGAATGGGCAGTCAATAAATGGGATGGTATGGGTACAGCAAAATATCACTTTAAAATTGAACGGGTAGGCAGGTACAAAGTCATCGGACGCATATTCGCACCAACATCAGGTTCGGACAGCTTTTTTATCTGGATGGATAATGCCCCCCAACATCTATGGGATTTGCGAGAGGGGCTTTTCTGGACATGGCAAACTGCTATCCAAGGGATGGGAGGGCTTGCTGATGACTTGATCTTTGAATTGGATGCAGGAGAACATACACTGAGTATAGGTAATCGTGAGGATGGAACAAAGCTTGATGCTTTAGTTATACTACGGTTATCAGATTAAATCTATGACAATGTTCTGATATGGTTGCCCCTTCGGAACAAAACACATAGAAATGTCAGTTCCAAATATCACTCTGGAGTGCAACGACTCAGTCGTTGTGCTTTTTCCGAACTCTGGAGTGTAGCGACTCAGTCGTTGCTTTTTCCGAACTCTGGAGTACAACGATTCAGTCGTTGTGCTTTCCCTGCAAATGTTTGGAAAGAAACTGTATCCCATCATCGGATTTGTCGAGCTCGTGTCCGCCTTCGTGTTCCTTGTAAATGAACCGTTCAGGAACCCCCAGCCTCTCGTAGAACTTCGCTACTTTTTGAGCCTCCGGACCGGCATGACGCACATCAAACAAATCGTCCTGTTTCCCCACCTCAATACAGAGCGGGCGCGAACACACCATGCCGGCGATTTCCGCGTCAAGGAACGTGTTGCCAGAATTGAACCATACAGCAGGCGACAAACTGTATGCGTACCGATTGCTAAAGAAACACGAAGCAACAGCGACTTGAATGCGCGTTTCGACAGCCGCTGTAATAAGCGTATAAAAACCTCCCCAAGAAAGCCCTATCATGCCGACACGTTTGCCGTCAATGTCATCCCGGACAGTCAAAAAATCCAAACAACGTTGCAGTTGCCAGATGTCCAGTGCAGCGATGCTTCCACCAAGCTGTTTCAACTGGACGTCTATTTGAATTCTGTTCGCTGTCGGGCCAAAGTTATCCCCCCACATTGACAGTTGCGGAGCGAAAACGGCGAAACCACGGCGCAGTACCCTCCTTGACATATCGTTATAGTTAGCGGAACCAAAAAATCCCGAACAAAGTTCAGGAGTCCCCCCGCCGCCGTGCTGCGAAATGACGAGAGGATGAGGGGCTTTCCCCGGCGGCAAAAAAAGCAAACCATAGGTTTCAAACCCGGGCAATGTTTCAATCCAGATTCTATGAATCTGTCCTAACTCGTCTTCCGCAACAAACTCCTCCCTCACAGAGGGCGTTGTTTTCGGGGCAAACAATGTCAACGGCCAACCCAGCATTCCCTTAAACTGTTGTCTGTATTTCTGAACATCCGTTTCATACGTCTGCTCTGAGGAGAAGTCTGGGCAAAAAAAGCGTTCACGTTGAGCATCCGATTCCTTGCGTTGCCTCGTGATAAGTGACTCTATTTGCGCAAGAATCTCTTTTCTATGGTGATTGGCTGCTTCCGGTGGTTCTGAGTACAAGTTCATGTTGCATCCTTTCTATGCGGTTTCTGTATATCCTAAGGAATGGCTACAAAATAACTTAGGCATTTCAGTAGGTTGGGTTGAACGGAGTGAAACCCAATTTGTCTCCCGGCCTGTTGGGTTTCGTGCCTCAACCCAACCTACGCCGATTTATGCCCATGCCTCACTTAATTAATACTATGAGAAACGAATTTCGGTCAAAATAAACCATTCCCAATATCCTCTGGGGCAATGTAAACGCCCACCAGAAAGCCGATGAACGCTCGAAGTCTTGCGACTTAGGTTACGGAGATTCTATCATAGGGAATCTGTGTCCTTTCTACTTTACATATTGACTCATTTGGTTCTCTTCAACAAAACGCAAAACCGCCTCCTCTCCAGTCTTAATAGGGAAGTTCATAGCAGTACCAACTAACTGGAGTTTTGTCTGTTTGGGAGGAAGGAGTAAAAGCCCTTGTCTATAGACCGGATGCGGAAAGAAAAACCAATCAGCAATAATGCGATTGTCAGATACCTCTTCGCCATTATGTTTTGGAGCCCCTAATGCGTCAAAGTTTCCCAGCCACATTGTATGTTCTTTTGTGGCATCAGTGGGCGGTACCATAGCGATGACGATGCGGTCTTCATAGAATGTGTAGAGCATCCGAGCGTCGTGGTCACCGTATGTCCCATCACATCCAACGGTCAGGGTGTTCTCTCCTTTCCAGATGAACCGACACGGATGACGGAAACAGAAAGTCCACTTTTCATCCCGCATAACAGCAGGAATGCCAAAGATGAAGTTGGTGTTATGCATTCGACCATGCCGCCTATATCCATCGCCATCCAGCAAGTAATAAGAGACGCCGCTATATTGGTCAACTTTCATCTTGTAACCCGGCGCTCTAATAACAAATTGGGCGTTTTTGGGTATACGACGGTCAGTTGTAATCACTATACCGACGGAAACAGAAAGTGTCTGAATCGCAGCGCGCAACCCATCTACAGGAACGAACTGTATCTCATAAAGCTCATTTTGGGCTTTTTCCGTTGTACGAATTTTTATACGAACGATTTGTTCATCACCTTCGCTTAGAGATTGGATATATATCTCTTGTGGCTCAACATTTAACTCTTCAGGTGTAATCAGTTTCAGACGTCCTTTCACTTCTCCATTGCCCACGCAACGCGGATGCATCTCTATTTCTTTCTCATTATTATCACCTGTCGTTGATAGGCATATCTCTTCTGGGAGAAACGAATAATGCAGCCAAGCAGCCTGTTCAATTGGGTCATCATTTACTCCTCCCGTCGGTGAATTTGCAACATCCTCCGGTATGTTGCCCCAAATAATGAACGCGTTCTCATGTTGCAACATCACATTTTTTTCGTTCACTTTGCCCGTGCTTTTGGCGTCAAGCAGTTTTAATCGAAATCCTTTCAGCTTACCCTGTGCGACCACTTGTCCTTCACTGAAACGGAGATACCCGTAATCGCTAAAGGTGAATACCTCGTCGTCATCAGAAACTAATGTGTGTTCTTCATCGTCAAACGCAACTAAAACATAGTCTGTAAAACTTTCCGCTTTTAGCCTGATAGCAATAGCCTTTTCTATCTCTGCCAAGCGTTGAACCTCTTGGATTTGTGGCTTGCCTTTATACGGTTCGTGTACGGCGGAAAAAGAGGTAGAAGTCGCCTTTCGACGCGCAACCACCATTGGTGCAGAGCCTTCAGGAGCACCATCAATCCTATGGTAAGGCGGACCATCGGTAATCGGGCCATCACCATAGAAAACCTGGTTTCCTTTAGAGCCTAACATCGTCATCCGTACCCCATTTTCCTGCTCAAACCATTCTTCACCAAAAGACTGTAATCCTTCAGTTACGCCAGCAGTTCGCTGAATCCAGTCCATCTGCCAGGTGGCATTTACCTCCCGTCCCATCTCATTATCAATCCACCAGTAAAAAGGAACTAAAGCATCTGTAGCGCGATAAGCCGCCGGATTGCCGGGATACAATTGACCTAACCCATGTAATACCCAGTCAAAAGTGCGTTCATTTCCATGTATATCAAAAGCATAGAAAACATCCAGCAGATATTCTTTGGTCAACAGCAAATTTCGTGTTTGGGCCACTCCCTTGAATGCTGTGCCTGTAATGGAAAAAAATTTAACATCATTGTTGAAATCGTGTTTTGTTTTGAAAGGGCCCGGCTGTGGAGACTGGTGGTCAACAAGAAGAGTGTTGTGGGCGATGCCTTCACGCGTCCAATTGAGATAAGTTGGTTCATATTGGATAACATTCAAGTCAGGATAAAGAAGTCTCCCTTTACCATGAAAGATAAGGCTATAATAGTCGTTGTGCCCATGTCCTATCGACTTTCCCTGCATTATAAGGGCTGATATTGCGCCGGATGTCCAGTAATCAGGTGATTCATCTGAACGTAAGAAAGCGAAGCCCTGGCTTGGATAAATTCCACTCGGTGCTTTTGGCGGAGGAAGTTCTTCTGGCAATGAAACCCCATGTGTTAAGGCTGTATAACCCCAAGCTGCCCTTCCGTAATTGACATAAGTATCACGATTGGGATTTAGGCTGAGTATCCAGGCATATTCAGGGGCTTTGTAGCGTTTATATGCAATCTCAAGTTCTCCGGCAAGCACAGGAACAGAAGGCGATGGGTCAACGGAATTAACCAAGAAAGTTTCCAACAGAGCGCCGCTTGGAGTGTAAGAGGTGGAGCCATCGCCATAAGTCGCCATGCGGATAGAGCCCTTTCCGATACCGGTTCGCTCTAACGGATAACCAAGCCTTAAATAACCGTCAATCACGCTTTTAATGGATGCTCCGCTTGCCTTTGAGACATAGTTATATAAATCAGTGCCATCGTAATGGAGTGCCGCTTCCGCCAAAGCCAACATCCCATGAAGGTCATAATGCAAAGCATAGATGGGCGTTTCTCCCCAAAAGTGGGTGTCTTTAATCATTGTGTCAAGCACCTGGTAGAATCCGCCTCGTTCTGGCCCGTGTTCCCCCGGGTCATTTAACGCCCACTCAATTAATTCCTCATCGCCGAGACAATATCCGACTAAGCCAACGTTGAAATGCTTTCCAAATACTAAGTTTGGAGTGGTAGTCCAGAGTCTCTCGCCTTCAATGACCGTTTTACAGCCTACGCGCAGCCAGCGTTGGACAAGCCGATGTTCATCTTCTGAGAACGTATCGTAGGTCAAATCATAAGCCCACGCCCATGTGCCCCATTCTGACCATGCCCCATATTCAGGCTGGTTTTCCAAATCCAGTTGTTCATACCGAGGAAGAGAATATTGTGCATTGCTAACCAGTCGTTGTCGCACAGAATCGCTATACCGTTCTTCTCCTGTAATGGCATAATAAATGGCCATCTCGCGAACGGAGCCTTTCTCCGCCATTGCCTTAGCTTTTTCAAACAAATGTGATGCCCATTCACAATCTCGTATCTTCGTTTTGAGTTGGGCAATCTCTTCTTGGTTAAGCAAAAGACCGGGGTGTTTGACTCTCCTATCTATTCGTCCTGCTGCCGTTATACTAAATTGAAAACTCGTCAACGTTAACATCATCCACATCATAGTTCGCATGCTAAAAAACGATGAAAACACCCTTTAGCATCCTTCCTCCTTACTTCTTACATATTTTTCCAGAGTGAATAACTGGTGTCTGTTGGGTTTCGTGCCTCAACCCAACCTACTTTTCACACAGCCTCTTACATATTTTTCCAGAGTTTTGGCAAAAATTAAAAATCGCAGCAATTCTGAACTACCGCTTCGCTACGGGCTGCTGTTCTCACATTTCTCATCCAACATTTTAGCATTTTTTTTGCTTCAAGTCAACAAAAATTTCAACTTTTCTGCTCATATAAATGGAACACTTCATCTCCATTTTGGGGAAGACAAATCGGAATTACGACGAAAACTGATTATTTATTTTAGGTAAAATGAACTTGCACTTTTGTTCCTCATCAGGTATACTCAGTACTCCGCAAATGCTCCCGTTAGATTGGCAAATCCAACGGAATAATCGGGATTTGCCAATCCCGATTGAGCGTATTTGAGGACTACTGATACTGGTAACTACCCCAACCAGGAGGAGTATTATGACTACCTTCCCAGAAACAATTGATTTGGAAAATGACTTTTTCTGTATCTCCCTTGATGCAAATTCAGGCGCTATCGTCGGGATTAACAACCGCAAGACAAATACCGAGTATGTTATTCCTCGTGAAGATGCGAAACCACCGTTTATCGTCGATGCGTATTCCGCCAACCAGGCTATCTACATCCGCGACCCGTTTGAGAAGCAGAGTGGCGGGTTTTCTCTATATGAGCCCGATGAGGACGCAGAAGAGAAGGGTGACCTGAATCACCTCCGCGATGCTGTTGCAGACGGGGTACACATCGAACACAAAAAGGACGATGCTGCCGAACGCGCCATCTGCTCCTACCAACTGCCGGGTGGCATCCATCTGTCCTATTCGATAACGGTGCGCAAAGATTCGCCCATTAGCGAATGGAGGGTGCGGGTAGAGAATCGCGGAGGCGAAACGCCACGAAATGACCAACGCGTCTATCGAGTTGCCTTTCCTGTGCTTGATGGACTCGCAATCGGCCAAAAACACGAAGACGACTTTCTTGCACGCCCCTACGCACAGGGCGAACTAATTCCTAACCCGGTTTCATATTCCTTTACTCGTCCCAACCAGTCGAACACACCGATTTACGTCCTAACCTACATCGGTTGGGCGTCAATGCCGTGGCTTGACCTTTTTGACGACAGCGGTGGACTATATCTCGCCAGTTTTGACCCGACTTTTCAGCAGGTTGACGTGGAAAGCTGGCCTGACCGAATAGCGGGAACCATGACACTTGATATGCGCACGTACGCGTTCCTTGAACCCGGCGAATCATGGGATTCGCAGATGTTCGCAGTGGGCATCCACGAAGGCGACTGGCACTGGGCGGCGGACAGATACCGGGAATGGGCGCATGCACACCATCGCCCGTATATTGGACCGGATTGGATACGCAAGGACTGCGACGGATGGTTTGGGACGGGCGGGCCAGTCCGTTACGATGCCTACCCGCAGATGTTGAAGGACGCTCGTTGGCTCGGCTTAAACTACCTCCAAATCTGGTCTGAAATGCTGGAGAATGTCGGTCCAGACAAGACTCGCAAGGCATACTACTGCTTCCTGCTTCCGGACCCGGACCGGGGTGGCGAAGTCGAGATGGCTAAGGCAGTCAGGAAAGTACGTGAGGCTGGCGGACATATCGGCTTTTACCACAACGTTTGGACATGGGATGCAGAGGTTGAGAAGTGCCTCGAACAATGGAGCGCCCACATTCCACCCGATGTGAAAATACCAAAATGGTGGGGTGATTTTCGCAACTCCGCCTCCGTGTTCCCCGACGGTTCACGACAAGCTGGGAATTTTACAGATGGCTACTCTGGAATGTGTCCCGCCTCCGAAGCCTACCAGGACTACATCCTCTCCTGGGTTGTCGAACGCTACGTGAAGCTATACGGCGCAGATACGTGGTACTTCGACAGCATGCCCGTGACGATGTTCGGTGCCTCACGCGTCTGCTTCAGTGATGAACACGGCCCGCAACAACCGCATGGCGTTGGCCGTGGATGTTTAGAGATTCTCCGCAAAGTGACCGACGCAACGCGCCCTTACGTCAACCTTGCCATCACCACCGAAACCGTAAGCGACGCGCTGATGCAATACAACAGCCACGCCCTCGGAATCGAAATGGTAGGTGGACTGACGCGCTACCCACACCCTGAAATATATACCTATACCTTCCCAGAACACCCAATCTTCAGCGGCAGTTGCAACAACCAGTTGGGACTTGTCTCTTATTATGTTGACCTTAACGAACCGCGCCGCGAGGACGCTATGAACCGAGTTTTCCTGATGGGATACCGTTTCGACATCATGGTGGGACGCATCAACGAAAATGACTCGTATCACCAGTATCTGCGCAACCTCATCGCACTCCGCCAGAAAATCAAAATTGACCTTTACAACAGCGACTTTCGTGACACAATCGGGTTAAGCGCGCTGCCTGATAAAGTTTACGCGAAGTTGTTCCGACGCCGCGACGGGGGAAGTTTGACGCTTACATTGCTCGACCGACGTCAGGAGGCGAAAGAACCGTTCGATATTACCATCAACCTCGCTGAAAACGACTTCCAGGCAGCAGGAGAAACCACGCTGTATTTGCTTGATGGCGGGGAAAACTCTCTTACTGCTGAACAAACAGAAGAGGGAATATTGACATTGCGAGTTCCGCCGTTTGAAGGGGAGGTGGCGGCAATCCTCATCCGCCCGGCGCGCTGAAGTAGGAAACCAGTGGTTCATTTCATAAGCCTGTATAGCTTGACAATGTTAAATTAGAAATGGATACCCCTGTAGCCCAACTGTCCATGTTTTGATTTTACTTCCGCTTTAAAATCAGAACAAATTTCTAAGTTGGTTATACGGACGTTCAATTCAAGGAACCAAGATAGAATCTTGAGTCTACGAGGAAATGTAACATTGTCAAAATAGGGTGTTACAGGGAATGGACGGACAG